>CABWKN010000139.1 GCA_902505605.1 Candidatus Guanabacterium sedimentis
TACGGACAAAAACCTTGGTCAATCATGACATAGCTCCCTTCGTTTGTAATTTCGCAAACATTCAAGTCATTAAGCGAAATAATCTACGTAATGGCTTTTGGAAATCATTTATAAAGAATTAAGGAAGCTTATTATGTCTTTTAGATCAGCAATCGTAATTATGGCGCCTGATGGTAACCCTCAAAAACACAGAGCCTCCATCAAGACCTCTTGATAGCCTTTCTTCTTATGCCCTTCTGGTAAAGGTAATAATATAAAAACCAACCATTTACTATTGATCTAGAGGCGGGTTATTCCTTTTTCTAGTGAATAGAGAGGGGCTTAATTTAGTCCGTGTCTCATACCATAATATAAAGTAAAAGGGAGAGCCCAAAATATGTTGCTTGGGAGGTATACCCATAAAATGGGCTGGGCGGCCAAGCATTGGACTCTCCCAAAATTAAATCTATACCATTTGTTGCAAGATGTCAAGAGGAAAATGCAATATATGTTAAAAGCCTGGCTCTTTTTGCGCTATTAATTGACAGGCATAGCTTTATCTCTAAAAGTATATTTGTGTGCTTGACATCATTATCAGCTTTTGGCATAATTCATATATAATTACGAAAAAAATTGCTGAAGTAAAAGCTATTGCCATAGCATAATGTTTGAAGCGATTGGAGGAGAGAGACAGATCAGTTAAAAATATAAAAAACGGACATATATAGCTGTTTTTTGATATTTTATAGATAAGTCAGTCATCTAATAATTAAGAATAGAGGTAGGAAATTCAGCGAGAGAGATGTATATTTGAACTTATTGATTATGGGTAAGTTATACAAAAGCATATAGCAGAAAGAGAAGAATAAAATGCCCGAATTTACTGTTATGTCCTATAATATCGAGCACATGAACCTGATGTTTGAGAATAATGTTATCAAGCCGGATGAGCAAACGCGAGCGCTCAAGATCGCTGGGGTAATTCAGGACATCAATCCCCATGTACTGGGAATTTGCGAGGCAGCAAACTCTCCCGAAGAGCACCGTCACTTTATTGACCATTACCTCCCCGGCTCCGGCTATCAGTTAGCTCACGGAGTTAGCAGAGGAAGCCAGAATCTCGTCTTTTACTACAGAGAGCCGTTCTCGGTCATCTCCATTGACGATGCCATCTCTTACTATGAACCCTGGGTCGCTGATATAGAAGAGGATGGGCTGAAGGAACGACACCAATGGGACCGCAAACCCCTGGAGGCGGTCGTTGAGGTCGGTGCGGGTGGTCCGCGACTGCGCATCATTTTAGTCCATACCAAATCCAAAGGCATCTTTTCGGTTGTGGACCTGCAAGATTTCCAGAAGATTTCACTCGCCAACCGCAAACGCCTGGTGGGTCAGGCACTCAAGCTCCGCAACCGCCTGCACCATTTGTTGCAGGAGCCTAACCCTCTTCCAATTATGGTAATGGGGGATATGAATGACGGTCCGGGGCTGGACCCTTTTGAGAAGATGATTGGGAAAAGCTTCGTGGAGACCGTGATGGGGTCTGTCTACCAGCCCGATGGAATATTCCACAACGCACTGTGGTGGATGACAAGGGAATCCGGATTAAAGAAACAGCTCTGGACAGCAGATTTCCCTGACCCTATTGTCAGTCATCCTTTAGGCTACCGCCACCGGGTATGGATTGACCACATCCTGGTTTCACCGGATATGCTGCGACCAGCCAACCCCGTGCGATATGTCATGGACTCTGGAAAAGTCGGGGATAAAAACAGAGAAAGCCGCAAGGCCTCCGACCACTTTGCGGTGTATTGCAAGATTGAGATAGATTAGAGGAAGTTTATTCTCCATAGCCTGTTGCATTTGAGAAGTGGAAAAATGGCAGTGATTCATAGCAAGAGGAAGAAGAGCATCGTAGTAGTGGCCCTTATTCTGAGTCTCTTTCCTGCGGTATTAAGCGCTCAGATTTACGCCTATAAAAACAAGAAGGGCTCGGTGGTATTTTCCAACATAGCTTCCCGAGCGGATGCAAGGGTAGTAAGAGCCACAACCTCCTCTTCGGGTGCCCGTCAAGTCAACCTGCAGAACTTTCTCACCTATGCCCCTCTGGTCGAAGAGATTTGCGCCCAACAGCAGGTAGACCCCAAGCTGGTACACGCCGTCATCCAGGTGGAGTCAGATTACAATCCCAGCTCATTATCACGCAAGGGTGCCAGGGGGCTGATGCAGCTTATGCCGGAGACTGCTGCCAGATACGGGCTTTCTGACATCTGGGACCCTCGCCAGAATATCCAGGCAGGGGTAAAACATCTGAAATATCTGTTAGAGCTTTATAAGAACGACCTCCCCTTAGCCCTTTCAGCCTACAATGCCGGGGTGAATGCGGTAGACCAATATGAAGGGATACCCCCTTACCGGGAGACCAGAAACTATGTAAGGAAAGTCACCAGTCTCTATCAAGGGGCAGGGTCATTCCCCTCTACTTCTTCCTCAGCCACTTCGCCCGGGACAGGGTCTGGCGACCGCTCCCCCGCTCGGAAGACAATTTACAAATATAGAGATAGCCAGGGGAGGCTCTGTTACAGCTCGGTTATCCCAAAATCTAAACCCTATGAGGTGATAAAATATAACCGCTAAATCGGAGCCAAAATCCATCCAAAAAAAGAGGCTTTTCATCTTCACAAAAGCTCCACGCTAACTATATCTTGACAAAAAGGTTGTTTTATTTTAATATAATTAGCAGCTTTTGGTAGGCTAAGTAAGCTGTTTAGATAAGTAGAGATTGATGTAGGCGGGGTTTATATTTTGCGAATTCTTAAACGGTTGTTTCTCCTATTAGCGCTATTAAGCTTATCCCTTTTCTGTCTCTCTCATCTCAAGATCCTTGCTCAGGAGCAGAAAGAAGACCTCCGGCTGCATCAACAGGCAATGGCAAAATATATCCAACTACAAAAGGAACCCTCTTTAAAGAGGAAACCGGCGGCGTGGAAAAAGTGCATCGATTCCTTCAGGGAGGTGGTCATCCTTTACCCCCGCTCCACCCTGGCGGATAAGGTCGTCTTTCAAGTAGCCGAAATCTACCAGGAGATGTTCAACTCATTCGGCAGCCAGGAATACCTGATGGAAGCCCTCCTTTGTCTTAATACTCTCCTGAGCCAGTATCCAGACAGCACTTATGGCGAACAAGCGCTCCTTACCACAGCCGATATTTACTACTCTGAGCTTAAGGATGAGGGCGCAGCCAAAGAAAAATACCTCGAATTCATAGAGAGGTTCCCCCAGAGCCCTCAGTGCCAACTCGCCCGAGAGAGGATAACCTCCATTGAGCGGGGAGGTCAGAGGAGAAATGAGTTGGTAGTGGTGAACAATATCCGCCACTGGACCGGCACCGAATACACCAGGGTGGTCATCGATGTTGATGATGAGGTGCAGTATGAGAACAAACGCCTCACTGACCCCGACCGCATATATTTCGACCTTTACCCTGCTCAGATAAGCCCCAATATTGCGGGGATGACCTTCCCGGTCAAAGACGGGTTTCTCAAAAGAATCAGGATAGCTCAGCACGATAAGGAAGTGGTGCGGGTGGTGCTCGACTTCGCCAGCATCAGCGACTATTCGGTCTTCCCGCTTTACAATCCCAACCGCATCGTAATAGACATACTGGGCACCGGAAAAGGGAGAGAGGTCACCCCGGCTCATCTGGCGAAGTCCACGGAGACTCCTCCCAAGAGCTCCCAGCCGAACCGCGGCGGAAGATACTCGCTGGCACGCCAGTTAGGGCTTCGGGTGGGAAGGATTGTTCTGGACCCCGGGCACGGAGGAAGAGACCCCGGAGCCCTTAGCTCTAACGGTCTGCGGGAGAAAGACATAACCCTGGATATCGCCCTTCGTCTGAAAAAGTTATTGGAGAACGGGATAGGCTGTGAGGTGATTCTGACCCGCAGCACCGACCGGTTTCTCAGCCTGGAAGAGCGCACCGCCATTGCCAACTCCAACGAGGCAGACCTCTTTGTCTCCATTCATACTAACGCCAGCAACAACAGGAAGTTAAAGGGGATGGCCACCTACTTCCTGAACTTCGCCATCACTCCCGACGCCGAGGCTACCGCCGCCAGAGAGAACGCCATCTCCAGTAAAAACATCCGCAAGCTCCAGGAACTGATAAAGAAGATAACCCTCAATACCAAAATAGGCGAGTCAAAAGAGTTTGCCACCTATATGCAGCAGGGAATGTCATCTTTTCTGCGCAGACATTATAAAACGACCAACAATCTGGGGGTCAAACAGGCACCTTTCTATGTTCTCATCGGCGCTAATATGCCCAGCATCATTGTGGAAGCTGCCTTCATCACCAATCCAGATGAAGAGCGCCTCCTGAATCAGCCCCTCTACCGCCAACGTCTCTCCGAAGCCATCTACAAGGGGATTGTCGACTATATCAACTCACTTGGCTAAATCAGGAAGAGAATTTTCCCGCCTTTATCCTAAATTAGTCACCGCTGTCAAAAGCTAAGGAGAAGCTATTGGTAGGTGAGATTCTATGGCAAAAGGGTGAGGTTCATCTTAAAGATGAGGTAGTTACCGGCAAGATAGATCAGCAGCATTACCCAGCTCTCCACCCCGGCGGTTCCCCAGAGGGTGCGGGTAGAGCGGATTTTCAGAGCCAGAATGACAACCATGGCTATGACTATCCCCAATAAGGCGGTCACCACATGATTAACGGAGACATACATCAAAATGGGTCCCTTCACAAACAGCAGCCCCGCTATGGGAACAACCAGGAGATTGAACATATTGCTCCCCAGCATATTACCCACCGCCATATCCATGGCTCCCAGACGAAAGGCACCGATGGAGACCACCAGTTCTGGTAGCGAGGTAACGATAGCAACCAGAATTATCCCCACCAGCGTCTGACCTATTATTATCTCCCGCCCTGCCAGATGCAGAGGAAGGCGGGAGATCACCTCTGCCATCTGTGTCAGCCTTATACCGGCAAAGACAATCATCGCCGCATAAAGGGTAAATAAGCTGTAGCACCTCCCCTTGGATATATCAGAATACTTGAGCTCCTCAGCCTCCTCCCCCGCAGTCCCTAACTTCTTCTCGCGCATAAATATTAGCCGCATACCCCACAGATAGATGACGAGAATCAGCAGGGGTTCCCCTCCTAAGTAAAAATGAGAATAATTAGGGAAGCGCTCCCTCCCAACCAGGGAATAGAACAGGATGGAACCGGCTGCTATCCCACTCAGCAAAATACCCAGAGAAGCGGTTGTGATGTGGTTAGCCTTTGTTCTCGACAGCATGGGGCTGCGGCGGCACATGAAATCGAGAACCACCAGTATCATCAGGTTGAACAGATTGCTCCCGAAGATGTTACCCATGGCAATATCGGGAGCACCTATAACGGATGCCGAAGAAGAGGCAACCATCTCGGGAAGGGAAGTGATCATCGCCAGCAGAAAAAGCCCCACCCAGTTCCTCGTCAAGCCGGTCTTTTCGGCTATCATATCCCCATATCGGGAAAGCCTGGTGCCGGTAATGACAATAATCGCCCCACACACCACAAACTGAATCCAGGTTAACCCAGCTTCGGACATGACCGCCTTCCAGAAAAGCTTCTAAAACTCCTTATTTATTAGAATTCTTATAATGAGGCGTGAAGGGCTATTTGTCAAGAAGAAAATTAACTACAAATAACACCTATCTACCGGGAAATATCGGGTTGACTTGTTGACTTGCCTCAGGGTGTAGTATATAATTAAGTAGCGTTTAGCGTCTATTTTTTTCAATTTATGGAGAATCATCAGCTCAAAAGGACCAGGCTCATTAAACAGCGGCAAGGAAGAATAAATCTGCCCAATTATTTGACCATCACCCGCATCTTCCTTGTCCCTTTACTGGTGGTGGTTTTGTTGACCAAGTTTCCCGAGAAGGAGATCATCGGGGGGTCGATTTTCCTGCTGGCATCTGTCACCGACCTTCTGGATGGATATTTAGCCCGCCGAAGAAAACAGATAACCCGTTTGGGCACTCTCCTTGACCCTGTCGCTGATAAGCTGTTAATCTCGGCTGCTTTTATATCGTTGGTGGAGCTAAGGCTGGTGCCCGCCTGGATGGTGGTTATCATCCTGGGAAGAGAAATTGCGGTTATGGGGCTCCGTAGTATTGCTTCCTCGCAGGGTTTTTCCATTCCTTCATCATCTCTGGGTAAATTTAAGATGCTCTCCCAGGTAGTCGTCATTATGATTTTGATTTTGGGTAAGGATATTCTGGGCAGGCTGGTTTTGCTGGGGACCATAGGCATGTGGGGAGTAATGCTGGCAGCTCTGATCTCGGCTACCGACTATCTGGTCAAGTTCTGGCGTGGTATAGAGCCAAAGATTGTTTCATGAACCTATTATTGTCTACCCATGGTTAAAAACAAAACTCGCAGCTTCCTGAAACGAAATTTCGTCGCAGGTTTGCTCATCATATTCCCCTTGTTGATTACCATTGTGCTCTTTTTCTATCTGATAAGCCGGGTTAATCGCTATATCACTCCTTTGATCTACCGGGGATTAGAGATAGTGGGGCTTTCTCTCCCTTTCGAAGGTTTCTGGGGTGCTTTAATATCGTTCACCCTGGGGCTATTTTCCACGCTAATTATCATTCTCCTCATTGGAGTCATCGGTAGCAATATCCTTGGACGAAGGATTATATCCGCTTTTGACACATTAATGCTCCGCATTCCTCTGATAAAAGTCATCTATGGCTCCGTCAAACAGATCTCCGGTGCCCTGGCCCCTCAAACGAAAGAGGAACTATCCTTTGAAAAAGTTGCCCTGGTAGAATATCCTCGCAAAGGGTTATGGGTTATCGGGTTGATTACCAAAGAGTCGACCCTAAAAACCGAGCGAGGCACTGGTGCGGGGCTGATGTATGTCTTCCTCCCCACCACTCCCAACCCGACCTCAGGAATGATGGTGCTGGTTCCCAAAGAGGACATAAAACCCCTCGACATGACTGTTGAAGAGGCTCTTAAGCTGATAGTCTCAGCCGGATTGGTAGCCCCCAAGCCCCTTGAAATCATCAAAAATGCCAAAAAGAAAATCGTTTCTTCTAATAATAGGGAGGAATAACCGGGCTTCATACTCCTTTGCCACTACCTTTTTCAGCTCCCGAGAGACAAGCCCGGAAATCTGCTAACCTTAACAAAGCGAAGATGCCTAACCTGACCAAAAGGCTGCAGCCGACCCAAATTATAGCTTTGAGCTTCCTCAGCCTCATCACTGTGGGCACCGTTTTGCTGCTTCTCCCCGTGTCTACGGTGAGGGGCATCTCTCCGGTTAATGCCCTTTTCACCGCTACCTCGGCTACCTGTGTCACGGGGCTAATTGTGATGGACACTCCAGGAGACTTCACCCTGTTCGGACAGATGGTCATCCTGTGCCTGGTTCAGTTAGGGGGGCTGGGGATCATGACCTTCTCAACCTTTTTTACCCTGTTGCTTAGAAAAAGAGCTGCTCCCCACCAGAGGATGATGGTGGGGGAGGTCTTCAGCCCTGAGCCCCTGGAGCAATTCTCTACCCTGTTAAAAACCGTCGTCCTGGTCACCCTGGCGATAGAGCTCACTGGAGCAGCCCTGCTCTTTTCTGTGTTTCAAGAGAAAATGTCCATGGCCAAGGCTATTTATTTCTCCATCTTTCATTCCATATCCTCCTTCTGCAATGCGGGCTTCTCTCTGTTCAGTAATAGCTTCTCTGATTTTAAAGGGAACACTCTTATCAATACAGTAGTCCCTTTGTTGATAATTATTGGTGGAATAGGCTTTATCATAATATTAGAGGTCTATTATTACCTGACCAGGTTCAGACAGAAGCGTCCCTTCAAGTTCTCCTTGCATGCCAAAATCACCGTCTTTGTCACCGTGCTATTGATCCCTCTGGGGGCAATAATCTTCTGGTTTATAGAGAGAAACTACTCTCTTAAAATTCTCCCTCCCGCTCAACAATTTTTCGTCTCCCTTTTCCAGAGCATTACCCCTCGCACTGCAGGATTCAACACCGTTGACTTCTCCATACTGAGTAACCCGACCCTGTTCTTTATCATCATCTTTATGTTCATCGGCGCCTCTCCAGGCTCCACGGGAGGTGGTGTGAAGACAACCACCATGGGTATATTAATTGCCAATCTGGTCTCCAAACTGCGAGGAAGCGAGAGGGTAAACATATTCCGACGCACGCTCCATGAGGAAGTCATCAACAGGGCTTCCATCATCATCCTGTCAGCTATAATCATAATAGCAGTAATAACTTTCGGGGTGCTCATTGCGGAGCGGGGGAATCACTCACCTGACGGCGCCTCTTCCAATCCTCTGGGAACCCTGTTTGAAGTGGTCTCCGCCTTCGGAACGGTAGGATTATCAACCGGGATAACCCCCAAGCTGACCAGCGCCAGCAAGGTATTAATAACTGCTATGATGTTTATGGGTCGATTAGGTCCCCTCACCCTTGCCCTCGCTCTGGCTAAAAAAGGGATAAGCGCCCATTACTCCTACCCCGAGGAGAGCGTAATGGTCGGTTAGAGAAGAGGCGATTTTAACCTGCTACAGAATAAGGGATTAAAGCCATGGTTGTTCTTAAAGTATCGGGGTGGAAAATCCCCTTTCAAAGCATGGGCAATAACTTTGGGAGGTAAGTGATGCCAATGAAAATTCTAAACTCCGCAGAGATGAAAAGGATAGACCAAAAGACGATTCAACAGGTAGGAATACCAGGGGTTGTTCTCATGGAGAACGCAGGGCTGCAAATGGTCAAGGCTATCGAAGATATGCGGCAGCCAACCCTCCCTATGAAGGTTGCTATCTTCTGCGGGAAAGGAAACAACGGAGGGGATGGCTATGTAGTGGCGCGACATCTCTATAACAGAGGGCATAAACCTCTGATAATCCTGTTAGGCCGACGGAAAGAGATTACCGGAGATGCTAAGATCAACCTCAATATCGCTGTCAATATGGGAATAGAGCTTCTTGAAGTCCCTACTCCTCAGCTCTGGCAGAAGCAGAAGCTCCCCCTGCAGAGCTTCGAACTCATTGTCGATGCCATGCTGGGTACCGGGCTATCCAAATCGGTGACTGGCTTTTATAAGGAAATTATAGAAGAGGTAAACCGCTCGGGAGTCATGGTTGCTTCCGTAGATATCCCCTCAGGGCTATCGGCAGACACCAGCCAGGTCATCGGTACCGCTGTAAAGGCAGACCTCACGGTCACCTTTGCCTGTGCCAAATATGCTCATATCCTCCCTCCAGCGGAGGAGTATGTCGGAAAATTAGTGGTAGCCGACATAAGCGTCCCCCACAGGGTAATTGAAGAAGAAGGTGTGCACACCAATCTCATAGATGAGCAACTGATAAGGGAAATCTTTCCCAGGCGTAAGGCCAATACTCACAAAGGTCACTATGGGCATTTGCTTATAATAGCCGGTTCCGAGGGGAAGACCGGCGCCGCCTGCCTGGCGGGAGAAGGAGCCCTGAGAATAGGCACCGGACTGGTAACCGTAGCTACTCCCCAGAGCTGCAATCCCATACTGGAGGTGAAGCTCACCGAGGTGATGACCGCCGCCCTCCCCGAAACCACCGACATAACCATCTCTGAGAAAGCCATTGAGCCCACCCATCACCTGATGGAGGGTAAATCTGCCCTGGCTATTGGTCCGGGACTCTCCCTTAACTCTCAGACCCAGTACTATATTCAGCAGGTGGTCAGCACCTCCTCCTTGCCGACGGTAATCGATGCCGATGGACTCAATGCCTTCGCCGATTGCCCTGACAAACTAACAGGTGCAGGGAAAAGCCTGGTGATAACTCCCCATCCCGGTGAGATGGCCAGATTGATAAAAATGAAGCCAGAAAAGATACTGAAAGACCGCACCGAAATATGCCGGCGTTTTTCCCAGGACCATCATCTGTGGGTGGTTCTTAAGGGATACCGGACGGTCATCTCCACTCCCGAAGGGGAAGTCTACATCAACCCAACCGGAAATCCTGGCATGGCAAGCGGTGGAACCGGCGATGTACTTACAGGGATGATAGCCGGTTTGGTAGCCCAGAGGCTGCCTCTGACCGATGCCCTCATCCTGGGGGTCTATCTCCATGGATTGTCGGGTGACCTGGCGGCCGAGCAGATGGGGGAAAACTACCTGGCAGCCGCTGATATCCTGGATTTCCTCCCCGATGCACTCCTCCGATTTGAGAAGGAATGAACGCTAAAAAACCGAAAAAAGAAATAACCTACCGCACAACATCCCGCAGGCAGACTTTTAATCTGGGCGAACAATTAGGCAAAAGGCTGAAGGGTGGGGAGACAATCCTCCTCATAGGGGAGCTGGGCAGTGGAAAGACTATCTTCGCCAAAGGTTTAGCTTCCGGTTTGGGAATAAAAGGCTCCACCGAGGTAACCAGCCCCTCTTTTACTCTGATAAACGAATACCGCGGAAGACTAAAACTTTTCCACATCGACCTTTACCGAATTAAAGGCCCTGAGGAGCTTTATGACCTTGGTCTGGAGGAGATTATGACCCCGGCCAATGTGGTAATGGTAGAATGGGGGGAGAAATTAGGACCCTTCAGCCCGGCATCGGCTATTGTGGTGAGACTCTCCGCAGAAGGAGAGCGTAAAAGGAAAATTACTATCTCCTTTCCAAAGGAGATTTAGGTGAGCTTGTAGTTGGGGGCTTCCTGGGTGATTATCACATCGTGGACATGCCCTTCCTTCAGACCAAAACTGGTAACCTTTATAAACCTGCTTTTATCCTGAAGTTCCTTAATAGTCCGACATCCGCAATACCCCATTCCCGCTCGCAAACCGCCGACGAGCTGATAGGCGCTATCGGCTAATGATCCTTTATAGGGAACTCGCCCTTCAATACCTTCGGGGACCAGCTTGGTCTCTTCCAGCTCTTCCTGCTGGAGATAGCGGTCCTTGCTGCCTTCCTTCATCGCCCCCAGAGAGCCCATCCCTCGATATGTCTTGTAGGCTCGTCCCTGGTAGAGGATCACCTCTCCCGGGCTTTCATCAGTTCCCGCAAAGAGGCTCCCAATCATCACCACATCGGCTCCCGCTGCGACGGCTTTGGTGATGTCGCCCGAATATTTTATACCTCCATCAGCGATGATGGGGATTTTGTGAGGTTTAGCTGCCTGGGCGCATTCGGCAATAGCGGTTATCTGGGGCACCCCTGCGCCGGCGATAACCCTGGTGGTGCAAATAGAACTCGGACCGATGCCCACCTTAATGGCATCTGCCCCCATCCCTATTAGCTCATCGGTGGCTTCTTTGGTGGCCACATTGCCGGCAATGAGGTCGGTGTCGGGGAACCTTTGCTTGAGTAATTTGATGGCTTCCATCACTCCCTTGGAATGACCATGAGCACTGTCGATCACCAGCACATCAACTCCGATTTTCACCAGTTCTGCCGCCCTCTCTTTATAATCGCCTGTCACCCCTATGGCAGACCCTACTCTGAGTCTGCCCAGTTTATCCTTACAGGCGTTGGGATATTGACGCCTCTTCTGTATATCCTTTACTGTGATTAAGCCCCTCAGCTTATAATCCTCGTCTACCACCAGCAGCTTTTCTATTTTGTGTTCGAGGAGAATCTGCTGCGCCTCATCGAGGGTAGTCCCCACAGGGACCGTTATCAGGTTCTGCTTGGTCATCCGCTCGGAGATAGGCAAATCAAGCTTGGTTTCAAAACGGATATCGCGGTTGGTCAGAATCCCTAACAGCTTTCCCTCATCATTTACTATGGGAACCCCTGAGATTTTGAATTTCTGCATCACCTCCGTGGCTTCGTAAATTTTCTTGTCAGGGGACATAGTAATAGGGTCAATTATCATCCCGCTTTCCGAGCGCTTTACCTTATCCACTTCAGAGCACTGCTCCTCTATGGTAAGGTTTCTATGGATTACACCGAGCCCACCCTGCTGGGCAATGGCAATTGCCAAGCGTCCCTCGGTAACCGAATCCATAGCAGCGCTTATAATAGGTATGTTCAGTTGGATATTGGTTGTGAGCTGAGTGGTGACATCGGTCTGTCTCGGCAAGACCTCTGATTTTGCCGGTAGCACCAGTACATCGTCAAAGGTTAAGCCGAAAGGAGGATTTTCGTCAAGCATGTAGACCTCCGTTTCTCAAGTTGGTTTACTTCCTTGCTAAAAAATAAAACCTCTTCACCCCCTGTAAGGAATCTAAGAAGTTAAAGAAATTTACCCTTAATTACAGTGCCCCCTAATAATAAAGTGCGGGTAAATCCTACTAAGGGTGGACTGGAAGGATAAATAATTCTATACTTTAACCCCTTTCAGGTAGCAACACTTCTTGTATTTTTTACCACTGCCACAGGGGCAGGGGTCATTTCGTCCAATCTTTCTCGAGTCCCTCTTAACTGGCTTAGCCCTGACCGGCTCCGAAGAGGCGGAAGGGACCTTAGCTGCCCATCTCCGCTTAGCCGCGACCACCTCTTCCTCTCGAGCAGGGGCAGGCGCTATGAGGAAGAGGAATCGGACAATATCGTCCTCTATTCTCTCCTTCATCTGCCTGAACATCTCGAAGCTTTCCCGCTTGTAAACCACCAGAGGGTCTTGCTGCGCATAGCCCCGCAACCCAATACCCTCCTTAAGGTGGTCCATGGCATAGAGATGGTCTTTCCATTGGGAGTCCACGATCTGCAACATCAGCATCCTCTCGTGCATTCTCATAGCCTCGGAACCGAACTCCTTCTCCTTTCTCTCGTATTTCCCTTTGATTTTCTCCAAGAGGAGTTCCCGAAGTTCTTTGTAGCTCAGCTGACCTGCGTCGACCCCTTCTTCAACCATGTTAATCCCGTAGTAATGTGCGATATTTTTACTCAGCCCTTCGACATCCCAATCCTTGGGGTCGGTGTCCTCATTGGCATAGGTATCCAGCAACCAATCTAATATGTCTTGAGCCAAGTCTAAAATGTACTCTCTCTGGTCGGGATTGGTCAATATCTCACGCCGGAGTGAATAGATAGCCTCCCGCTGCTTGTTCATCACATCGTCGTATTCGAGCAGGTTCTTTCTGATATTGAAGTTTTGAGCCTCCACCTGCTTCTGTGCCCGCTCAATGGCTTTGGTAACCATCTGATGCTCAATGGGAACCCCTCTTTCCATCCCCAGTCGCGACATTATTCCCGAGATGCGGTCCATGCCGAAGATGCGCATGAGGTCGTCTTCCAGAGAAAGGTAGAAGCGAGAGGAGCCGGGGTCGCCCTGTCTCCCCGCTCGCCCCCGAAGCTGGTTATCGATGCGACGAGCTTCATGCCGCTCGGTTCCGGTGATATGGAGCCCTCCCAGAGCGGTAACCCCCTCGCCAAGAACAATGTCGGTCCCTCTTCCGGCCATATTGGTAGCAATGGTGACCGCCCCTGCCTGACCTGCCTGGGCTACAATCTCAGCCTCCTTCTCGTGGTATTTGGCATTTAATACCACATGCTTTATCCCTCTTTTCTTCAGCATCCTGCTCAGCCTCTCCGACTTCTCTATGGAGACTGTGCCCACCAGAACCGGCTGTCCCTTGGCTACGTTACCGTTGTAAGCAGCTTCTTTCTGGTGGAGCTGAACTATCTCGCTAATAACCGCCTCGAACTTCTCATCCTCGGTCCGATAGATGACATCAGGATATTCGTCCCTCCACAACGGCTTATTGGTGGGGATAACTACCACATCAAGGTTGTAAATCTTGTTGAACTCCATGGCTTCAGTATCGGCTGTGCCGGTCATCCCGGCCAATTTCTCATACATACGGAAGTAGTTCTGGAATGTAACGGAGGCTAAGGTCTGGTTTTCGGCCTCTATTTTGACACTCTCCTTCGCCTCCAGCGCCTGGTGAAGACCATCGCTATATCGCCTGCCGGGCATCAATCGCCCGGTGAACTCATCTACAATAATCACCTGACCGACTTTGACCATATAATCTACATCCCGCTTGAAAAGGGTATGGGCCTTCAAGGCTTGGTACACGCCGTGGAGGATGTCCATATGGGATGGGTCGTAGAGATTCTTAACCCCCAGAAGAATCTCCACCCTGGCTACCCCAGACTCTGTAAGGGTGGCGGTGCGTGTTTTCTCATCAACCTCGTAGTGCGTATCTCTCTTCAGATGAGGGATAATCCGGTCGATGACATAATATTTCTCAGTCGACTCCTCTGCTGGACCGGAGATTATGAGCGGGGTGCGAGCTTCGTCTATCAGTATGCTGTCCACCTCGTCGACAATGGCGTAGTGATGACCCCGCTGGACATAATCGTTGATTCCAAACTTCATATTGTCTCGCAGGTAATCAAAGCCGAACTCGTTGTTTGTTCCGTAGGTCACATCGCAGGCATAGGCTTGTTTTCTCTGGCTGTCGTCCAATTCGTGCTGAATGGTTCCTACTGATAATCCCAGAGACTTGTAAATGGGTCCCATCCACTCGCTGTCCCGCCGAGCCAGATAGTCATTCACGGTTACCACATGAACTCCCTTATCCAGCAGGGCATTGAGATAAACCGCCAGCGTGGCCACCAGGGTCTTCCCCTCTCCGGTTTTCATCTCTGCTATCTTCCCCTGGTGGAGAACCACGCCTCCTATGATCTGCACATCAAAGTGTCGCATATGGATGGTGCGCTTAGCAGCCTCTCTTACCACCGCAAATGCTTCCACCAGAAGTTCGTCCAGGCTGGCACCCGCCTCTATTTTCTGTTTGAACTCTGCGGTCTTGGCTCTCAGCTGCTGGTCGGCTAGACGGGAGATTGACGGCTCCAAACTGTTTACTTGCTCCGCATAGGGCTGGAGCTGCTTCACATCTCTCTCGTGCTTGGTGCCTATAATTTTCGATAAAATAGAATCAATCATCAAAATTCACCAGCATCATGTTCAATATTTAATTAAAGATAGCAAATTCCTGCTTTTAAGTCAAGGAGAAACAGAGGACGTATAGGAGATAAGAGATTAGTTACTTTTGCTAAAGCAAAGGTATATAAATTCTCGTTGGAAAGAAATTTCCTTCCCTTTTCGGTCAAGGAAAAGGGACAGAAAATGGAGGGAGAGCTACTCCTCCAATATGTAGTTAAGAGGATTTACAGCTTTATTATTAATTCTTACCTCGTAGTGAAGATGGGGACCTGTGGCTTTGCCTGATTGACCAATATAGCCTATCACATCACCCCTCTTCACTTCTTGACCTCTCCTCACAGCGAATTTCGACAGATGCCCGTATCGTGTTGTATAGCCGAAGCGATGCTTGATTACAATGACATTGCCGTAGCCTTTGTCTCGGGAGGCACTGATTACTATGCCGTCGGCAGGAGCTATTACCGGCTTGCCCAACGGAGTAGATATATCTATTCCTTGATGAAAGGAGTTACGCCCGGTAAAGGGGTCTTTCCGATAACGGAAATACCCAGACAAATATCCTCGGACCGGCCATATAGAGGGAGTGGAAGCCAGCAAAAGCGACAGGTTTTCATAGTGGTCCATCAATAGCTGAAAATTCTTATCCATGTCGTTCACTTGCTGTTGCAATGACGGCAGATTGTGCTTCAGAGCTCTTGAAGCGGGAGATTGTTGTACATCATCCAGGTTGCCAACACCGCCGTATTCTCCACCTTCCGGCGGAGGTTGAATACCGGCAATGGTGTTGAGCTTCTTTCTATAATCATCAAATTCTGCTATTTTCTGGCTCAAGATGTCGGTAGAAACTTTATACTCGGCATTCTCATTCTTAAGCCGAGCGTTCTCCAACAACAGACTGTCCAGCTCGCTAACCCTCGCCCTCAAATGAACATAGTTATAAGCAAAAAAGCCAATTGAGATGATGGCAAAAAAACAGATAACCGAAATCAATACCAGGCGATGATGAGGAATTTTTATCTGCCGAAACTTTGCAGCGGCGTGAGGAACGATGATGATGGTATAAAATCTTTTTAACATAAGACCCCCTCCTTCTTATATATAGTATTTT
>CABWKN010000140.1 GCA_902505605.1 Candidatus Guanabacterium sedimentis
AACAAATGAGAGCTTTCCGTTGGCGTGAAAATACAGATTCTTCTCAGTTGCTCCTTTCGGCGGCCATTGATCATACGATTTCCATTGATTCGACCCGGTCTCAAAAACCAGCGCCTCGGGCAGATTCAATTGGCCTTTATCTTTCAGGTAGTAATTAAAAAATGGAAATTCAACCTCTTTCCTGAAGTAAACACTCGTTTTGGAGACGAATTGAATATTGCCTAAAGCATCGCCGTCCATTCGCGCCCATCCTCCATGAAGCCAGGGGCCGACTACGAGAATGCTCTTATTGTCAGGATTCTTTTTTTCAATCTCATAATAGATACTCATGGGTCCATAAAAATCTTCGGCATCGAACCAACCGGCGACATTCAAAATAGGGTGCTTGATGTTGTTCAGATGCTGGAGCACATTCTGTTGCTGCCAGTATTTATCGTAGTCGCCGTGCTCCATATACTCATTCCAGGTGGGAACACGATTGTGAAAGTATTTTTTATTGACATTCGAGATTGGACCGAGCCCTAAAAAGAACTTGTAACCATCAGGGGTTCCATAGTCGATCCTCGCAACACCCCTCTCCGAAGGACCTGACCTTGTCTGGGCACTCCCCCATAGCCAACCGAATGTATACATGAGGCGAAATGCGCCATTATGATGAAAATCGTCCCCGATCCACATGTCAGAGGGAGAAGCCTGCGGCGAAGAGGCTTTCAATGCTGGGTGTGCATCGATCATGCCCATTACTGTTTGCCATCCCGGATATGAGATACCCCATTGTCCTACACGCCCGTTATGATTAGGAATATTCTTCAATAACCACTCGATGGTATCATAGGTATCACTGCTTTCATCCGTATCCTGGGTTCCACTCTTTACCGTCTTGTGAGGCCTCATTACCACGAACTCGCCCTCTGACCTGAATTTTCCTCGAACATCCTGATACACAAAGATAAAACCCTCTTTTGCATACTCTATATTGGGCCCCAAGACGGTTCGGTAGTTATCGAGTCCATAAGAGCCAACTGAATATGGCGTGCGAAAAAGAAGTACAGGATATTTTTGATGTTCATCTTTCGGAGTGTAAACCTGCGTGAAGAGTTTGACCCCATCCCGCATTGGAATCATGTACTCTGCCTTAGTATAGTTGGCTTTAATATCGAATGTTTCTTGTGCGCAGAGAACACTTAACGCCATGAGCACTATGATTCCAGTTAGACCCAAAAATCTTGACGGATGATGTTTCCGTATTTTCATACTCAATCTCCTTCCTTGGTTGATTATGAAGCTCACACTACCATTAGTTTTCACAAAGCTCGATAAACATTCAGGGAATAGGAAATTGCTTTATTAGTTAGCAGTCTTCCCTTCCCCTTTTAAAGCTCGCTTACAGCATTTTAAAAGGAAAAACATACTCAACTAATTTTTAGCTTACCCAGCCTCTGAGGCTAATCCTTCTTATACACAGGGTAAATATCCTTGGGGATATTCTTATAGGGAAGCACTGTCAGGTCAGCGGGACCCCAGCCCGGCGCATCGACCTCGAAGATAGCGCCAGCCAAACCGGTCTCATAAAAGCCTCTTCTGAAGTGCACTCGGGACTTGAGAACTATGATGTCCAAACTATCAAGCTCTATGCCGAGTGGCGCAAATATGCTCGGGCTGGTCACCTGCATCAGCTGTGGGGTGAGGATGACATGGTTGTTCTCACCAAAGGCAAGCACCACTACCGTGCCCCTGCCATACTCATCCAGAAACTCCACTTTCCCCTCAATCCTGACCGGGTTTCCGGCAAATTTGTCCGAATAGCCGCCCACATCGATGCTAATCTCGTCGCCCACTTTTGCCGTGGATTGAATCTCTTCAATCGCCTTCTCGTCGCGGAGGGTGGCAATGCAAAAATTCTTCGCTCCCCGATTGATCAGCTCCTCGAGGATGTGGGTGGAGCCACCCGTCCTGTCGCTGTGGTCAGCAATAACAACCGGAGTCTTGCCAGCCTCTGCTGCCTCAATGGCTAAAGCCACGCCTTCCCTGGTCTTGGGGAGCTTCTTTCCCGCAAACTCCTTCCTCACCCTCCAGATATAGTCGGACACATCATCGGCAATCATATCTGCCAGCTCCTGGTCATTATTGGTCACCACCATGACGGTGGCTCCCACATCGGGAACATCGGCATAGGCAAAGCCAAAAGCAACAGAAACATAGACATCCCGCTGGCGGCATTCCCATCGGCGAGCCAGCTCCATGATCTCCATAGCCGGGGAAACACCCGTCCCCTGATAAACACTGGGGGTGATTACGCCGGGTTTTCTGGTGGCCATGGTGGGCTGGTAGTCGCCGCGGATAGTCTTGATCATAACGCGAGCTGCACGCTCACCCTGCAGCGTCGTATCATAATGAGGATATCTCTTGATTATGAAGACGGCATCAGCAGCATCCGAAAGCTCATGGTCTTCGTTGGCGTGGAGGTCGAGGGTGACCATGATAGGGATATCGCCGACTACTTCCCGCACACGTCGCACAATCTCAGCCTCTGGCTTAAGGAATCCGGTCACCGCCATGGCGCCATGGAGAGCGAGGAAGACCCCATCCAGATGACCGGCCTGTCTCAGGTCTTCGGCAATGCCGTATGAGTATTTGTCAAAAGCCTCTTTGGTAATCCAGCTTCCGGAAGAGCCGCCCCTGGCACCGCGGGGAGAGAGGATACCCACCAGCTCTATGCCTCCATACTCCTCACAAACAGTTTTAAAACCGCCGATATATCCCTCGTCAGCAGTGAGGATATCACGGGTGGGCGGACCGTAGTATTCCCAGTCCTCGATCGTGGTCGGTCGGGGACAAAAAGTGCAAGTTTCGTGCGAAAATGTGGCCACGGCAATTCTTATGGGTTTTTCCTTCTCCGAGACGCCCTGGCATCCAAAGGCGAAAATAATGAGGAGAATGGGTATAATCCACAAGGTGAGATTTTTTACGATATAGACCTTTGCATTCTTACTCATTTTACTATCCTCCTTTCCTTTTTGGTATTTTCCGCCTTAACCCAAAAAAGATTACATTTATTAAAGTATATCAAGTTAAGAAAAATGTTTAAAGAAAAAAATAGCTCTTTTCAACCTTCCTTCACTTGCCTGCTTCAGAGGAGAGCCGCACAACACCGATTCCATCCCGGAAGTCAATTATAGTTCCAAAGGGCTCGGATAAGCGTTTAAGGTCTTCAATAATCTTTCTGCCGAGCTGGTCATCAGCAAACAGGGGGCGGCCACGGACCGTGCGGGGCTTTCCATAACCCAGCGTGATAGGGTAAAGTTTGATGGCTATCAGTTTCTTTCCGCTCCAGTGCGGGACAGCGATAACCGACTCCCATATTTCCGGGGTAGCTGGGAATCCCCTGCTATCGTGTTCGTAGCGAGCATCGTTAAAGTCGGCTACATGATTATTGGGTCCCAGCTTATAATGTTCGTAATTCTCGTAAGGCAAACGCAAAAGGGTCTCATTCTGAAATATAAAATCTCCCAGGCTGTAAAATATGGGCTTACCCTTGTAAATCTCAATCCCCCGCAGCACATGGGGTCCATGCCCGACAATAACATCGGCGCCTGCGTCAATCATAGCCCGGGCAAAAGTGAGCAGGAACTGTGCTGGAGCGTAGCGCTCCCGGTAACTTTCGTGGGCATGGATGGACACTATGGTGATGTCAGCCAGCCGGCTGGCATTGCTCACCACGGCAGCAATTTCTTCGAGGTCTTCCTGGTGGGGCTCGGTGCGCACCTCGGGTTTGTCTCCCTTTACAAAGCGGTAGCCAAAAAACCTCAGCTCCTCTCTGTCTTCGGGTAATCTCATTCCAAGTTGCTCAAGAATCTGCCTCAGCATCTCAAGTTGCTCGGCTGTCACCACGCAAGTTGTCGAATACCGGAGCGGATTCAGCCCTGGGCGAGCCGGTATATCGCCGCGGGATTTTCCCGCTCGGCAATGGTCAGGGAACGATGAAGCGCACGAAATCAGAGCCACCCGGGCTTTCGCAGTTTCCAGAAACTTTGCCTCACGCGCTTCTACCAGACTCTCTCCCGCTCCCGCATGGACCAGACCTGCTTCGACCACATACTTCGTTGTCAGGCGCATGCCTAACACGCCATAGTCTCCGGTATGATTATTGGCACGGGAAACCATATCAAAGCCTGCCCAACTCAGCTCCTTTGCCAGAGTGGGCTCAGCTCTCATATAGGTTCCACCGCTCTGGTGCATGGGGTAGGGCTCGTAGTCGTGAAAGAGCATCTCTAGGTTGGTAAAGGCTGCATCTGTTGAGCGAATGAGTTCAATCATCTTAAGAAACTCGGACTCGCGGTATACTGACAGCCGGCGGGTGATGATGGAGTCTCCGGTAAGAGCTATGGTGAAGGTATCTTCCTGCGAAGACTGCTGGCTCCATCCAACCGGGTTTACGAAGAGACATGCAGCAACCGCCAGCATAAATGCGATAAGATAACGGTTCATCTGTTCCTCCTTTCTACCCTGATGGGGCAATAATGAATAGCTTGTTAATCTTGGAAATAGATTTAGATTTCTTTCAAATATCTATTATATCCGATTACTTCACATGAGACCTCAAGATAAACTATGTTTTATCCCTATCTCTTTTATTTTAGTAAAGCTTCCATAAGCCACACAACGAAACTGTATTATTCAGTGTTGAAATTCTCTTCAAATTGAGAGAGGGTATCTCCTGGCAAATGAAAGATAGGAAGAGATACCCAAGGATCAGAAATCGCTAGCAAACATTATAACCGGAGCCTATGAAGAAATCAAGGATTATATACTCAAAAATATTGAAGGAGATTTATGGAGAGATTCCCCGGTTGACAGGTGTTAGTGGCTTATCTGCTGGAGTTAGAAAGATATAAACAAGCCAGGGAGGTACTTCCTTATGTTCTTTAAAAATTTCAACACCAATCTTTTACAGAGCCTCCTTCTACTTTTCCTTGACCCTCACATATTAATCTGTTATAAATATTCCAGAAGTATTTTTTAAATTGAAAGGATAGAAGGATAAAATCGACTCTCTCAACATTAATGCTTAGCATTTAAACAATCAATAAAAAGTTGTTTACAATTTTGTAAGAGGAGCAAATAGATTAGATGAAAATTATAACTTTGATACAACCCATTCCGAGCAAATATAACATATTTTCCCATCTAAAGAATCCCAGCCTGGGACTCCCCATATTGGGCACTATATTGAACCAGAAGGGCTATGATGTCAAAATCTATGTGGAAGGGATAAAAGGGATAGATTGGGAGAGGGTGTTCAAATCGGATGCAGTGGGAATCTCTGTAAATACAGCCACCTACTCCGAAGGGTATATAATTGCTGAGAATATTAAAAGGAGAGGCATACCTGTTATAATGGGGGGCATCCATGTCACCTTCTTCCCGGACGAGGCGCTGGACTACTGCGATTATGTCGTCAGAGGTGAAGGGGAGGAGACCATAGTGGAGCTTCTGGAAGCTCTGGAGAACAACTCTAGCCTGGATAAGGTTGGGGGTATATCGTATAAAGCGGGCAACCAAAAAGTCCACAATCCAGCGCGAGAGTTGGTAAAGAACCTGGACATCATCCCTGATTTCTCCTTAATTGAAGGGTATGTGGAGCATCATAGAAAACTTCGGACCAGAATCACCGGAGAATCTATCAGTATTATGACCTCCAGAGGGTGCCCCTTCTCCTGTAAGTTCTGCTCTATTATTAAAATCTTCGGCAATTCTTTCCGCTTCCGGAGTATCGACAGCGTCATTGAAGATGTCAAAAGGCAAACAACCTTATTGCATCGGCATCATATCTTCTTTGTGGACGATAACTTCGCCTCCAATAAGAAGAGAACCAAGGCGCTTCTGAGGCGGATAATAGAGGAAAAACTAAACATCACTTTCACCGCTCAGGTCAGGGTAGAGATAGCCAGAGATGAGGAGCTCCTTTCGTTAATCAAGAGGGCGGGCTGCCGCCAGCTAAATATCGGTTTTGAATCCATTGACCCCCGCACACTAAAGGCTTATAATAAAAGGCAGAGTGTAGAAGAGATAATCAACGCCATTGAAAAGCTGGAGAAGTATAGAATAACTGTTCATGGGATGTTTGTCCTGGGCTCCGACTTCGATGATGTGAATACTATCTGCAGGACGACCGACTTCTGTCTCCGACACCAGATTGATACCGTGCAGTTTCTTCCCCTCACCCCTCTGCCGGGCACTCAATTGGCAAATGAGCTGAAAGAAGAGAATAGATTGCTTATTGAGTTGGGCAAAGGGATGCCTCAGAACGGATTCGGTTTTGGGGTGGGTAACTATGTCCTTTTTAAACCGAAGCTGGTTGAACCAAGCATCCTGCAAGAGGAGATATACAAAGCTTACCAGAAATTTTACACCATTAGCAATATAGTTAAGGCGCTGCTCAAAAAGAAAATAAGAATTGCCATTGCCAGAAACTTCGGAAGATATTTAGTTAAAAAGGCAAAAGCCGAGATCGACGAATATATCAAATGGTTAAAACAGATAGAGACAGCTTACAAGAGCCCATAGACAGGCCAGCAGGCAGAAAGTTCGGAGTGGAAAGAAGGAACTTGCCGGAGTCAGAGGAGAAGAAGGGTGGGGAGAAATCCTCTGAGGCAGAATAAATACCAGCCCTCATCTGCCAGTGATGGGCCGAACAAATTGGCTATGACATCACAAGGGGCGGAAGCGAATGGGTGCTGGTGTGTCCCTCGGACTTTATATCCTTCACAAGCCATTTCCTGAGTTATTTAAATAAAACATAACTCCCACATTCTCACTCATCCTTTATAAAGCTGATTTCAGAAGCCCCATGTTATGAAACACTTAATTTTAGGAGTGGGGTAAAATTCTTTTGCATTTCCGCTGTTTTGCTTGCATATAAAGGCACACCTAGGTAAAAAACTCCATTTTCTTAAGTTTCTGACACAATGTCCCATTAATGATAGGAACCTTTCTCATCGGCAACTCGTATAATAATTTGACTTGAAAATTTTTACTATGCTATAATTTTTCACTTTATGGAGGTTTGAAGAAAAATGACCGAAGGATGTGCAAAACGACAAATCGGCAGAAAGGCAAATTCCTTTATATTAACTGGTGCCATTCTATTGATAGGATTATCCGCAGCTGCACAGGAGAAGCCTCAGCCGCTGATACCATTGAAAACGAATACTCCTCCGATAATTGATGGCATACTTGATGACCCAGTCTGGCAGAAGGCTCCGCATATAACAGGCTTTAAGACCTATCACCCGGATTTTGGCAAAGAGATGGTTGAGAAAACCGTAGCTTATTGTGCCTATGACCGGGAGAATCTCTACTTCGCCTTCAGGTGCTTTGATAGCCAGCCCGACAAAATAAAAGCCTCGGTAACCAGCCGAGACAATATACGCCCTGATGACTGGATTTGTATCAATTTAGATTCTTTTAATGACCAACAATCGATCTATGCCTTTTATATCAACCCATTGGGTATTCAGCAAGACTCCAGGTTTGAAGGGGGACTGGAAGATGAGAGTGTCGATATGGTATGGTATAGTGAGGGGAAAATAGATGATAAAGGATATACACTTGAGCTGAAAATCCCTTTTAAAAGCATCCGCTTTTCTCACAAAGAGCCGGTTGAGATGGGCGTCATTTTTGAGCGAATGATAAGCCGCCGGTCAGAGGCGGGAACCTATCCTCCCCTGGACCCTGCGCATGGAGCGAATTTCTTAACCCAGACCGTGACGCTTATTTTTCAAGATATAAAACACTACACACTTTTTGAGCTGCTTCCTGCTGTCACTTACAGCCGGAGAAGCTCAATAGAGCAAGGAGAATTAGCATCCGAAGCAGATAGGGGCGACCTCAGCTTAACTGCCAAGTACGGGATAACATCAGATTTGATACTTGACGGAACCTTGAATCCCGATTTCAGTCAGGTGGAGGCGGATGCCGGACAGGTTGATTTCAATTTGCGATACGCTCTCTTTTTCCCGGAAAAGAGACCCTTTTTTCTTGAGGGGTTGGAAAAGTTTAATTTTGGTGGGTATTATGATAGCTGGGACCCTCTCGTAGCAATAGTGCATACGCGAACCATTGTCGACCCTTTAGTGGGACTAAAATTGAATGGCAAGGTTGGGGACAAGAATACAATTGCCTCAATCTACGCCATGGATGAGCTGCTTGATACAGAAGAGGAAGATTTTGCTCATTTTGCTATTTTTCGCTATAAACGGGCATTAAGTAAGGACGGCTTCATAGGTGGATTTTATACCGGACGGGAGCGCAAAAATGGCTTTAACAGGATATTAGGCGCTGATGGACAGATAAGGATAAACCCGCCAACCCTCTTTGGATTTCACTTTTTCCAGTCTCAAAGCAAGGTGGATGAAAATTCTCCCAGGGACGACGGGCACGCCTTAGGGCTCCACTATTTCTATAATACCAGAGACATGCTCATCATGTTAGGGCTTCAGGATATTTCCAGAGACTTTCGCACTGAGACGGGATATCTCACCCGGACAGGTATTACCAGGCTCCGCTCAGGAATACTGAGGATGTTTTACCCCGATTCCAAGGTCATCCAAAGAGTTGACCCTATGGTGCACGCTTATCTGATTAGAGATAAATTCAGTGACCTTTATGAATCAAATATTCCTTTTGACCTGAGATTGATACTATCGAGAAGTTCAATGATTCGGTTGGGATACAACCTTGCGAGCGAAGTTTTTTTAGGCGAAAAGTTTAGCAGGAGTGGTTTAAAGTTTTACACCAGGAGCCAATTTACCAAACAATTTTTTTTCAGCCTTTCTTATATCCGCATAAATAAAATTCGCTATATTGCTGACTCATACCAAGGATATGGAAGCGATGCTTCGGCAACTTTAAGGTACTTGCCGTCGGAAAAGCTTCATCTGGATCTGAGTTTAATCTATTCCGACTTTTACCGCCATTCCGATTCTAGCAAAGAATACGACTATACCATTATCAGGAGCAGAAATACCTATCAGATGAACAAATACCTGTTCTTCAGGGGCATCGTGGAATATAATTCCTTTCGGAAGCGGTTAATGACCGATTTTCTGGCTTCTTTTACCTACATTCCAGGAACCGTGATCCATGTCGGTTACGGTTCCCTCTATGAAAAAATCAGCTGGATAGATGGCGAGTACAGAGATGCTGATAGTTTCCTGGAAACAAAGAGGGGGTTTTTCTTTAAGGCATCTTTCTTGTGGAGACTGTAAGTACTGAATTAGTGAGGGGAATAGTAAAAGGAACAATTTCTTTTTCTTCAGGTGGTAATATACTCAACTAAAGGAGTCGATGCGACCGGAAAAGGAGCGCG
The DNA here is from genome assembly GCA_902505605.1 of Candidatus Guanabacterium sedimentis. Classification (GTDB taxonomy): domain Bacteria; phylum Acidobacteriota; class B3-B38; order Guanabaribacteriales; family B3-B38; genus Guanabaribacterium; species Guanabaribacterium sedimentis. The sequence goes on from CABWKN010000140.1 coordinate 9,371, forward strand.
CTGCGTGGAGCAAATGCTGTGTGGAGGCTCTACCTAAAGAGGCAGCTCCAACCCGATACCTCTCTCTATTGCCTCCCTATAGATAAGGATGGCGGTAGCCATATCTTCAAGAGCGAGACCAAGATTAATGCTGATTGTTCGCTCATCGTCTGACTGGCGTCCGGGCTTTTTCCCGGCGGCAATTTCGCCCAGGTCTGCGTAAGGCTCGGGAGTTTCTTGAAAGTAACCCTCCTGGCGATAATAATTCATCTGGGCGAGATCGTCCGTTGCCAGTTTGTCCGCCTCTCGAAAAGCTTCCCCTTGCCAGTAGGAATCAAAATCCAATGGACAAGCAAACGCTCCCCTGGACAACCAGCCTACCTCTATCGCTGGCTGTGGATTCTTAACAATTGGACCGCTGGTAACGACGATATCGAGGTTCTTTACCGCCTCTGAAAGCTCTTGAACCGGCTCGATCTCAAGCTGAAGTTTTTCACCCATCTCCCTGGCGAAGAACTCAGCTATTTCAGGATAGATATCGTAGGCTTTAACCTTTTTAATCCCGAAAAGACAGCACAACGCCTCAAGATTGCTCCTGCCCTGGACACCGCAGGCAACAATGCCCACCGTGGAGCTGTCTTTCCGGGCAAGATATTTGGCGGCAACCGCAGTGGCGGCTCCGGTTCGCTTGGCGGTAATCCAGGTGCAGTCCATAATGGCTATGGGCACGCCGGTTTCCGGGTTGTTTAGAACAAGGAGACCGCTGATATAAGGTAGACCCTTCCTCTGGTTTTCCGGATAGCCAGAAACCCACTTCATGCCCGCTGCTTCGAGACTTGGAATATATGCCGGCATGGCATGGATGAATGCATCCGGTCGTGTGTGAATGCCGGGCTTCGGCGGCATCTCAACTTTTTCTGCCCCCTTTTCCTTAAACACTTGCTCCAGAATGCTTATGACTGCATTCATTGGTAGATTAATCTCCTCTACCGCTTTCCGGGAAAGATACAGGACTTTGGCGTGTTCCATTTTTATTCCTTCTTTCGCACAACTCAGGGACACACGACATCAGTGTCGTATATACTAACAGTGTATGGTTATATCTGTACCTGCCATGTATATAATTACCTCTAAGCTAATTCCCTCCTTTATGCTTTTATTTCCAGCTAAGAATTATCATCAGCTGCCTTTATAATAATCTTACCTATTATAATCATATCTTTTCAAGCCTTATCTGATAACTATAGAACCTAAGCGGCTTAAAAGGGTATAATTTTCTTTAGAGGAGTTAAATGCTATATTTTAAGGATGAACAGGCTCGAATCTCTCATATAGGCATCAGCACGAGGAAATGTGCGGCAGAATCCAACAGGCTTACTGAAAAGGTTTGCGTTAAGAGAGATACAGAGCTTATTAAAAACAAAGAGCGCGCCTGTAGCTCAGCGGATAGAGCACCGGACTTATAATCCTTGGCAAGCCTTTTCCTAAATTATCGAAATATAAGATAACTCCCACACTCTCTTATAGTTGCAGAAAAATTTTATCTACATCAATTTGTACCATATACTACCAGTTTGCCTAAATTTCTGTCACCATACTGTCAAAAAGTTAAAATAATCTTGAAGGAGCAGAATTTCATTATATAAAAAGGGATATGTCGAGTCGCTTGCAGATCCTGACAGCCTTTTTTAGGGTAGTTGCCTCGATCTTGCAGAATATGTAGGCATCGCGGGCAAGTTATATCCCTTCCGGAGAATCCTGCTTACTTTGATTTACCAATAAAAAACAGACCTCTCACTCAAGCAGATAATCCCTCCCTTCTTCTCTAACAGACGAAGCTGGGAGTGTAAGTAATTATCTCACTTCACTGGAGATGCTCCCTCATCTAAGGAAAATTTTTCCAGCACTATGGCATCCAGTGAGATGAAATAACCGATATTTCTTTCTTCCAAAGCCATTTCGATGGGAACACTAACTGCACGCCCTCCTGCGATTCTAACCCTTTGTGCTGCAGCATAGACAATAGCCCCATCTTTATAATTATCTACAGCGCTAATTCTCAATGTATGGGGTCCTTTATCAAGTTCGCGTGCTCCAATGCTGAACTGTCTCTCCATCACTGCCAGGCTGTGGGTATCGAAGCCCCGGGCTACCGGTAATCCATCGAGCTCGACATCAACAATGGCATGATTCTTACTGGTGGTGAAATAGAGTAGTACATTGTAGACACCTTTCTCGGGAACATCGAAGGTCAGCTCCATGTATCCCCTTGGCTGGCGGTTGGCGAAGAAGACTTCTTGACCTAAAGGCCATCTGTAACCCCTCACTTCGGCTTTCTGTTCTGGATAGAATTTCATCTTGTCAAACAGGGTCTCCGCTTCGATGGTAATGGCGGGGAGCATCCTTTCCTTTGCCGGCGGCATGGTGGCGAAGCGCTTTGCCTTTCCGACCTGATACCAGAAGGCAACAGAGGAGTAATAATCCCTTCTCACCTGGGGACCTCCAGTATCGGCAGCGCCAAAGCCGTATCCCGTGTGCTCCATAGCAAACCGCAGCGACTTCTGGAAGACTATAGGGTCATTTATGTGCCAGCGATAGGCGGTAACGCGAGCGCCCGGGAACCACTCCCCGCGTCCCCCTTCGCGAATGGAAACGCCATTGTACAAGCGGTCCATAGGTCGGACATTATAGCCGGTGGAGAAATAATCCTCTGTCCCGGTTCCCCGAATCGAAGGAACTTCCTCGCCGTCTATATAAAAGCGGTCATCTCCTTCGCCAAACCAGCTGGGGCGTCTCAGAATAGCCGAAAACACGGTCCCTACATAGCATCCGCGTCCCTCTCCCTCGAACACAAGATACTCCTCGATTGCCTCTCCCGGATATTCCTGACGATACTGAGCATGAAAATAAGATGTATCAGCGGGGAGCTTATCCAGCTTTATCCAATCGACATAAAAGTATAGGGCGCGATTTTCCTTTTCCGATTCATTGGTAACCACTATGCGGGCAGACTTCTGAAAGGGCATGGGCCAGAAGCAGTTAAATGCTCGTCCCTGGGAGGAAACTTGAACCGGGACCGAGTTGACATGGGCGTGCATGGCGTTTCCATTGGCAAAGAAATCACCCAATGGAGCCTCCACCGCAGGGTCTGGGTCTCCATCCCAATACATCCGCAATGTCATATATCTTCCCCAATTCCTTTCTGCGGTGGAAAGCGTAAACCATATGTGGGTGATGACCCCGGGACCCTCAAGGTCTGCGATTACGGCGGACTCCCCGGGTTCTAAGCTCCAGGCATCCCTATTCCCATGGATATCAGGGTCGCAACTGGAGGTTCGCATTGACCTCCCGCTGCTGAGCTTCTCAAAGTTGCCAAGAATACTCGGGGAATAAATCTGGTTTGGTTCAAAATCGACCAGGGTCATGGTTACCAGAAATACCCCTGTAACAAGGAAACCAAACGGTAATAACACTTTTGTCTTCATGACAAAACCTCCTTTATTTACTTAAATTTTCTCACCTGCTATGCTTCTTGATATCATATAACCATGCTGGCGTTTTCGTCATCTTCGCTCATAACTCTCTCCTTTGGTAGAGGTAAATGAAAATATGATCCATTGATAAAATTCCTTGTTCTGCCGGGATTACCTTGGTGGAGTCTTGCCTCGCTCTTCCGGGGTCATGGGTGGTAGGATAGGCTTCCCATAGAGGATACGGAATCCCTGCCTATCGTAAACAGCATATCCTAACCCCTGAAGTTTCCTTGTCTTCTCATCAATCTGACCCCGGACCGAAGCCTGCCCGAACTCACCACTTTTATTCAGCGCAACCATCTTCACATTGAACATGGGCTTGCCCTTGTGCTTCTCCGCAATGCGGCGGCACACATACTCGCACGCTTCCTGAGGGGTCATCCCTTCCCTCATTTTTTCCACCACGAGAAAGCTGGAGCAGATTTTAATCGACTCCGCACCGTGCCCCGTGGAGCCAGCGGCGCCCACATCGTTATCCACATATAATCCCGCTCCGATGATGGGTGAATCTCCTACCCTTCCCGGAATTTTAAATTTATGACCCACCGTGCTGGTCACTCCGGCCATATCCCCGTGAGCATCCAACGCCAACACATTGATGGTGCCTTCGCTCTCCATAGGAACCTTTTTTGGCTCTGGCGGATGGTAGTAGTCGCTTTCGCTGATGTTCTCCTTCCAGGCTACCCATCCCTTACGTGCCTCCTCCGTGAGGAGGTTCTCTTCTTTAAATCCGTGCATCCTGGCGAATCGAAGGGCACCGCTTCCCACTAACATCAAATGGTCTGTGCGCTCCATCACCAGGCGTGCTACCGAGCACGGTGTTTTGATGTTCTCCAGGCACGCCACCGCCCCTGCATTGTAGCTTGGTCCATCCATGCAGGAGGCGTCAAGCTGTAAGACCCCTTCCTCATTGGGCAAACCTCCATATCCCACAGATGGGTCTCTGGGGTCGATTTCAGAGATATTTACCGCCTTTTCCGCCGCATCCAGGGGGCTTCCACCCTCCTCAAGGGTCTTCCAGGCTGCGCTAAGAAGGGGCTCGGTAACATATAGGTTGGTTTTACTGGTAACAATTAAAGGGCGGTTTACTGGAGCAGACTGGGAGGCAAAAAGCGAGCCTGTAAATCTCTCCATAACCGCAGCCCCGGTCACCAAATAAGCCACCCGGCTGAAAAAGTTGCGACGAGAACATAAATATTTATTACCCATTGGCTGACCCTCTTTTCTCGGGCAATTCCTCGCCCTTAAATTAAGCGGGTTAAAACCCATTTAAACCCGCTAATGCTTCCCGAGTAAAAGCGATGCTCAGTAGATGAGGATAAATACTCAATATCTACTTTCTCTTTTCGGTAACCTCCCGCCACACCCGGAGAAAGTTTCCTCCCAGAATCTTCTTCACATCTTGGTCCGAATAACCTCTCTTTTTCAGGCCTCGGGTGATATTGATATATTCGGTGACATCCTTCAATCCAATGGGAGCAGGCGTTCTGGGATACATATCAGCACCCAAGCCGACATGGTCTACTCCGGCAACTTTTACTGCATGGTCAATGTGGTCCAACACATCCTCCACTGTGGGGAGGTTCTCATCAGGCCAATCCTGACCGGCGCGGAGATGGCTCAGGGCGATTTGCAGGTCAAGGTCTTCGGCTACAGGGGCTCTCATTAGATAAGGGCTGGAGATTTTACTTAGTTCCCGTCGGGCATCGCGATACTCCTGGGTAACATACTGCAGAACGGTGACAATCCCTATTACGCCCCCGTTCTTAGCCAGGGCTCTCAGCATGTCATCGGTCACATTTCTTGGATGGTCACACAGGGCTCGACATCCGGAGTGGGAAAGTATGATGGGGTCTTTAGTAACCCTTATCACATCATAGAAGGTTTCATCGGAAACATGACTGCAATCGATGACCATACCAATGCGGTTCATCTCGCGGACTACACTCTCACCGAACTCGTTCAATCCGCCCCATCTGTGCTCATCGGCTTGGGAGTCTGCCCAGTTGTGGGTCTTGTTGTGGGTGATGGTCATGGAGGAGACCCCTAATATGTGATAACACCTCAGCAAACCCAAATCATCCTCTATGGCATGCCCTCCCTCGATGGAAAGAGGAGCAGCAATCTTACCCGACTTGGTAATCCTCTCAATGTCAGAAGCTGTGCGCGCTAACTCAATCACATCGGAGTTCTGCTCTAAGGCTGTTAGCATGGCATCGAGCAGCTGCAGTGTCTGGCGGGCACTGGCTCGGGGGAAGGTTCTGTTATCTGGCCAGAGAGCCATTACTTGAACATCGATGTTACCCTTTTGCATCCGGGGGATGTCTACATGCCCCACAGGGAGCCTTTTTTTGATGTCCAGCTTCTCGTAGAGTATTCGGTAAACCAGGTCGTTGTGGCAGTCCCAGACAAGGGCATCTTTGTGGAGCTTGACTGTCTCATCATTCTGCTGGCAACCCCCTTTTGTCGCAGAGGGAAGAAACAAAAGAAGCAGCAGCAATATAAGCGCAAATTTCTTCATAGGACCTCTCTCTTTATGCTATTGTCTAATAGGTCAGCCCGTGCCCCAGTGGGTACTTCTCTGATATAGTAATAGGTAACTTCCCCTCGGGCACGCACTTCCCTTTAATCATATTGATGAAGGCATCCATATACACTGACTGATTACCATAAAACCCTTTTTCAGCATAGCCAACAAGAAAGCAGGGAACATCCTCCATATATTTGATAAGGTAAGGATTCCCAAAGGAGATAACCACTGTGCTCTTTGGCTTCATGCCGGCAATCTTTTTTATCAGGCTTAGATAATCCTCTCGTATGATACCGAGATCAACATATCGCTGGCGGGGGACAAAAAGTGAGATGACCATCATTTCGGCATTATCAACGGCGCGGAGGATTTTGTCGCCAACTTCGGTACTGGTGTCTGGGTCGAGCTGAAAACTCTTAGACCCGGCCCAAGCGGCACTTAGCTTGTTGGCAAATTCGGCAGGGCTCATGTCGTTGCGGTCTCTCATGATAGAGATATGGACTAACTCCTTTATATCCGACTTGATGGGAAGGACGCCTTTGTTGTTTAATAATGTCAGAGAAGCCTCGGCAATCTGCAGATTCAGCTCCCGATGTTCTCTGCAACCCACAACACAGTCTATATTATCCAGGTCGACCAGGCGCTGTTTGTGAAGACCAAGCTTCGCCTTCCAGTAGAGTACTCGCCGAACCGAATCGTTTAGCCTCTCCTCGGTGAGCTCCCCGTTTTTGACTGCTTCTGCCAGGGCGATAATGGTTTTCTCGGCATCGGCGGGCTTAAGAATGGTATCATGTCCGGTTTTCACGGCTCTGATACAGGACTCCACCACTCCGTAATTCTTGGTTATCTTTTCATACCACAAATCATCTGAGGTGATAATCCCCTCGAATCCCGTCTTATCACGAATCCAGCCGATGGTCTCCTCGGACATGCTCGCGGGCAGCTCATCACCCTTTTGCATGGAAGGAATGACGATGTGTTCGGTCATAATGGCGCCCACTCCGGCATCCACAGCTTTCTGGAAGGCGAACAGCTCTACCTTGGTCAGCTCGTCCATAGGGTCGCGGTTTATGGTGAACTCGGTGCCGGGGATGAGTTCCACATCCCCTCTGCCGGGATAGTGCTTGGCGGTGGCTAACATGCCGTTTTCCTGAAATCCTCGTATCTGGGCGGCACTGAGCCGGCTCAGCCATTCCACATCCTCTCCAAAGGACCTGACACTTAACACCGGGTTCCGGGGGTTATTCTGAACATCGACTACCGGGGAGTAAGTCCAGTGGATTCCTATCGCCCGTCCCTCTCTTGCTCCTACCTTCCCCACCTCATAAGCCAGCTTCTCATCCTGGAGAGCTCCCAAAGCCATATTACCGGGGAACCACACCGCTCCGGTAATCTGCTGACCACACCCATTTTCAAAATCGGCAGAGATCATCAAGGGAATCTTAGAAGCTTTTTGGAGCTTGTTCAGCAGATAAGCGGTATCATGAGGCTCTCCACCATAGAGGACAAATCCCCCTATTCCATACTCCTCAACCAATCTCTTCCAATACTGATACTTCTCGGCATCCTCGGGAAGATAATATCCCTCCATCTGTTCCCAGACCAGCTGGGCTGCTTTCTCCTCAACGGAAAGGGTATTCAAGGTCTTCTCAGCCCACTCCATTGCTTCGTCATGGGAATAAACCACCTTCTCCCCGGTTGTCTTCGAGCTACCACATGCTAAACTCAAAGATACAACACAAAGAAGAAGTATAAAGATGAGCATCAAACGCCTCATATGGCACCTCCGAAAAGTCTGTAGTTGTTATGCAACTATAAATAGCTGTGAAAATTTATCTAATTATATGGAACTTAGTCTGACGCCCGTCAAGGTAAACCACTCCCTGGGGAGTATGGGTGTCCAGGTGTCATAAGGGATGAGGGTTTTAAATACGGGGTCAAGATTATCCTCGCTGCAGATTATGAGCCACATATCAAAATTCTCCTCCCGCATAAACCCGGGCAGCAATCGCTGGAGCCTGATTTCCAGCAGCTCGTTCACCACCTTGGCGCGGTCACGCAGCTTGAGAACCGCAGGGAGCTCGTCCGCCTCAGCCAGAGATACTCCGATGAATACAGATAGCACAACCATAGCCAGCAGTATTCTCATAAATTTAATCATTCCCATTTCCTTTTTTGCTCAGATTTTTAGCCGCTTACCTTATTAAATGGAAATCAGTTTGACGCCCTCCGAAGAAAAATATCCCATCTCTGGTAAAGATAGCCTCTTCTTCCAGGGAAAATCTGACCTGCTGTCCCTGCCACTCGGGTATTTCCGCATTGATACTCAATTCAATAGCGTAGCAGGTATCGTAGTGCACGGGGAAATCCCCCCTGCCGGGCACCCCATTCTGAAGCTCTGGCAGACCGATGACCGGACCAGCCGCATGAAGATGAAACCCTATGGGATGAGAGTAGACCCTTGGATTCAGACTTTCCTCCCTTCCTTTTTTAAGAGCGGCAGCCTGAACTTCGTTGCCCGTAAGCCCCTCCTTAATCTCTTCGCAGAGAATGTCCTGCATACGATTGCCCATTTTAAAGGCTCTTTTCAAACCCTCCGGCGCATCGGTCTCGCCTTCGCGAAGCACATAACCCATTTCCTGGATATCAGTGCACATTCGCAAATACTCAAAACCTATATCGCAATGGATGACATCGCCTCTGCGAATGATATTGTTCTCCGGAGCTTTCCCTTCTGTTTTATTCCTTATAATGTCTATATCGGGTTGGAAGGTGGCTATCAACTTGAGCTCCCTGATCCGCTCCCTGAGCCACCAGTTTAGGTCATCAGAAGTGGTGACTCCAGGAGTAATTACTCTGGAGGAGAAGGCTTCGGCAATAATATGATGGGCAATGGAGACCACGTGAGAATATATTTCCATCTCCTCGGGTATGCGCCGCTCCAGCCATCCGATAGCGAGCTCCTCACCGGAATGGAGCCTGGTAGTATATTGGGGTCCCAATATCTGCACCAGCTTCTGCTTGAGGGTTGAGCTCAGACCATCGGCATGCCACATCCGCTCCGATTCGTTAATGGCAATACGCTGGGGGTCCCGCTCAGCCACCACTCGAGCCAAGCTCTCCCACTGGCTTTCTTCCAGACGCCTCCATTCATTGCGATAGAGTTTTTTATTATGTTTGGCAATGATTATCCTTTCCACTCCCTCTTTTGCCCCACGGTCGCAGAAGACCAGCATACTCAACCGTCGCATTGCCCAGGGATCTTCGGGAGTCAGAGTGCGAAAGACCGGGTCTTCGTTGGTTTCACGGCAGATAACCAGCCACATATCGAAATTATACTTCCTCATCTCCTGCGGCAAAATGGTCTCCAGTCGGGTCAATAATAGCCTGTCGATAACCTGCTTCCTCTCCTTCATGCTCAGAATGGCCGGGGGCTCATCAGCCAGGGAAATAGATGCCATAATTGCCATATTAATAGCCAATAAGGTAAGCAATGTCTTTCTTATTTTCCCCATGTTTCTTCTCCACTATTTTTGAGTAGCGATTAACTGAAATAAGCCATAATGGAGCAACATAGTTCTATCTGATAGCTTTGACCATCTTAATTTAACCATCGTTTATCACCAGGCATCATAGCGCTAAATAGGGGAAATTTGTCCTCATGGGTAACTCCCTGATTTATCAATTTCTTTGTCGCTGGTGATAGGAATACCATAAGGACCGTCGGCAAGGAAGGCGATTGAGAGCTCTCTCCCGAAAATGCCACCAAGCTCCTTGATGGCGTAATCAACAGAGTGCTCCACCAGCTCTGACACCCCCTCTTTTTTTCCGGAGGTTATCGTTCGGGCGTCTCTGCCCGGCAAGCAGGCGAACGCTTCTTCGGAAGGCTCATCGCAGCAATAAATCAGATTTTCCTGCGGGATTTTGGTGAATAAGCGACACCACATCTGAGCTTGCCACTGCCCGGGCACAAATACCCACGAAGGGTCAAAGATTAGCTTCAAAAATTTCTCCGTCCCTTGACTTTTTAACAGGCTGATTATTTTCTTGTAATCCTCAC
>CABWKN010000141.1 GCA_902505605.1 Candidatus Guanabacterium sedimentis
ACCCTGGCGGTGTGCCGCCCAAGGGTAGCAGTTAACGAGTATTGCTTAATTTGTAAAAACCTTACCTCACTCAAATTCAAGCTGATAAACTTCTCACATCGCTCCCGGAAGAGCAGCCACCAGGCACAAAACCCTGCGCCCTGCCATGCCTTGGCGTAAGCAACGATAATCTTGTCGTTTTTCTCAAATTATGATAATATTAAGTTATCTATACAATCGGGTAAAAAGGGGAATAAGTTTTGCCCAAGGATAGAGGTCAGCGCTACCACGACGAGACCAGGTATCACCGCCACCGTATGCCTCGGGAGGGCGGATTCAGGTTGGAAGACCCCGAGCCCTTCAAGACCTACCCCAACCCGCTGTCGGTGGTAGAGCTTCCCCCGCCGGATGAGGAGGGGGGGATGCCTCTGTGGACTGCGCTATCCGGGCGCCGCTCGCGCAGGGACTACTCTGACCGGCCCATCACCCGCCAGCAGCTCTCGCAGCTTATCTGGGGAAGCTACGGGGTCTCCGGCAGATACGGAGCCTACTACCTGCGCACTGCGCCCTCGGCAGGAGCCCTGTATCCGGTGGAGACCTATGTGGTAGTCAACTCGGTGCAGGAGGTGGAGCCGGGGCTCTACCATTATAATCCGCTCAAGCATCATCTGGAGCAGCTGAAAAAGGAAGAACTGGGGCAAGCCCTTGCCCGTGCCTGCCTGGGACAGGGGATGGTAGCCACTGCCTCGGTGGTGTTCGTGTGGACCGCCATTGCCGCGCGCTCGCAGTGGAAATACGGCGAGCGGTCTTTTCGCTACATCTATATGGATGCCGGTCATATAGGGGAGAACCTCTACCTCTCTGCCGAGGCGCTGCGGCTGGGCTGCTGCGGGGTGGGTGCCTTCTACGATGACGAGGTCAACCAGGTCATCGGGGTGGATGGCAAAGAGGAAACCGTCATCTATCTGGGAACCGTAGGCAGCCTGCATTAGAGACGAGAGACAAGCCCTCATCCCCGGATCACCTGCCGAGGGGTCAAGGGCTTATGGGGTAATTGGGATGCTAAGTATATAAACTGAGTAAAGGGGGGGATAGGATGGTAAGAGTAAAATACCTTAAGAAAGCCGCCTTGTTGGTGCTGCTGCTTCCGCTGATGGGAGCTATCGTCCCTTCCACGGGGGGAGACCTCTATGTGGAGCAAAAAGTGACCACTTCGGGGATATTGGGGCGACCCACCGCCACCAGCCCGCAGAAGATATGGATGACCAAGGACATGCTTCGCTGCGAGGACCCCGACCACTATCGGGCGGTAATCTTCCGCCTGGACAAAAACCTCATTCTCATGCTCAACACTGTCCAGAAGACTTACCAGGAACTATCCTGTGAGGATTTCCGGAAGATGTGCCAGATGGGAGGCTTCAGGTTTGGGGAGACGCCGGAGACCGGGGAGGTGATAATCAGAAAAACAGGGGAGAAGCAGAAAATCTGCCAGTGCAACTGCTACCAGGTGCTGGTCGAGCAGCCCCAGTGCAACATGAGGACCGAAATGTGGCTTACCGAGGATATCTCCTTCGATTGCACCCTGTTCCAACAATACCTGGAGACCATGGGCAGCACCTTCCACAGCAAAAAGGCTATCAACCAATGGGCTGCCCTCAAGGGCTATCCCATCAAGACGGTGACCTACTGGACCATAGGCAATATAACCATGAACTCTACCTGCATGGTAACCAACATCAGCCAGGAACCGATACCCGAAAGCATGTTCAGCCCTCCCCCCGATTACCAGAAGGTCCCCTTTGAAATGCCCACCGCACCTCCTGAAAAGAATTGAAGAGGGATATTTTACCGAAAAAGGCTCAGCCCTCGGACCCAGTGGGGGAAGAGCGTCATCAGCACCCTCAGCTGACAAATGGGGATATTGACCTCAGAGCGAGAGAGGGGTATAATCATTAATTATGCCAGAGAGCTACATGAGGAAATCTCGTAACTTCCTTCTGAAAGAACTAATTGGCGGGAAAAAGCGTTATTAATTATAGAGAATGGGCTATGCAACTAAACGCTGTTCATAACTTTCGGAGCAAGTGGAGAGATAAATCCTATGGAAGATGAGGTAACCCTTACCATCCCCATGCACCACGACATGGAGCTGGAGGTCACCCGCATTGCCGCCTCCGTTGCCGAGGCCATGAGGCTGGATAAGGACAAGATTGACGAAATTAAATTAGCGCTGATCGAAGCCTGCCTAAACGCCATCGAGCACTCTAAAAGCGAGGAAAAGAAGGTTCATATCAAATTCAAGATGATCGGCGACCGGCTGGAGATAATTATAAAAGACTACGGGGTCGGCTTTGACCCCTCTAAGATAAAAGAGCCTAAAATCGAAGAGAAGATTAAAAGCCCCAGCAAGAGGGGCTGGGGATTAAAGATTATGCGCTCTTTAATGGATTCCGTGGTAATTAACTCCCACAAAGGGGGAACCAAGATAGTTATGACCAAAAGGAGATAGGAACTCAGGAGAGAGGCTATGTTAGAACAAGAGTTGACCTTATCTGCCCGGAAAGAGGATAAATACTCCGTTATTACCACCGAAGGGTATATCAATAATCCCGGAGGCGAAAAAATTGCCCTGGCCTGCTATCAACTAATGGACCAGGGCTGCAAGCACTTTATCCTCAATTTCAGCCAATCAAAGGTGATTAACAGCATCGGCATCTCCATCCTCATTGAAATTATAGAGAAGGTTCTGGAACTCAAAGGGAGTCTCTGCTTCTGTGGTTTGACCAACACTATAGCCAAGACATTTCGCATTATGGGGCTCACCCAGTATACCCAAATCTTTTCCACAGAGGAGGAAGCCATTAAGGCACTATCCTGACGGAAAGGCTCCCGGCAGCGCTCCTGAAAGACTTTTCTCAATCTGAGGGGAACTTCTCCGAGAAAGGGGGATTAAGGGCCATGACTGTGGTAAAAAAAGCACCCATTAAAAATACCATAGGTTTCCTTCTGATTCTTATTGCCGCCAGCCTGTGGCTTCTCTATCTCGAACCAGGCGCTGAAGAGCCCCCTTCAGTCAAAAGCTGGTGGGTGCTACTTTTTCTGCCGCTGATGGTTGCAGGGCTCGCTCTTCTCACTTTCTGGAGAAGATGGGACCTGGGTCAGAGATTAAAAGCATTTATTTTTCTCTATCTCTTCCTCTACGGGCTCAATCTGTTGGTCAGCTTCCTCGTTCGCAGCCCTCAACTTCAGGCAAGTGTCAATAGGGGAATCCTCAACCTCTTTGACCCCCTGGCTGCCCTGCTGACTATAACCCTGACCGCCGTCTTCTGCCGGCTTTACTATCCCCCTCATGGCAGAAGACAGAAAATCCTCTTTTTCGCTATCGTCGGGTTGTTCTTCCTGCAAGCCAGCGGTATATTCTTTCTGTTGGTAATACTCATTCTCTTCCAGGGGCTGAGACTCCCCTGGCTGGTCACTGTGAGCCATACCTCACGGATAAAGCTCTTCCTCATCCTGATAGGATTCTGGATTTCGCTCTTCTTTTTCTCTCTGCAGTCCCTGCTCCGCCCCGAAGTGCTCCCTGATGCCACCATCTATCTTGGTGGGGAACTCCACTACCTGTTCATGAGAACCCTTTTTGTCTATATCCTGCTGCTCACCATCAGGATGGCGGTAAGCCTGGTGGAAACCAGCCAGCGGCTGAGGAGCAAAACCGCTCTCTCCTATATCTTCAGAGCTGTGCTCCCCATTGTGATTTTGATCGGGGTTATCCTTGTAAATTTCATATTCCAGGGGGTATATTTTAAATTCCACAACCTCTACCAGAGCACCTTTCAGCGCCTTGAAGGACACGGCGAGAGGATTATCAGTGGAGAAAAGCTCCGCCAATTAGTAAGTAGCTCAACACAAACAGGTGACCCCGCTCTCGCTGTGAACATTTTCGCCGCTGAGGAGGAGAGAGTAATCGCTGCCGATTTTCCCGGGACCTTCCTGAAAATCCAGCTCACCCCCTCCGAAGGCGGGCGGGGGATTGTCGGATTTTCGCCGTCCACCCCCTCAGAATTTCGCCAGGTCGAGAGCCTCCCCCCATGGTTCATGGAGAATATGTCCCCCAACTTTTTCGCCGAGAAGGGGCAAAAATTCTTCAAGTGCATTAAGAATAAAAAAATAGGCACCCAAGATGTTCTCCTTATGCTCTACATCCCCATCACTAGGGAAGCAGTCGAGGAAATAGAACGCCGCCATGAGGTAGCCTTCAGGTTCTCACCCTCCCATTCTGCCATCACTATGCAGCGGGATACCGAAGGGCATGTGACCGTCACCACCTCCTCACCCCCATCTCAACAGGGGGAACAAGGGGCGGTGACCAGTGGCGCCTATTTGCGCCTCCTTCTCACCATCACCAACTGGGAAAATGGTGAAACCAGTCAACTGGGCAGTGTGCAGCTCTTCCCATCCTGGAAAGATGTGCTCAGCTCTTCATACAGCTTTGATTATTCCGACCCTAACAGCTATCTGGCTAACACCAAAATGATGGCCTATGTCACGCTTATCGTGGCACTGGTCATCATTATTATCTCCTCCTTCATCGGCGGACGAATCAGCAAGAGGATACAGCAATCCATCGACTCGCTGGTCGTCGGCACCAGAAAAATTGGTGAAGGAGACCTCGACTACAAGATAGGGATGAGGAGCCGCGATGAATTTTACAGCCTGGCTACCTCATTCAACCTGATGACCGATAACCTGAAGAAATATATGGCAGAAATGGTAGAGAAGGAGCGCATTGAGTTTGATATAAAAACCGCCAGCAAAATCCAGGCTTCCATACTCCCCGAGAGGGACCCTTCCCTGGAAGGCTATGAGGTCATCAGCTACTTTCATCCCGCCAAGGAGGTGGGAGGGGACTATTACGACTACCTCTACCTCACCGACAGCCAACTGGGAATAGTCATCGGGGATGTCAGCGGACATGGCATCGCTGCCGGGCTCTTAATGTCCATGGCCAAGAGCTGCCTTTACAATCAGGTCAAGACCTCCTCCCGGGTGGAGGACGTACTGTTCGCCATGAACAACATGGTGCATGAGCTGCTGCAGAAAAGACTTCTGATGAGCTTCTGCTACACCATTCTCGACCTCAAAAAGAAGGAGACTTACCTATTCCAGTGCCGGACACCACTTCCCCTACCACTACTCCGCCTCCGAAGCCACCCTCAGCAGCTTAGAGTCTATCGCCTACCCCCTGGGGGTGAGGAGGAACTCCCGCTATGATAAAAAAAGCGCTCATTTGAAACAGGAAGACCTGCTTATCTTTTACTCCGATGGGATTATTGAGACCATGGACGATAAGGACGAGCCTTTCGGCTTCGAACGCTTTGAACAGCTTATTGTCAGAGATGCCCACCTCCCGCCCACCGAGCTTAAGCAGAGCATACTGGGTGAGCTCAATGAGTTCGCCAGAGGTACCCCTCAGGGAGATGACATCGCCCTTATTATCATAAAGGTTAAATAAAACCATGGAGCAAAAGCCAAGGGGAGAAAGAGCCGAATCCGAGCTGGTCGACCGACTGCTCTTCAGCCTCAGCTCTCTGGGGGAGCTGGGAGAAGCCCTCACCTCAGGGGAGGACTTCCTCACCAACAGCCGCACCCTGCTGCACCAGATTCTGGGCACTCTCATGATCTCCAAGGGAGCCATCCTCTTTTTCGACAGCCAGACTCGACAGCTCACGGTCAAAACCTCCCGCGGTATCAGCCAGAGGAAGCTCACCTTAGCGCTGAAGGATGAGCAGGTGGAAGGGCTCCGCAGCTTCAAAGGTCCCCTCTTCCTCTCCCAGCCTCCGGCTATCCTCTCCCCTTTTATCAAAGCGCAAAAAAAAGCCATAGAAGAACTCCACTCTTATATATGGCTCCCTCTGGTGGTGAGAAATCAGCTGGTGGGTCTCCTGAGCCTGAGCCGAAAATTCATGGACTTAGAATACACCTCCGCCGATACCGAGCTGCTGGAGATTATCGCCCACCACCTGGCTATCGCCATTTACAATTACCAGCTCCTCAACCAGCTCAAACAGGTCAATTTTGAGCTCGACCATAAAATCCTTGAACTGGAAACCCTCTACGATGTGGGCATCAGGATAAGCTCGCTGCTGAAAGTAGAGGAGCTCTCCGATGAGATTCTGCTGAGGTCCGTCAGCCTCCTCGATGCCAACAGGGGCGCCCTGTTCCTGATAGATAAGAGAGATAAGACCCTGAAGCTGGACTCCTCCTTTGGCATTAACCAGGAGCTTAAGGATAAGGTAAACATAGCCCTGGGAGAGGGGCTCATCGGCGAGGTTGCCCGAAAGGGTGAGTCGGTCAGAGCACGGGGTCATCCACAGCTGCAGCTTCCCTTGGAAAGCGATACTCTGCTGGCAGTTCCCATAAAGATTAAACAGGAGGTTTTCGGGGTTATCTTCGTTGCCAATAAGGAGGCAAAGGGGGGCAATATAATCGAGTTCACTCCGGCGGACGAACGCCTCCTCTCCAGCTTTGCCAACCAGGCAGCGGTGGCTCTTGAAAATGCCAGACTCTACAAGGAGAGCCTGGAGAAAGAGCGTATGGAGAAGGAGCTTGAGCTGGCAGCCACCATTCAGAGGAATCTCCTCCCCCTCGAAACACCCGAGATTAAGGGGTTTGAAATCTCCGCCCTGAACACCCCCTGCCGGCAGGTGGGCGGCGACTACTACGACTTCATCGCCCTCAACCCCGACCAATTCGGCATAGCCATCGCCGATGTATCCGGCAAAGGAACCCCGGCTGCCCTGCTGGTATCCACACTCCACGGCACTCTCCACGCCTATAGTGAAGAGAACTACTCCCTGCCCCAGCTGACAAGCAGAATTGCCAGAGCAATCTACCGCAGCTCGCTGGCTGAGGGATTCATTACCTTCTTCTATGGCATTCTCGACCCAAAGAAAAGAACCCTCACCTCGGTCAACGCCGGTCATAATTACCCCATCCTCCTCAGAGCCGACGATAAAATCCATAACTTAAGGGAGGGAGGAATCTGTCTGGGGATTATGGAAGACCCCACCTATCAGCAGGAGACCACCTCTCTACAGAAGGGGGACATCCTGGTAATGTATACCGACGGGCTCACCGAAGCTATGAATCCTCAGGAGGAGGAATTTGGCACCGAGAGGCTGACTGAAACGGTTTACAATAACCGCCACCTGCCAGCATCTGATATTATAGAAGCTATCATTCGGCAATTAAAATCGTGGAGCCGGGGCATCCCGCCCTTCGACGACCTCACCCTGGTTCTCATAAAAGTGCTTTAATCTTGCCTCCTCTATCATCCCAGCCTCAACCACAGAAAAGCAAGCAAGCCGGTGAGATAGAACATCCCATCCACCACCACATCGAACACTGTCTCCCGGGCTATAACCCGTCGGTGATAAAGGTAAAGATAAAGACCAATATAAGCGACACTGAGCATGAGGAGGTACCCGAAGCTGGTGATAAGCTGCCATCTCATCCCTATGATGAGCACCCCCACCAGCACCATCCCCACCACTGCCAGGCTCCCCTTGGTCTTCTCCTTACCGATGATGCGAGGGAGGGCTTCCTTGCCCACCAGGCCATTGCTCTGAATTATCCAGATATCAAAGATAACCGCCCTTATATACACTACCACCATCACGAACAAAAAGGTGATAGCGGTGGACCAGCTCAGCAGGGGGTGAGCTGCCCCGATCAATGGCAGCAGCACCACCACCACCGCCCAGCCCAGGGCAACAAATAAATCTTTAGAGGCAGGGATATCCTTGAGCCGATGCAGCTCCAGCCAGCGCGAAACGGGGGTGGGTATTATGCGAGCGCTGTAAATAGTCCCCATAAGTACCGCCAGCAGCAGGAGGGCGAAGCTCCACCACCCCTGGTAGAAGGCTAACCCCAGGGAAACGACCGCCGCTGCTATGGCTGAGCCCAGTAGATAGGGTTCGTAACGCTGATAAAAATCGGTGTGGAAAAGGCGGCTCAGCTCTCTCGCCCGCTGGTCAGCATAACGGTTCAGGGTATGCATGGAAAACACATAGAAGGCGGCGATAGTCAGAGAGGAGGTAATCATTGGTATGCCCTGCAGGGCAGAGGCGCTGTAAGTTAACAGGGCAGCTCCCCCGGCGGTGTAAATGCTCCCTTTGATGAGGAATTTCACCACCCCGGCTATATGCCTCACCCACTCATTACCTTTCCATCGATGAATGTGGCGTATCCTGCTCACCACCTCGCTGATAACCCACTGCGGAGTCGATGCCCCGGCGGTAATCCCTATGGTATGGTAGGGCAATATCATCTCAGGGGTCAGCTCCTCCCCGGTCTCCACCTGATAGGCAGGGGTACCGGTGGAGCGGGAAATCTCGGTCAGCCGGCGGGTATTGGCGCTGTTCTTTCCACCAATGACCACCATGAGGTCTACCTGGCGAGCTAAATGGATGGCTTCTTCCTGCCGAAGAGAGGTGGATTCGCACAGGGTATTAAACACCTTGCTCTGGGGATACTCTTCTTTTATCAAGCGGGTCAACTTCTCGAATTGCTCTCGGCTCTGGGTGGTCTGGGCAACCACACATACCTTATCCATGGGAGGAAGGCGCTCAACATCTTCCTTGCTCTCCACCACAAATCCCCTCCCCTCGGCAAAGCCGAGCAGCCCCTCCACCTCGGCATGCCCCCGGTCGCCGATAATCACAAATGAATGCCCTGCCCTGCGGTGCTTCTTGATAATAGATTGAATCTGAGCCACTTTGGGGCAGGTGGCATCCATCACCTTGAGACCGCTGCCATGTATCTCCTTCCTGCGGCGTGGGGTAATCCCGTGGGTGCGGATAACCAGAAACCCGGACGAGACCCGGGACATGTCATTCAGGATTTTGATATTCCTCGCCTCCAGCATCTTCACCGCCTGGGGATTGTGAATCAGAGGACCATCAGTATAGATGGGCTGCCGCTGCTTCCTGGATACCTCGAGGACGATGTCTATCGCCCGCTTGACCCCCATGCAGAAACCCGCTGTTTTGGCTATGAGCAATCGCACCGAATCCCTCTCTTTCCCGATGCAAAACAATTGAGCTTAATTACCAAAGATGATACAATAGAGTCCCTTTCTTGTCAATCAATGGGCGAGCTATGGGAGCGGGAGAAACCACCAAATGGAACTGTGGATTATAGGCTCGGGATGCAGTATTCCCACCAAAAGGCGAGGAGCGCCCGGCTACCTCCTGAGGATAGGGGCGGAGCATCTCCTCTTAGATGGGGGCTCGGGCACCATGTATAAGCTCCCCCAGCTGGGGATTGACTACCGCCGCATTCATTATATCCTTTACACTCACCTCCACCCAGACCACATCGCCGACCTCATCCCTCTCCTGTTCGCCTTTAAGAACGACCCCCGGGGAGCACGCCAGGAGGAGCTGCACATTATCGGACCCCCGGGATTTGAAAGCTACTGGCAGGGGCTGCAGAACCTCTACCAGCCCAACTGGCTGGAGCTTCTCCCTTTTCCGATGGAACTGTGTGAGCTCGCCCGCAGCCAGAGGAGGTTCCCCTCCTTTACCCTGAAAAGCTCACCGGTTCGCCATAATGTGATTAATGTTGCCTTCAGGATAGAATCGGATGAAGGGGGCTCGCTGGTCTACTCAGGGGATTCGGGCTACTGTCAGGAACTGGTTGAGCTTGCCCGGGGGGCGCAGGTTCTGCTTATGGACTCTTCCTTTCCCGAAGGGGAAGGGACCGACAACCACTTAACCCCCTCCCAGGCGGGGAGCATCGCCCAGCAAGCCGGCAGCCAGAAGCTCATTCTCACTCATCTCTACCCTCAATGCGACCCGCACATCCTCAAGAAGCAAGCGGCCAGCACCTTCCAGGGGGAGGTCATTGTGGCAGAGGACGGGATGAAATTCGTCCTCTAATACTCCGGGGGGACCTGCTTCACATAGATGCGGAAATATCTCTTCGTCTCCCAGGCGATGACTCCTCCCAACCCCAGCAGACCGACCAGATTGGGCAGAGCCATCAAGCCGTTCATCACATCGGCTAACGACCACACCAGCTGAAGCTTAAATACCGCCCCGAAACCTACCGCGATGCAGAAAAACGCCCGGTAAGGGTAGACCGCCCTCTCGCCTAAGAGGTACTCGATGGACTTCTCCCCATAATAGCTCCACCCTAAGATGGTGGAATACGCAAAAAGTATCAAGCCAACGGTGACCACCAGACCCCCCGCATTTCCGGGAAGAGAGCTGCTGAAAGCGATGGTAGTCAGCTCTGCTCCGGTCTCCCCCGAGTTCCACAGCCCCGAAGAGATGATAACAAATCCGGTGAGGCTGCACACCACCAGGGTGTCTATAAAGGTCTGGGTCATAGAGACCAGCGCCTGCCTCACGGGTTCGTCTGTCTTAGCGGCAGCCGCTGCTATGGGGGCGCTCCCCAGACCCGACTCGTTGGAGAAGACTCCCCGGGTCACCCCTTCCCGGATGGCCATCATCACCGCTGCCCCGGCAAAGCCTCCCACCGCCGCCGTGGGGGTAAAGGCATGCTTTAAGACCAGAAGGAAGATTTCAGGGATACGAGTAT
>CABWKN010000142.1 GCA_902505605.1 Candidatus Guanabacterium sedimentis
TGAGCGAGAAAAAAGAAAAAGCGGTAGTCCCCCGAGTTAAGGAGAGATACAAAAAAGAGATTATCCCTCAGCTTATGAAAGAATTTAAATACGCCAACTCTATGGCAGTTCCCCGGCTGAAGAAGATTGTGATAAATATGGGGCTGGGGGAGGCAACCCAGAATATAAAGATACTCGATGCGGGAGTGGAGCAGTTAGCAATAATTGCCGGGCAGCGCCCCGTGGTGACCAGGGCAAGAAAGTCCGTTGCCAGCTTCAAATTAAGAACAGGTATGCCAGTGGGGTGCTTTGTCACCCTCAGAGGGGACCGCATGTACGAGTTCTTTGACCGCTTGGTAAGCATAGCCCTGCCCCGGGTGAGGGACTTCAGAGGGTTGCCCGCCAAATCCTTTGACGGAAGAGGAAACTACACCGTCGGCATACAGGACCAATTGATATTCCCCGAGATTGATTACACCAAGGTAGAAAAGATAAAAGGAATGAATATGACCATTGTCACCACTGCCAAGACCGACGAAGAGGCAAGAAGATTGCTGGAATTATTGAACTTTCCCTTTAGAAGGGGCTGAAAAAATGGCTCGAAAGGCTCTTATAGTAAAGGCATTTCGACAGCCTAAGTTCAAGGTAAGAAAATACAACCGGTGTCCCATTTGTGGACGCCCCCGGGCTTATCTGCGTAAATTCAATATGTGCCGTATATGCTTCCGCCGATTAGCTCTGGCAGGAGAGATTCCCGGAGTTAAAAAATCGAGTTGGTAAATTATAAGGTTGTTGCCTTAGGAGAGTAAGATGACTATGACCGACCCCATAGCAGATATGCTGACCCGCATTCGAAACGCCCTGAAGGCAGGGCATGACGAGGTAAGTGTACCCTCATCACAAATGAAGGTCGCTATTGCCAAAATACTCAAAGATGAGGGATACATAAAGGACTATAAGGTAACTCAGGATAACAAACAGGGGATTTTGGAGATAGCGCTCAAATGGGGTTCCCATGGAGAGAAGGTAATAACTGGGCTGAAAAAGGTCAGCAAGCCAGGTCGGAGAGTCTATTGTGGGAAGGAGGATATCCCCGTGATAATAGGTGGACTGGGCATCACTATTCTTTCCACTTCCCGGGGTGTCCTTACCGGAGCTCAAGCGAAAAAAATGGACATAGGGGGAGAGGTTATCTGCAACATCTGGTAAGAGAGAAGCGTTATCATGTCAAGAGTAGGTAAAAAGCCGATTCCTTTGCCCGATGGGGTAGAAGTAAAGATATCCAAGGAGGAGCTCGAGGTCAAGGGACCCAGGGGGAGCATGATGCACAGGATCCCTCCGGGTATTAACATCCATCAGGAGGGCTCTTTGCTATTAGTGAGCCGCAAAAACGACACCCCAAAGCTCAGAGCGCTACATGGGCTGATGCGCAGTCTGGCGGCTAATTCGGTTACCGGGGTAACCGAGGGCTTCCAGAAAGAGCTGGAGATTGAGGGGATTGGCTATCGAGCTCAGCTAAAAAAGGATGTCGTAGTGCTCCAGCTCGGTTTCTCCCACCCCATCGAGTTTCAGGTCCCCGAGGGGGTGGAGGTGAAAATTGAGGGCGCTAACCTGATTATCGTCTCTGGTATCGACCGCCAGATGGTCGGTCAGGTAGCTGCCAATATCTGTAGATTGAGGCCACCCGATGTTTACAAGGGTAAAGGCATAAGATATAAGGGTGAGGTATTAAGAAAGAAGGTGGGTAAGGCCGCCACTGGCGCTTAAGGATGCATTTGAGGTAAAATGAACCAAAGGATAGTTACACCCCGGGAGAGGATAAAACGGCGAATCAGAAAAAAGATTCGGGGTACTGCAGAGCGTCCCCGCTTGAGTGTCTTCCGAAGTTTACGGAATATATATCTCCAATTGATAGACGACGATAAAGGGGTCACCTTGGCTGCCGCCTCCTCGCTGGAAAAGGAACTTCGCAGCCAGCTGAAAACCGGTGGCAATATGGAGGCAGCCCGCCGGGTGACGGAGCTCATGGCTGAGAGAATTAAGTCCAAAAAGGTTAAAACCCTTATCTTCGACCGCAGTGGCTATAAATACCATGGGCTGGTAAAAAAAGTGGCCGAGACCCTGAGAGAGAAAGGTTTGATCTTTTGATTAAGGAGAGTAAAGAAGCTTGGAAGAGGAAGAAAAAGTAGAGACAGAAGAGATTTCCGACATAGTGGTCCACATAAACCGAGTAACCAAAGTAGTGAAAGGGGGGAAGAACCTCAGTTTCAGCGCCTTAATAGTAGTCGGTGATAAGAAAGGAATGGTGGGCTATGCTATGGGAAAGGCAAAAGAGGTTCCCGCTGCCATCCGCAAGGGAATAGAGAGGGCAAAGAAGAGGATGATCAACATCCCCCTGAAGCAAAATACCATACCCTACAAGGTGATCGGCAAGTTCGGTTCAGGTAGGGTCTTGCTGAAGCCCGCTGCCCCGGGCACGGGGATAATTGCTGGTGGACCGGTAAGGGCGGTAATGGAGCTGGCTGGTATTCAGAACATCCTGACTAAGTCGCTGGGTACCACTAATCCCCATAATGTGGTCAAGGCTACATTTGACGGTCTGTTTCAGCTTAAAGAAACTGCCCAGGTGGCAAAACTGAGGGACAGAAACATAATCCCCTCGTGATATACCTTGGTAAATTATATGAGGTCTGACGGTGGCTTCCAAAAAGGGTAAAGCGAAAACCCTCATGCTCAGGATAAAGCAGGTTCGAAGCGGCATAGGATGCTCTCCCAAGCAAAGGTTAGTTCTCAAAGGGCTCGGTTTCCGTAAGCTTAATCAGATAGTTCTTCGCCCCGATACCCCGGAGATAAGAGGGATGATTGCTAAAATTCCTCATCTGGTTAAGGTAATTGAGGCCGAAAAATAGGCTAACAGGAGGACGCAGATTAGAAGGAAGCAACATGAGTGAAAAAGAAATAGGGCTCCACAGCTTAACGGCACCTCCTGGCTCCCGTAAGAAGCCGAAGCGAATAGGACGAGGCAAGGGCTCTGGACACGGTAAAACAGCCGGTCGAGGGCACAAGGGACAAAAATCTCGCTCAGGGCACTCCTTCCCCCTGGGATTTGAGGGTGGGCAGATGCCCCTCTATAGGAGGGTGCCGAAGAGAGGGTTCACTAACCCATTCCGAAAGGAGTATGCCATTATCAATCTGCAGCAGCTGATGGCGTTTCCGGAAGGGTCTGAGGTAACCCCTGAGCTCCTTAAATCAAAGGGCATGATAAAAGATATGAAGAGTGGGCTGAAGGTTCTGGGCAAAGGGGAGATAGACCGTCCTCTCACTATCCTGGCGCATAAGTTTAGCCAGAGCGCCCGGCAGAAGATTGAGAAAGCCGGTGGCAAGGCAGAGGTCATAGAGCGATGATTGAAAGCCTGAAGAATATCTTTAGCATACCCGACCTGCGCAAGAGGGTTATCTTTACCTTCCTCCTGCTGGCAGTCTACCGGGTTGGCGCCCACATTCCCACTCCTGGGGTAAACGGGGCGGCGGTAGCTGAGTTTTTTGACCAGGCTAAGGGGACTGTTTTTGGATTTTTCGACCTATTTACCGGCGGTGCTCTGAGGCAGCTGACAGTTTTCTCGCTGGGGATTATGCCTTACATCAGCGCATCCATCATCCTTCAGTTATTGACCGTGGTATGGCCTTACCTGGAGAGACTCTCTAAAGAGGGGGAGGTTGGTCGAAAGAAAATAACCCAGTACACTCGATACGGGACAGTCATCTTGAGTGTGATTCAGTCTTTAGCCATCGGTTTCGCCCTGGAGAAGCTGAGGAGCCCCAGTGGGGTGGCTATGGTCACTCAGCCGGGGTGGTCTTTTCGGCTCATGACGGTGCTCACCCTTACCACCGGCACCGCCTTCATCATGTGGCTGGGAGAGCAGATTTCCGAGCGTGGTATAGGGAACGGTATCTCCCTCATCATCTTCGCCGGTATTGTGGTAAGGCTGCCAGGGGCGGTGCTGGAGACCTTCAGCGATATCTCTACCGGCACCATGAGCCCCTTAAAGCTTCTGCTCCTGGGAGTATTGATGTTGGGTGTGATAGCTCTGATTGTTTTCGTAGAACGGGGGCAGAGGAGGATACCGGTATCTTATGCTAAAAGGGTGATGGGAAGAAGGATTTACGGAGGGCAGTCCACCCATCTGCCCCTCCGGGTGAATACCGGAGGTGTTATTCCTATTATATTTGCTGCTGCTATTGTTATGATTCCTCAGAGCCTGGCCACTCTGTTTCAAAATCGCTTCCCCGCCTTAGGCTCCATTGCGGCGATCTTCAATTATGGAGAACCCGTTTACAACTTCCTCTCTATAGTAGCTATCATCTTTTTCTGCTATTTTTATACTGCCATTATCTTCAACCCCATCGATGTAGCTGATAACATGAGAAAATATGGAGGATTTATCCCCGGTATCCGACCAGGGAAGCGAACTGCCGATCACATCGACCATGTACTCTCACGAATCACCTTTGTGGGGGCGATATATTTGGCTCTCATTGCTGTGTTACCACAGTTTATGATGACCGGCCTAAAGGTTCAGAGTTTGCCCTGGATCGGAGCCTGGCTGGATGCCAATCTTCCTGCCTGGTTCACCGAGGGAATGGGGGTTAAATTTTTCTTTGGAGGAACTTCACTCCTTATCGTAGTGGGAGTAGCTATGGACACCATGCAGCAGGTGGAAGCTCAGCTTATTATGAGACACTATGACGGTTTCTTGAAGAAAGTCCGGGTGCGGGGCAGGAGAGGATAATACACAGAGCAAGGAGGATATGGCGAAAAGTGGTCATACTAATGATCGGACCTCCCGGAGCTGGAAAAGGGACCCAGGTGGAGAGGCTTTCCAGACGCTACTGTCTGGATAAGGTTGGCACGGGAGATATTCTCCGGCAAGAGGTGGTTAAGAAGAGCGAGTTAGGGGTGAAGGTAGAGGGATATATGAAGAAGGGGCAGTTAGTACCTGATGATATAATAATTGATGTAGTTGCCGGAAGAATGGAGTGGGGCAGCGGATGTCGGGGATATTTGCTTGACGGTTTCCCCCGTACCCAAGAGCAAGCACAGCGGCTGGACCATCTGTTGCAGGAAAGGGGCGAGAAGATCGACCTGGTGTTCAATATAGAAGTCTCCGAGCCCGAGCTGATAAGAAGAATCTCGGGTCGTAGGATTTGCACCAAGTGTTTTAGGCTCTATCACATCGATTACCTTAAGCCGCAGGTAGACGAACTATGCGATTACTGTGGAATACCCCTGATTCAGCGGGAAGACGACAGAGAAGAGGTAGTCAGGAAAAGGCTGACCCTTTATCGGGAGGAGACCGAGCCCTTGCTGGAATATTATCGCTGCCAGAGTAAATTGATAGACATCAATGGGAACAGCCATACTGAAGAAGTCTTTCGTCAGATTTCAGCTTACATTGATAGCCACCTCACTCATGGCAGTCGCAGTAAAAAGGCGGAACTAAAATAAGGAGAGGCGATGCCCAAAGAGGAAGCTATTGAAGTAGTAGCTACGGTAATAGAGCCGCTTCCTAATGCCATGTTTCGAGTGGAGCTGGAAAACAAGCATCAGGTATTAGCCCATATATCGGGACGGATGAGGAAGCATTTTATTCGCATCCTGCCGGGCGATAAAGTGCTGGTAGAACTGTCACCCTACGACCTCACCCGAGGGAGGATTATTTATCGCTATAAATAATCTTCAGAGGATATACAGCTAAACTTTTATTATGGCAGTGGAGAAAGAAAGAAAGAAGGCTCAGAAGAGGTAAAAATAAGGCATGAAAGTTCGGGTGTCAGTGAAGAAGATATGTCCTAAGTGTAAGATTGTCAGGCGGAAAGGAGTAGTAAGGGTAATATGTTCTAATCCCAAGCATAAGCAACGGCAGGGATAGAAGCAAGGAGGAGGATCAAACATTGGCAAGAATTGTAGGGGTTGATATCCCAGATAATAAACGGGCAGAGATAAGCCTCACCTATATCTACGGGATAGGACGCTCTCTATCCAATACCATATTAGAAGAAGCAGGGATAGACCCCAATGTGCGGGTGAAAAACCTTACCGGTGAAGAGCTCAGCCATATTAGAAAGATAATTGAAACCAAATACAAGGTTGAAGGAGAGCTCCGTAAAGATCTCTCGCTAAACATTAAGAGACTGATCGATATAGGTTCCTATCGGGGATATCGGCATCGTCATAATCTTCCTGTCAGAGGGCAGCGCACTCATACCAATGCCCGAACAAAAAAGGGTCCACGCAGGGGTTCCGTCAGGAAGCGTAAGTAAAGCACAGCCCAATTTGAGGGGAAAAAACAAATGGCTAAAGCACCGGCAGCGAAGAAAAAGAAGGGTTCTCGCCGGAAGGTTAAGAAAAATATCCCTTTCGGTATTGCTTACATTCAAGCGACCTTTAATAACACCATTGTGAGCATTACCGACCGTCAGGGCAATGTGATATGCTGGGCCAGTGCCGGAACTGTGGGCTTCAAGGGCTCGCGCAAAGGAACTCCTTTTGCCGCCCAGTTAACAGCCCAGTCAGCTGGCAATAAGGCCAAGGAGCACGGCGTCCGAAGCCTCGATGTACGGGTGAAGGGACCGGGCTCGGGAAGGGAATCGGCAATCAGAGCCCTGCAAACTGTAGGTCTGGAGATAAAGACGATAAAAGATGTCACCTCCATACCTCATAACGGCTGCCGTCCGCCTAAGAGGAGGAGGGTATAATTGCCGGAGCACAGAATGCTATTTTCTTGCACACAGGAGGTAAAGGTTGGCAAGGTACCGGGAATCGGTTTGCCGGTTGTGTCGCCGGGAGAGCACTAAGCTCCACCTTAAAGGAGAGCGATGCTATACTGATAATTGCGCCGTCGAGAGAAGGAGCTATCCCCCAGGTGAGCATGGTCGGAGAAGGAAAGGTAAGCTCATCCGCTATGGCTTGCAGCTGAGGGAGAAGCAGAAGGTCAAAAGAATATACGGCATCCTAGAGAATCAATTTCGGCTATATTTCAAAAAAGCAGAGCGCCAGAAAGGTATAACCGGGGAAAACCTTCTTACTATGCTGGAAAGGAGACTGGACAATGTAGTCTACCGGCTTAATTTCGCCAGCTCCAGAGCCCAGGCTCGTCAGCTCGTCCGCCATGGGCACTTACAAGTGGATGAGCGAAAGGTCAGCATCCCCTCTTTTCTGGTCTCCGAAGGAGGGGTAATCTCGGTGGCAGAGAAAAGCCGAAAGCTCAAGATTATTCAGGATGCGCTGGAATTGGCGAAGAACCGAGAGGTGCCCGGTTGGTTAGAGATTTATCCTGAAGAGTTTAAAGGAAAAGTTATCAGGATGCCTACCCGAGAAGACATCACCTTCTCTGTGCAGGAACAGTTGATTGTGGAGCTGTACTCAAAATAACGGTCTCATAATTACCCTTTTGAATAAGCCTTTAACAGAGGGAGAGATAAGATGCTATTAAAAGGCTTTCAGAGACCCAAAAGGCTCGATTTCGAGCCTGAGGCCCTTACTGAAAAATACGGAAAATTCTCCGCCCAGCCCTATGAGCGTGGTTTTGCTATCACTATTGGAAACGCCCTTAGGCGCATACTCCTCTCTTCTGTACCGGGAGCGGCGATAACCGCCGTGAAAATAGATGGAGTGCTTCACGAATACTCCTCATTGCCAGGAGTGGTGGAAGATACTACCGATGTAGTTTTAAATCTCAAGAAGATCCCTTTGCGGCTGAAAAACAGGCATTCCCAGACCATCCATATCAAAGCCGAGGGGCCGCGGGAGGTCACCAGCAAGGATATCGAGCACGGAGAAGAATTGGAGATACTGGACGATAATGTTCACATTGCCACCCTCAGCCAGGATGGGAAGTTGGACATGGAGATGCGAGTGAAGAACTCCCGAGGCTATGTGACCGCCGACAGGAATTTTGACGAGGACTTTACCCTGGGATACATCCCCATCGATTCGGTCCACTCCCCTATAAAGAAAGTGAACTGTTATGTAGAAGCTGCTCGGGTGGGGCAATCCACCGACTATGAGAAGCTAATCGTCGAGATATGGACCAACGGCTCTATTTCCCCAGAGGATGCTTTAGCCATAGCCTCAAAGATACTTAAGGACCATCTGGCAATATTTTTTAATTTCGAAGAAGAACCCCATCTGGAAGAAGAAGAGGAAGACCTTCAAGATGAAGAGTTAGCCAAGACATTGATAAAGAGCGTAGATGAGCTGGAGCTGACGGTCAGGTCATATAATTGCCTTAAGAACGCCAATATCAAAACCATTGCAGAGCTGGTGAATAAGTCCGAATCAGAAATGCTCAAAACCAAGAACTTCGGACGAAAATCGTTGAACGAGCTCAAGGACAAACTGTCGGAGTTGGGTCTCTCCTTCGGGATGGAGACTAATTTTGATAAGAATCAATCTAACTCTTCTTAACCCCATATTTTTGCAGAAGGGATGAGATTCTAATGCGACATCGGGTAGCGGGCAGAAAGCTCGGGCGAACTACCAGCCATCGGATGGCTATGTTGAGAAACCTGGTGACCTCCTTTTTTGATAGGGAGCGCATTCAGACCACCCTTGCCAAAGCCAAGGAGGCACGCCCCCTGGCGGAGAAGATGATCACCCTGGCAAAAAGAGACGACCTCCACTCCCGCCGGCAGGTGCTGAGGTTTATTTCCCGCAAGGATATTGTAACTAAGCTCTTTGATACCCTGGCTCCACGCTTCTCCACCCGCCAGGGGGGCTGCACCCGTATCCTGAGGGTCGGTCCCCGTCCGGGGGATGGGGCGGAGATGGCTGTGCTGGAGCTTATAGGCAGCGAATGGCTGGTGGAAAAAGAGGAGAAGAAAAAGCTGGAAAAAGCCAAAGAGAAGTCAAAGCGGCTGAAGAAAGCCCGTCCCACTATTCCAAAAGTCTCCCCCTATGTGAAAGAGAAGCCCAAAGCGAAAAAGGAATCCCGCGCTAAGGAGAAGAAACCCCCGGCCGAGAAAAAGGCGAAAGCGAAAAAAAGGACAGAGCCTAAAAAGCCGAAAACCTCATCCGCCAAGGGCAAGAAGGATTAAAAAATCTCTCCCTTTTTGCCAGTGATATTCCCCTAATTATCTTCAGCGAAGGATTAATTATTAATAAAGGTGAGGCGAATCATTACTATTTGTTTCAAGATGAGATAATGTGTGGCTGGTTAATGGCTGCCCATCATTAGAAAGACCACATCAATCCGGTGGAGAGCCTCGACGGGAAGTCTTCAACCATGTATAAGCGGAAGTCTAATCTTATCTTGAAACTCCTGGTTAAAGGAATTTTAAGCCCCCCACCAAACATAAAATAGATACCTTTATCGGCTGCCCCTATTATTTGACTAAGAG
The DNA here is from genome assembly GCA_902505605.1 of Candidatus Guanabacterium sedimentis. Lineage (GTDB taxonomy): Bacteria > Acidobacteriota > B3-B38 > Guanabaribacteriales > B3-B38 > Guanabaribacterium > Guanabaribacterium sedimentis. The sequence goes on from CABWKN010000142.1 coordinate 9,379, forward strand.
CTCCCACAACATAAAGGATTGTCTTATTATGGTCTGTATCGAAATTGCAAAGCAATCCCCCGCTAATACTGTAATCTCTATAATGGTACCAAGAAAAAGTATATACCTCACCCTCTAACTCCAGCCGGTGGGTGAATTGGTAACCCAGTGCCCCGCCGATTCCAAAAGCTGACCTTCCACCAAAAAAATAAGAGCCAAACAGGGTGGTATTCCATTTAGGCTGGTCATCACTTTCCCCATAAAGCCCTGTTGCCAGCATAAGCAGGAATAATGATGTAATTAGAATCCTATACTTCCTCATCATTCTCTACCTATTCTGTTCTTGGAATAGTTTGGTTGGCTATTAAATCATCTACATTATCATAGCATAAATTATAAAAAAACCTCCGTCTGTGGTTGGAGATTTTTATAAGTAGAAGCGATAATTTGTGGCTTATTTATAGCTTACCATAATTAGAAGCTCCACATCAATCCGGTGGAGAGCCTCATCGGCAAGCCTTCACCCAGGTAGAAGCGGAAGTCTAATCTTATCTTGAAACTCCTGGTTAAGGGCATTTTTATCCCTGAGCTAAAAATTAAAAACTCCATTACTTCTGCTGCACCAGCTCTGAATTGAGAATGACCTATCTGGACGTAAGGAATTGTCTTATTATTTTTTATATTGAAATTGTATAGTAATCCTCCACTTAAAACATAAATATTAGGTTCAATATACACCTCCCCTTCTAATTCCAGCCGGGGGGTGAAGCGGATACCCACTGCCCCGGCGATTCCAAAAGCTGTCCTTCCAACTAAAAAATAAGAGCCAAACATTGTGATATTGCATTTAGGCTGGTCATCACTTTCCCCATAAAGCCCTTGTGCCAATGCTAACAAGAAGAATGATGTGATTAGTAAAACATGCTTTTTCATTATTAGATATTCTTTTATTATGAATCAGAAGCAGAAGCCGAAGCCGGCTACCAGGCGGGTAGTCTGCAGCTCTTTGCTGCCGGGCTGATGGAACACAAGCTTTACGCGGAGGAAGGCATCTTCTTTTATTAAATAGTTGAAGCCAATCCCGATGTTGGGAAACTGGAGGTCATTTTTGCGGTCTTTAACCTCCTGCCACTCAAATGAACCAGAATCATCATCGGGAAAATGGAGTCCATATTCTATGTGATTAAAATCGTGCAGCCATCCCAATCCCAGGATAATGAAGGGCTTAACCCTCGGTCTCTCTGAGATATATATCAGACCGTTAATATCAAGGAGTAAGCGATAATTTTTTCGCGAATATATTCCGCTCAGGAAATCAATAGATATGCCCAATTTCTTAAAATCGACATCAACCGACAAGGGAAGGTAGCTGAGCTCGGCTTCTATCCCATACCTTTTGCTCAGGTGATAGGTGAAACCAAAGCCATAGGTGAGGTTAATTTCGTCAAAGAAGCGATGGTCGCTTCCCTTCAAGCCCGCCCCGGCAGAGATGGCTATGTCAAACCGGTCTCCCTTCTGCTGGGCACTCAGCAGCCCGGAGAGGAGCACCGTCAACAACACCAGCAAGCTAATAATCCTTACCATCCTTATAAGACCACCTCTGTTCAGGTTTCTCGCTGGATGATGGTTAATCATCCCTGCTTTGATAACTCAATCTCCCTGAAATTTACCCTAATAAATCGGTTTTTGTTTAAAACCGATAGCTTAATCCTAATGCAAGCCTGGTAGTTATTAAATCAATATACGGCATATTATGAATTTTATATAATACCCTTAACGCCCAGTCATCTTTTATATATAGCTTATAGCCAACACCAAAGGTAAGATGTTGAAAGCGCAGCTGCCTATGACCATATTTATACTGTTCCAGAGTTTTAAGGTGAACAACAATATGTTCCTCACTGTCATACTGAAAACCTGTGCCCACGGTGAAATATAATCCCACACCTCTTTTCATCTCAGATAAGTACAAATAAATTAAGAGGTTTATATCCCCCATGAGACGATACTTTTCCTCAGTCATAAAAAATATTTCAGCTAAGTCCCAGGGCAGGCGCTGGGTGGTGGGAATGTTTACAAATGCTATGTGCGGAAGATAGTTGATTTCAACATCAACACTTATACGGGGGCTCGTGAAGTATTCCAGACCCAGACCGACGCAGGGCACATAAAAAAGCTGCGTTGTTCCTAAATAAGCGGTTATCTCCCACTTTTTATAGTCCTTCTCCTCCTGTGCAGACAGGTCAACCGCAAAGGAAGAGAGACATATAAATACAGCTATTATGGTAATTAATATTCTATGGGACATTTTTATAAAATTATAGCCAGTTTTTAACATTCTGTCCATATAATTTCTGGAATTTATTTTATCGCCTCGGCAATGCGTGATTCTCAGATTCATTGCTTATAGAAAATCAGCATCCCGCAGAAAGGAATCATAACAACACCACCAGGATGATACCGCTTACCAATCTCAAAGGACAAATCTTATAAGGGACCTTAATCGGATAATAACAAGCATCATTTATTCACCAGGGTAATCGCCATGTTCGTCAGTTTTTGTCCCGGTTTAATAGCTAAGACTCCCACAGAATAGGGCTGGTAATTGGGATGGTGGACTTCTATGAGAAGCTGTTTGTCGGGGTTGATATTTCTGATGAAGAAAACACCATCACTCCCGGTGATCTTCTGCCCGCTGTGCCAGTCTATTCGCAGAGAAGATTTTATCTCATCAATGTATGTAAGCTTTATCTCAGCACCGGCTATGGGTATATTGGATTCGTCCTTTACTACACCCTCTATCTCCACTGCCTGGGGCAGCGATACAAAGAGGTTGCCCACCAGCTCTCCCAGCTTCATATCAAGCTGCTGCACCTGGCACCCATATCCATCAGCTCTGATGATGACCTCTTTGGGTCCCTCATTCAGTCCCCGGGCTTCGAAAGACCCATCCTCATCGCTCACCACGGTCTTAATCTCTACACCGGAGTCAGTCCTCTCGGTAATGGTGATGTTGGCATCCTGGATGGGGATACCGGTCTGCTCGTCGGTCACCATTCCACTGATGATAGCTTCAGGCTGGAGATGGAAATCCTGAACAATCCTGTCTGATTTGGTGAACCTGAGCACACACCTTTGAACAGCATACCCTTGGGCTTTAATGGTGAGGATGACCACATCGTAGAGGGAGGTTATCTCAAAGGAGCCCGAGGACT
>CABWKN010000143.1 GCA_902505605.1 Candidatus Guanabacterium sedimentis
CGTTGGAGTGAGGAGGATAGGGGGCTGGTCCAGCTTCTTCAGAAGATAGAGCAGATAGGGAGACTCCCTCGCCTGCGGCTAAGCTCGCTGGAGCCTAACGAGGTCTCCCCAGAGCTGATAGAGCTGGTGGCTGCTTCCCGCCAGATTGTCCCCCATTTTCATATACCGATGCAGAGCGGGTCGGACAGGATACTGAGATTGATGGGCCGACCCTACACTGCCTCCTATTACCGCCGTCTGCTGGAGGAGATCGGGAAGAGTATCCCCCGAGCCGGCATCGGGGCGGATGTGATTGTCGGATTTCCAGGGGAGGGGGAAGAGGATTTTCAGCAGTCTTACCACCTTGTCAGCTGCTCCCCGCTTACCTATCTCCATGTCTTCCCTTTCTCCCCCCGCCCGGGCACAGCGGCAGAGCATAAGAGACGGATGTGCCCCCAGAAAGAGGTGTACCAGAGAGCAAAACTTTTTCGAGAGCTTTCCCGACGGAAAAATTATCAGTTTAGATTGCAATTTCGGGGCAAAATTCTTCCCTGTCTCATTATCGGGCAGAAGGGAAGAGGAAGGCTGCTGTCAGCCCTGAGTGACAATTATCTTAAGCTGGAGGTAGAGGGGGAAAGAAAGCTTATAAATCAAATAGTAAAAGTGAGGGTGACCGAGGTTACTGATAACACCACCCGGGGGCGCCTGATTTCCTGAGGTGTGGCGAGAGGAGGGGCTGCTTTGCTTAAGCTCCGTATTTCCTTAACCTCAAAGCGTGGGCTAAGGATAAGGGCATAAGCTCGGTAGCGGGGAATCTCCCTAATCCGCCGTAGAGGCACTCCCTTTCGTTGAACCGCTCCACCCTGTCTGGTCTCACCCATTGAGAGCTCAACACGATGGGAACCGGGTGCCAGCTGTGAGCTTTCAAGGTACACGGGGTGGAGTGGTCACCGGTAGCCACCAGCACATCGGGCTTGAGCTCGGTCAGGGAGGGAAGGAATTGGTCCACTTCCTCAATAAGGGCTACCTTCCGCTGGAAGTCGCCATCCTCCCCCGCGCTGTCAGGATGCTTTATGTGCAAAAACCAGAAATCGTAGCTGGGGAAGTTTTCCCTCAAGGTATTGAACTCATCCGCAATCTTCTCGCCGGTAGGAATAAGCTCCATTCCTACCAGGCGGGCAACACCACGGTACATAGGGTAAGTAACCACAGCTGCGCTTCTCAGCTTATAGACCTCTTTCATAGAGGGAAAGGGGCTGTATTTTCCGAAGCCTCGGCAGAGAACCATATTAGCGGGATGCTGCGTGGAGAGGACATTTTTTGCCCGGGCGATGAACTTGTTTACCATATGGGCACTATTCCGTGCTTCAGGGTTCAGTGGTTGGACCTCGAGGGGGGGCACGCCGATTGCCTGGGGGTCAGAATCTGATAGCTTATCTGAGAGGTCGGAGCCCCTGAGAACCAGAGCCGCCCGATATTCACTGACCGGGATGACAAAAACCTTCGCCCCATCGACCTTTTTTATTTGACCCAACAGCGAGCATAACTCTCTCCCCTTTTCAGAGCTTATCCTTCCTGCACGCCGGTCGGTGAGGAGTCCACTCTTGTCGAGGGAGGCGAAGTTCATCCTCCCCACTATATCCGATTCCTCCAGAGGGAATTCTATGCCTAGGGCTTCCAGCACTCCTCGTCCGACAGTAAAGTGCAGCGGGTCGTAGCCGAAAAGAGCCAGATGAGCGGGACCACTGCCCGGGGTGATTCCCGGCTGAATGGGCTCTAGCATGCCACAGATTCCCCCTTTGACAAGGGAGTCGAGATTAGGGGTATGAGCCGTCTCCAGCTCTGTCTGCCCGTTTTCAGGGAGAGGCAGCCCCCCCAGACCGTCTATAATTAATAGGATAATCTTGGACTCAGACTTCTCTGCCTGGGCTTTGATGAGCTTCATCTGGGGAGTAAGCTCTTTCATTCGAGCAATGCCTCCTTTAAGGCCAAAAATTTCACCTCAATATAGCTTAATTCTGCGGAGTTGTCAAGAGAGGAGAATTCACTCAAAAGCATAAAAAAAGCTGGGCAATAATGCCCAGCTTTTCGGGGTAAGGGGAAACCTAAGGTAAAGGGGGTGATAGTAAAGGGTAAAGGGAAAAATTTAGGATTCTTTCTTACCCCTCCCTTTTGGGGAAACTATTAATTCTAATTCAATGAAATAAGTTGATCACCAACTTGCTCCAATTTCTCCTTATCAAGGATGTTAATCACCCTTTTGTCGAAGTCGATGAAGCCGACTCTTCGGAATTGGTTCAGGAAGTGACTGGTGGTCTCCCTGGTAGAGCCTATCAGGTTGCCCAGTTCCTGTTGTGAAAGCTTGGCATTAATGAGGATGTTTCGTCCTAATTCCACTCCGTATTTGTGGGCGAGGTTGAGCAATAGCTTGGCGAGACGGCTGGGGACATTGCGGAAGACTAGGTCTTCTACCTTCTTCTCTAAGCTCATTCTCCTCAAGCCCATGAGCTTGGCTACATTGTAAGAGAGAGTTGGAATCTTATTCATCAAGACTTTCATCTGGCTATTGGAGATCTGCGAGATATAAGATAACTCTAATGCGGAAGCCATGCTCTGGCGTTCCCCCCCCTGTATGAGGGCAAGCTCACCGAAGATATCCCCATCTTTATATATCTCCATAGTGAGCTCCCTCCCATCCTCCGATAGCCTCGATTCCTTCACTTTGCCCTTGTGTAGCAAAAAAAAGCCCTCGCGCTTGTCCCCGGGAAGGTAAATGATATCGCGCTTTTTATACCTTTTCAAAGTGATAGCTTCTGCTAAAGATTCCAACTCGGAATCGGTAAGACCAGCAAAAATGCCAAATTTCTTCAAACCTTCAATCCCTTCAAACATCTCGTGTTACCCCCCTTTTTTAAGTTTCCTTTTGCATCCATATGTAGGAGCAGCAATATCTGTGCCATAATGTGCGTCAATGCCTGCTCAATGGAATAGGTGAATAGTCGCCAAGTTGCAGCGGCGTGCCAGGAATCGAGCAGGGGGAAAAAGGGGGGATATTGTCTAATTCGTTATACAATTCCAGACTATATATATGCATGGCAATGATATACAAAGGTTTAACAAATGTCTATGAGATTGTACATAATCGAGTGGTATGAACATCTCTACTTGGAAGTGCGAGGGAGGGAGGCGGTTTTGGGGGAAAATTTTCTCCTGCTGATTCTCCCTTGGCTCTCCAGCAATCCATATTCATGCATCTTATTGTAGAGGGTTCCCCGGCTTATTCCCAGCAGTTGGGCGGCCAGGCTGCGGTTTCCATTCGCCTTAGCAAGGGCGCTCTTGATGGCTTGCTTTTCGATCTGCTTTGCTGCCTGTAGGGTGACCTCTTTAAGGGGCTTTCCCTCGGGAGGACTCTTCATAAGCATCTCTTGAGAAACCTTTATTTCAGAAGGGAGGGAGGAGAGCCCTATGGCCTCTTCATCGGTGACTAAAACCAACCTTTCCATCAAGTTTTCCAATTCTCTCACATTACCTGGCCAGTTGTAATCTATCAGAACCTTCATAGCTTCATTAGACATCTTCTTTATTTTTTTATCATTAGTCCGACAGAACTTCTCCAAGAAATGATTGATGAGCAGTGGGATGTCTTCCTTCCGCTCTCGCAGAGGGTGGATATATATGGGTACGACAGCGATTCGGTAGTAAAGGTCTTCGCGGAATATACCAGCTGCTATTCTCTCTTTCAGGTTGGTATTGGTGGCGGCAATGACCCGCACATCGACTTTAAACTGTTCGCTGCTGCCCACCGGTTTTATCTCTCGCTCCTGGAGAACTCGCAAAAGCCTCGTTTGGGCGGAGGGTCCCAGGTTGCTAATCTCATCGAGGAAGACGCTGCCCCCGTCAGCTTCTTGGAAGAGTCCCTTTTTGGCCTTGGTTGCTCCGGTGAAGGCGCCCTTCACATGTCCGAAGAGTTCCGATTCCAGTAGGGTCTCGGGCAGGACGCTGCAATCAACAGGCACAAACGGATTATTTTTTCGAGAGGAGTTATAGTGGATAGCCCGGGCGAAGAGCTCTTTTCCTGTGCCGCTTTCCCCTTCCAGGAGGATGGTCGATTCACTATCGGCTACCCGTCGGACGAGCTCAAATAAAGCAAACATTTGCTGGCTTTGCCCGACTATATTATGAAACTTGTACTCCCCCTTTATCTGGCGGCGGAGACGGGTGACCTCACGATGAAGCTCCTCCTGGTGCAGAGCTTTTTTGATCACCATCTTTAGCTCATCCATCTGAAAGGGCTTGCAGATGTAATCGTAAACCCCCAGCTTCATTGCTTCTACTGCCGATTCAACCGTGCCATAAGCGGTAATGAGGATGAAGGGAAGATGAGGGTAGTCCTTTTTTATCGCTTTAAAGAGCTCTATGCCATTGATTCCTGGAAGAGCGAGGTCGGAGATTACCAAATCAAAAAGTGTGCTTCCGATGACCCGGAGTGCTTCTTCGGCAGTTTCTACCGTGGTGACCGGGTATCCCTCTTTGGTCAACACCTTTTGGAAAAGCTGGAGCATATTGACTTCGTCGTCGACTACCAGAATCTTATAAGACATTTATTTGTTCCTCTTGGGAAGATGTTGGCTGGAGCTGTCTGCGGGAAGTTTGATGATGCATTCGGTTCCTTTGCCTGGCTGGCTTTGTATCTCTATTTTCCCCTTATGGGCGCTGACAATCTGTTGGCTGATGCTAAGACCAAGACCAGTTCCCTTGCTTAGCTTGGTGCTGAAGAAGGGGTCGAAGACCCTCGATAGATGATCTTCGCGTATCCCGTTTCCGGTATCCGATATCTGGACGATGACCATCGGTGCAGACTCTAGTTCTCTCTGGCTATCGGTGGTATATGCTTTTATCCGGAGGTTGCCCCCTTTTGGCATAGCCTGGATGGCGTTTACTATGACATTGATGAAGACTTGCTGCATCTGATAGCGGTCCACATTCACCAGAGGGAGGTTGGGGGATATGGTTTTGGTTAATTTTATTCTGTTGTTTTTAAGTTGAAGCTTTAGCAGGGAGAGACTGTTATCTATCACTTGCTCAATAGGAGTGGGGGATGTCTCCAGCGAATGCGGGCGGGCGAAATTGAGAAGTTCCTTGACCACTTCAGAGACTCGGGCAGTCTCCTGCTCAATTATCTTGAGGTCTTTGTAGCGGAGATCGGAAGAGGGAGTATCTGACAGGAGTTCTTGGGCAAAACCAAGGATTATCCCCAGAGGGTTATTAATTTCGTGAGCGAACCCAGCGGCAATCTCCCCCATAGTCGCTAAGCGTTCCGACTGAAGCAGCCTCTGTTCCAATTCTACGCGTTGGGTTATATCGGTGATAGTTCCGATGATATTGTAGTTTCTGTCCTCATCAACATGCGGTGCCAGGCTAAACAGGACAGTGATTTTATCTCCCGATTTTTTTATCATTTCTGTCTCGTAATGGATAGTGGGGAATCCATCTTCCAGGGTTGTTCGAAGCTGTCGGTTTACCTCTGTAGTTCTATCTGAAGTGACCAATTTCAGCAGCTTTCTCCCCTGCAGTTCCGCCCGCGAATAGCCGGTAATCTCTTCCATCCGGGGGTTTACAAAGGAGAATCTACCCCGGTCGTCTACGGTGAAGATAGCATCGGTAGTGTTCTCGATGACCTTGCGGAGGAATTGCTCCGATTCCTGGAGCTCTCGTTCCAGATTCTTTCGTTCGGTCACATCGCGGAAAACTCCTTCTATTCCGATGATATCACCATGCTCGTCCCGAATATAGTTGCTGGCTTCCTCTAACCAAATCTCTTTTCCATCTCTTCGCTTCAAGTGGTTAAGGTAGTTGGTTACATAGCCCTTCTTATCCATATCACTCCGAAACCTCTCGCTGTCAGCCAGGTTAATATAGAAGTCTTTAAGGTTTACCCCTACCATCTCCTCAGGGGAGTTGTAGCCCATGATCTCTGCCCCCGCCTGATTGATAAGGTGGCAGAACCCATCGAGATCGCTCTGATATACTCCCTCCTTTACCGAGCCGATCAGCTTGCGATAGCGCTCTTCAGACTCCTTGAGTTCTTGGTAGAGGATTATGTTATTGAGAGAGATGGACAGCTGCCCAATGATGCCGCTGAGAATTTGCAGGTTGCCCCGCCTGAAGGAGTTGGGTGTGTTACTTCCGATGCGAAATAGACCGAGCACCTTTTCCTCGGAGAGTAGGGGTAAGATAACCACTGCTCGCTCTCCCATCTGGTAGAGGGAGCTAAGGTCCTTATAAGGAGTGGAAGGTGCAATCTGATTACTGATGTAGGGCTTTTTAGTGGCTATTACCTTCTCCATAGCGGTGTTCGCCAAGGGATGGGAGTCCATCCACGAGGCTTGCTGGTGGTCGGGATAGGAGGAGAGGGGCTTCAGTATGCCTTCTTCTTTGTCTACCCGGATTACATTCGCCTGGTCGAATTTGATAAATTTCCTGAGCTGCTCTCCTATTTTGCCGAAGATATGATGGATGTTAAGGCTGGATATGATGGCGTTGGTAACCTCCTGCAAAGAGGTAACCTCGTTGACACGACGAGCTAAATCCAGAAGTCCCTCGACCAGGCCCTCGGCTTTATGACCTATATCAAATATGGAATGATTCTGGTAGCCCTGGTTGCCATCGGCATCTCCTTGACCATCACCTTTTTCGTCTCCCGCTCTATCACCA
>CABWKN010000144.1 GCA_902505605.1 Candidatus Guanabacterium sedimentis
ACCCGGTGGTCCTCCTGCGGTACCTGTGGATGGTGCGAAAGTGGTAACCTCCCCTCCTCAACCGGGGAACCCTTATCCCCTGGAGACTGAGGAGCTTATCCCCCAGGTTGCGCCGATAATAGCCGTTGAGGCTGTTGGTGCGGTGGGGAGTTCTTTCATAAGCCCTCCTTCCCAGATGGCATAACAACTCCTGCCGTAATAGTCCCTCGATGAGCCTCTTGCCAAAACGGTTGACCTCCTGCCTGACCCCTTCCCAGATGTTGACACCTTGAGTTATTTCTTGTATAATAGATTTAGTTTCCATGGTGGGTATCCTCCTTTCTTGTTTGATTATTCAAACTAAGAGGATACCCTATTTTTTTCCTTTTGCCTATCTCCCTTTTAAAATTTACGCACAAAATTATACGCTAACTATAACCTCTCCATGAATTTCCTTCGTGAGTAAAAATTGGCGATCTATGTGCAAACCCATAGTAGGGTAATAAAGGGGATGGGTGGTTTTTGATGGTTCCCTGGGTGGGTAAAACAAGGGGAATCGCTTTTAAAAGAATAGGAATAAGTGATGTAACCTGTTCCAGATTAGAGCCCGGCAAAAAGTATTACTTACATATAAGTTAAGGGGATTAAATAGAGGTTTAGGAGCGATAACACTCTTTTATTCTTTAAAGAGGGAGTGCGCTTGTCGCTTGTGGTTGCTCCTTTCAGGACAAAGCCTTTTGTAAGAAGAAACTCATAGTCTATTGACAAGTTATGAATCTATTGATAAAATTAGATGAGAAAAGAGCTTATGAAATTGAAAGAAAAGAGTAGCTTTTTCTTTTAAGAAAGGATTCGGCGATGAGAAAGCATAACAAAAGTAAAGGTGATTTTTTAATCTTCGCGCTAGTCTTGGTTTTTGTCTTTTCATCTCTGAATTTAGCCTTTGCTCAAAGAGGGAGGTTTGCAGGTGAAGTTACCGACGAGGAGGGGAATCCTATAGAGGGAGCGATAATTGTGGCTACTAATCCCGATGCGATGATCGGCAAGGTAGAGCTAAAAACTAATGAAGATGGCAAGTTTATGTTCTTTGTACGGGAGACAGGGGTGTGGAGGTTTGAGGTCACCGCGGATGGGTATCACAACTTTATTGTCGACATGTCCCTTAGTGCCTTGAAACAGAACTCTCCTTACACCTTTGTGCTCAAGAAGATGGCCGCCGATGAAGAAATTTCCGGGCCGGTAGTTGAAATAGAGCTATTTAATAAAGGCAAGGAGTTGTATGATACTGGCGACTATCAGGGGGCTTTGACCCTTTTTGAGGAATTCTCGCAGAAGAATCCTGATGTCTATTTAATTCACTATAACATCGCCCTTTGCCATCAGGAACTCAAAGAATATGACAAAGCGCTGGAGAATTATCAGAAGTTTTTAGAGCAACGACCGGATCATGCCACTACCTATTATAAGATGGGGCAGTGTTATATCGAGCTGGAGCAGTTTGATAAGGCTCTGGAGTCCTTCGAGAAGACCATAGAGCTTAATCCCGAGGATCCCAATACTTATTACAATGTAGCCGAGGTTTATTTCTATATCGACCATCTGGAGGAGGCTATAAAATATTATCAGAAATCAATTGAGCTGAAGCCCGACTTTGTCGATAGCTACCTAAAGCTCGGATATACTTACCTGAAGCTCGAAGATAAACCTAATACCATTAAGTATTTAGAGAAATATCTCGAGCTCAATCCCACCTCCGACCAGGCAGAACTAATTAAAGATTTGATTGAACAGCTTAAAGAAGGCCAGTGAGCACAAAGGGCATTTCCCAGAAGGAGAAAACTCCTAAAAAGAGGCGGATTTTCTACCTCAGCATTGCCGTGCTGGCGTGTCTAATAGTCGGTCTGCTAATTATTCTTTATCAACCTGAACAAAAGAAATCCACTCCCCCTGAGGGTCCCTTGCCGGAGACTGCAGAGCTCAATGTGCTGCTGATTACCATAGACACGCTGCGGGCAGACCGTCTGGGCTGCTACGGCTATCAAAAAATTGAAACCCCTCATATTGATAATCTCGCACAGGAGGGAGTTCTTCTGGAGAACAACACTGCCGATGTCCCCCTGACCCTCCCTTCACATGCCTCTATACTGACTGGAACCTATGTTCTGTATCACAATGTTAGAGATAACGGGAACTACATTCTTAGAAAAGAATCTCAAACCATCGCCGAGATTCTTAAGAAATATGGTTATCGCACCAGTGCCTTCATAAGCGCTTTTGTGGTCGATTCGAGGTTTGGCCTGGACCAGGGATTTGATTATTACTACGATTTTGATGAAGAGATTTTAGATGAAGAGAAAGCTCTTGCCCTCTCGGAAATTCAAAGGATAGGGGAGGAGACCAACAGGGAATTCTTCGATTGGTTGAGCAAGAATTACCGCAATCGATTCTTCACCTGGCTCCATCTCTATGACCCTCACGACCCATATACCCCTCCCGAACCCTATCGAACCAGATATAGCCATTCCCTCTATGATGGCGAGGTTGCCTATATCGATATGCTGATGGGGGAGTTAATATCGCGGCTGAAGGCGTTCGGTATCCTAAATGATACTCTGATTGTCTTCGCCTCCGACCATGGAGAAGCCCTCGGCGAGCATAATGAGGAGACGCATCAGTTCTTCATTTACGAATCCGTAATACATGTACCCCTGATCTTCAGACTGCCCGGCACTCTGCCACAGGGGAAGTTGATTAAAGAACAGACCAGAAATATCGACATTGTACCCACAATTTTATCTTTGCTGAATATAGACCTTAAAAAATATCCTGAGCTTCAGGGAGTGGATTTGCTCCCCTTGCTCAAAGGTGAGATCAGCCATCTCAAGCTGGAGGCATACTCGGAGACTAAAATCCCTCAATTCCGTTTCGGCTGGAGCGACCTGGCAAGCATCAGATATGAGGACTGGAAATATATAAAAGCCCCTCGACCGGAGCTCTACCATGTGGCTGCCGACCCCGGGGAGCTGGACAATCTTTTTGAGCAGCACCAGGACAGAGCAGATGAGCTTCGGAGGAGGCTGGAGTTTGTGATGAAAAACTACTCAGCCGAAGCTTCCGACGAGGTTAAACCTCAGCGGCTCGATGCCGAAAGTGCCGCCAAGCTTCAGAGCCTTGGGTATCTCACCGGAACCACCTCACAACAGTCAACCCTGTTCACCATTGATCCCAAGGACAAGATTGAAGAATTCAAGTTCGTCAACTACACCATGTCCAGCGCTATCAAAAATGTAGAGCAGAGCCGCTATCACCAGGCCCTCTCGGCGCTGCTGGAGTTAGAAAAGGTAAACCCCAATTTCGACCAGATGCGCTATTATATGGGTAAGTCCTATCTGGGGCTCAACCAACCGCGAAGGGCAATCGAGGAATTCAAATCTGCCCTGAGGATTAATCCCCATCACCTTTTTTCTTATATAGATTCAGCCAAAGCCTATGTAGCTCTGAAAGAGTTCGACACCGCTGAGACGATTCTCCGGAGCGGCTTTGGTCCTCATCAGGATAGCTATCTCTTTCATTTCAATATGGGATTCATCTACCAGGTTAAGGGAGATACACATAAAGCGATTGAGGAGTATCTGAAGGCAGAAAAGTTTAATAGCAAGAGCTCCCAGCTCTGTGGCAACATATCCAGCGCTTATCTTCTATTAGGAGAGAAGGACAAGGCTATCCAGTGGCTAAAGAAGGCGCTGAGCTTGAATCCAAATATCCCCCAGGCGAACACCAATTTGGGCTTGCTGTTAGTGGAAAAGGGCGAATACGAGGAGGCCTATGGCTATTTTAAAAAGGCGGTGGAATTAATACCCGATGATTTTCGCCACCAGTATAACCTCGCGTTGATATGTCAAAAATTGGGGAAAAAGGAAGAGGCTTCAGCAGCTTTGAGGCAAGCCAGAAGACTCCGACCCGACTTTAAAGAAACCGACCTCTCTTTACAGGAGTCTCAACCTGAGACTCCCCAACAGAAGACCTATACCTTAAGACATATCATAGTAGAAAGCAGGGAACAGGCAGATATCGTAATAGAAGCTTTAAGAAACGGAGAAGACTTTGCCCAGCTCGCCAGCCTCCATTCTATTGACCCCAGCGCCAGAGGGGGAGGGGACCTCACTTACATCATCAAACCGGAGGACCTGCTCACTCCCGTGGCTCAAGCGGTAAGCTCGCTTAAACCCGGTCAGGTCAGCCCCCCCATTAAAACCCCTCGGGGATACTACATCGTTCAGAGGATAAATTAACCACCCTCATTCCTGTGCGGTCTTGTTTTCTCTTCCTTCCGAGATAAAGGCTTTAAAAGATTATTTGCGGCTTATCTGGGGGGTGGCACCTCTTTTCTCCAGCTCCCGTGCTTTCTGCAGATGAAAGCGTGCCTGCTCCGTTTTACCCTGCCGATTGAAAATATCAACCAGGACATAGTGCCCTAATGGGGCGTAGGGAGAATCGGGGGCTATTTGTAAGCCCCTGGTAGCCGCCTCAATGGCTTCTTGGAAGTGCTTTTCGTCCCTGGTATCCAGATAGGCTTTAGCCAGGTAGAAATAGCCCTCAGAAAACTGCGAGTTAAGCTCTACGCTCTTCTTGATGAGTTCAATTTGTCTGGAGTAGTCCCCTCGCTTGCCGTAAATCATCCCCAGATTAAAGTAAGCTTTGAAGCCCTGAGGATTGTTTTCTATCTCCTTTTTATATTCTTCAATAGCGGAATCGAAATCACCTTTTTTCTCGTAAATCAGCGCCAGGGTAAAATGGGCTGTGTATATGCTGGGGTTGCGCTCCAGAGCTCGTCTGAGGCTTTGCTCTGCTTTGCTCAGCAATCCCTGATAATAATAGCCCAAGCCCAATTCGGCGTTCAAAGTTGCCGAGTTGGCGTCGTACTCAATCCCTTGCTTATAATATTTTATGGCCTCGTCGTACATCCCCTGGCGGCGGTATACATCGCCCAGATAAAAATTAGCCCGGCTGTTCCTTGGTTGTCTGCTGACCACCTCTGTTAAGATGGCTTCTGCCTCCTTATATCTTTCCCAATCCCTGTAGGCGATGGCTAAGTTAATTTTGGCGAGGTCATAGTCTGGATTCAATTCTATCGCCCTCCGGTAGGCTGCAACCGCTTGCTCATAAAGGTTTCTTCTGGTGAACAGGTTACCCAGCATAACATGCGCATCCACGATGTTGGGGTCGAGGCTTACCACCTCCTGCAGGGTGTTTATCGCTTCGTCGGTGCTCTCCTGGTCGCTCTCTTTTTCCGCCTTGTTCATCAGGCGGATTACCTCCACTTTGTCTTTGGGGTCGGCAAGAAGCCTCCCCTCTGTGTCAGATTTAAATGGCGTCGCGATGGAGGTAGTATAGCCCAAAGCCCTCAGCTTCCTCTCGGTCTCCGCATCTATCTCAACTGGCGCTCTCCTCTTACCTTTGACCGAATGGCTTTCGATCACCTGAGCCAGTTGTTTCTGCAATCTCTCGGCGGTGGGTTTCTTCTCTTCATACAGATTTTTGGATTCCGCTGGGTCTTCCTTGATGTCATACAATTCAGGTTTCGGGGCTTCAATAAATTTATACCTCTCACTCCGTATGCACTTCAGCTCGCTCCAGCCGAAATGGATTCTCGTGTAGTAGCTCTCCCCATAGGCGGGGAGTTCCAGCTTGAGGTTCGGTTTTCTTGTTTTCGGTATTAAGCTGACCCCTTGCGACTCCTGGGGAGGTGGTATGCGCAGGTAGTCAAGTATGGTGGGCATTATATCAATCAAACGCACTTGCTCGGCGATAGTGAGATTATTTATCTCCTTTTCCGGAAATCGGATTATAAGGGGGACCATGAGTGTGGTGTCATAGATGAAATTCCCATGAAGAAGCTCTCGATGCTCTCCCAGCCCCTCTCCATGGTCGGAAGTGATAATCAGCAGGGTCTTTTCCAGCAGGTCCTTTTCTATCAGGAACTCCCTCAGTCTCCCGATCAACATATCTGTATGAAGAGAAGAAACCCACCGCCGAGAGATTGCAGAAACAACTGGCTCAGGTGATCGAAAGCCATTCGGTCAAAGGTAAGAGGAGAGCGCCAGTTGAGATAGATGCGG
>CABWKN010000145.1 GCA_902505605.1 Candidatus Guanabacterium sedimentis
GTGCTTGTTATTCCCTCCCTGTCCACCGATGCCATTGTCGATGGGCACAGCCCAGGCACCATTCCACCCCAGTATGTCGGAGGAATAAGCAGCGCTGGGGTGAGGAATATAAAGAAGTTTGTTGAGGACGGTGGCACCTTGGTGCTGCTGAATTCCGGCGGCATTTTCGCCATAGATGAGCTGGGTGTGCCCGTGCGTGATGCCCTAAAGGATGTAAGACCGGTTAGGGGACGCGGAGCCGCCAGAGATGCTGAGCCGCAAAAATTCTCCTGCCCCGGTTCTATCCTCAGGATGGAGTTCAACTCCAAACATCCGGTTGCTTACGGTATGCCTGAAGAGGCTCCGGCTTTTTTCTCCCGCAGCTTAGCTTTTAATATTATTTCCTCTTTCGAAGGTGAGAAGGCACCCGAAGTTATTGCTAAATATCCAAAAGAGAGCCTACTTATGAGCGGCTATCTGCTGGGGGAAAAATACCTTCAGAACAAGGCCTCAGCGGTGGAGGTGCCTCTGGGCAAGGGGAAGGTGATATTGTTAGGCTTTGGGGTTCAGAGCAGAGCCCAGCCCCACGGGACATTCAAGCTGCTGTTCAATTCCTTATACTACGGCTGCGCTAAGTAGATTCTCCGCACCTCGAGGAATATTTGCCGATAGTCCTCGGTGCGGTAGTCGATGTAAGTTGAGGGGAGGTTTTTAACCTCCCCTTTTTTAATAAGTTGCTGGAAGCTTATGAGCAGCAGAAGGAGCAGTGGCGGAGGGTAATGTTTACTTCTAAAGATTATGAACTATAGGGAAGGATTTACCCTTATCCACTCATATTTTGTTGATAAAAGGCTTCTTCCCTCAGACGAAAAGCCCTAAATAAGAGAAAAGTCAGAAGAATATAATCGTATACGATGCGCTATCTAATGTCGTTATTTCTGATGTTTAGAATAGAGCCAAATAAATAGTTCTTATGCTTAAGACAGTAATTAAAATTCCCACTATTATCATCAATGCTCGGGACGGTAGCCTCTTGCAGACATAGGCTGCCATAGGCGCGGCTATCACTCCCCCGATGAGCAAGCCAACTATTACCTGCCAATGAATCAATCCAAGTATGGTAAAGAAGGTCGCCGCTTCGGCTACGGTGACGAAAAACTCTGCCAGGTTAACCGAGCCGATGGAGAACCGAGGACTATGTCCTCTGGCCATTAAAGTGGAGGTTACTATGGGACCCCAGCCGCCACCTCCAATGGCATCGAAAAATCCTCCGGCTGTCGCTAAGGGGAGAATTTTGGTTTCCACTCTTTTTTCTTTGATTACCTTGAATGCCTTGCGAAGTATCATCAGACCCATGATAAGAAGGTAAGCGCCGATAAAGGGTTTTATCCGATTCCCCGGCACAGCGGTGAGAACATACGCTCCTATAACTCCGCCTATTATTCCTGGAATCAAAAGCTTCTTGAACAGTTTTTTATCTACATTTCCGAACTTCCAGTGTGAGACTCCAGATACAAAGGTGGTGAATACCTCTGCCGTGTGAACACTGGCACTGGCTGCCGCAGGTGGTACGCCTATGCTGAGTAAAAAGCTCGTTGAGCTCACTCCGTAGGCCATTCCCAGAGCACCATCAATCAACTGAGCAATAAATCCTACGATTATGAAAACAACTATGTTTAGCTCCATCATGTCACCTCCTCTCCATTTGTAGGCGGATAGTATACCACTCCATTTTGTGAGAATCAACTTCGAATAGGAGCATGCTCCGCTAATTTAAGCGAGCACTCCCTCGATTTCCGAAAAGATTTGCTTATCGGTGAAATGTCGAGCAGTAGCCGCTCCCGAGGGGCATGCGGCGACACAGGTGCCACAGCCTTTGCACAGGGCGTCATTCACTACCGATACATTCTTCTCCTCATCAAATTCTATAGCAGAATAGGGGCATAGCTCTATGCATGTCTTGCACCCACTGCACAAATCCGCATCTATTACCGAAGTGTAAGGCTCGATCTCCACCACCCCTCTGTCTATCAACGACAGCGCTTCGGAGGCGGATGCTGCACCCTGGGCAACGGCATCGGGAATATCTTTACAACCCTGGCAGCAACCGGCGATAAACACCCCATCAGTAGTGGTAGAGACAGGGGCTAACTTGGGGTGCTTCTCGATAAAGAAGCCATCGGCTCCGGTGTTTATGGAGAAGATGCGAGCAATGTCCTTGGCATCATCCCTTGCCTCGAGGGCGTTAGCCAGAATTACCATATCGACTGGTATTCGTCTGATAGCTCCTATAGCGGTGTCCTCGCATCGGACAATGAGCTTTCCCTCTTCCCCTTTGTAAACGGCAAAATCGGTGACTTCGGCAGCTTTTCCTCGCACAAAGTGCACTCCTTCCTCCAGCAGTCTGTTGTAAAACTCCTCATAACCTTTACCAAAACAGCGCATGTCGACATAGAACTGGTATACCTCAGCTCCGGTTTTCTCCTTTATAAGGTGAGAATATTTAAGAGCATACATACAGCAGACTCGAGAGCAGTAGGGGTGGAACCTATCATCCCGACTCCCTATACAGTGCAGTATCCCCACGCTCTTAGGCTCGGTTCCGTCTTTCAATACAATCTTCCCCCCTGTGGGACCATTGGCACTGCACAATCGCTCGAACTCAAGGCTGGTGAAGACATTGTCCAGCCTGCCGTAGCCATATTGGGGCATCTGGCGGGCATCAAAAATTTGAAATCCTGTTGACAGGATGATAGCGCCCACACTGACCTCGATGATTTCATCTTTTTGCTCATAGTCTATGGCTTCTCGTGGGCATATCTTCTCACACAGCCCGCATTTATCTTTGAGGATCTTAGTGCAGTGCTCTTTGTCAATGGTAAATAAGTTGGGGACACCCTGGGCGAAGGGTTTATAGATTGCTCTTCTCATGCCCAGCTCCTCATCAAACTCGCTGGGCACCTTAATAGGGCATTTTAAAGCGCACTCGCCACACCCATTGCACTTATCGGGGTCGACATAGCGAGCTTTTTTGAGGATTTTAACCTTGAAATTACCGACATAGCCGGAGACCTCCAGGACCTCGCTGTAGGTGAATAACTTGATATTCTTATGTTGACCCACCTGCACCATCTTTGGGGTGAGGATACAGGCGGCACAGTCCAGGGTGGGGAAGGTCTTATCAAATTGAGCCATATGTCCCCCGATGGAGGGCTCCTTTTCCACCAAATAGACCTTGTGCCCTGAGTCTGCTATTTCCAAAGCAGCCTGAATGCCAGTTATTCCCCCTCCTACCACAAGGGTATTAGGGTTGATTTTTACTTTTTTAACTTCGAGGGGCTCTAAATAAGTGGCCTTATACACCGCCCCGGCAACTATTGACTTAGCCTTTTTAGTGGCTGATTCTTCATCTTCGGTGACCCAGGAACAGTGCTCTCTGATATTAGCCATCTGGAACAGATACTGATTTAATCCTCCTTCCTGACAGACTCCTCTGAAAGTCGGCTCGTGCATGGTAGGGGAGCAGGCGGCTACTACCACCCGGTTGAGCTTATGCTGTTTGATATCCTCCAATATCAGGCTTTGACCTGGGTCTGAACACATAAATTTGTATTCTTTCGCCACGGTGACATAGGGGAGTGTACTGGCAAAATTTGCTACTTCCTCAACATTTACCTTTCCCGCAATATTAGTGCCGCAATGGCATACAAAGACACCAATTCTCGGTTCCATGATACCTCACCATCCTCTATATATAAGCCGATAAGGCTTTGTTCAGTGGAACTAAGCCAGTTTTGACGCCCAGCTTCTTGGAAGGAATCTCAAATGCTAAACCCATCAACTGGGTAAAGTGCAAAACTGGAATTTTGAATTTGAAGCCATACATTTTCCCCACCCCTTTCTGGTAGGCATCAAGTGCCATATGACAGAGAGGGCACACGGTGATGATGACCTCGGCATCATTTCTAGCAGCGCACAATAGCAAGTCTTTTTGCATTCGGAAGGCAAGCTCTTCATTGGTAGCAACGAGGGAACTCCCGCAACAGCTTGTCTTGTTTGGGAAATAAACAGGTGTAGCACCTAAGGCTTCTACCAGTCTGTCTAAAGAGGTGGGGTTCTCCGGATCGTCAAATCCATGTAATGGTCGGACAATCTGGCACCCGTAATAGGGAGCAACTTTTAGTCCTTTTAGTTCCCTTTTTACCTTTGACTTAATAGCATCTAACCCAATATCATTAACATAAACCTCGAGCAGATGCTTTATATTGACCTTTCCTTTATATTCCAAGCCGGCTGCCTGCAAAGCCTGGTTTATTTTATTTCTAAGTTCAGCATTCTCCTGAATGTAGGAAGCGGTCTTCTTGAGGCTGGTATAGCAAGCGCTGCAGGGAACGACCATATCACGGTCGTATTTTTCGGCCAAAGCTAAGTTACGGGCGCAGAGGCTAAAGGAGATAAGCTCCTCATAAGAGAGATATACAGTAGCACCGCAACAGTTCCAGTCTTCCAGTTCTATCAGTTCTACGCCCAGTAGCTCGGATACAGCTAAGGCACTGTCGCTGTAAGATTTGGATGAGACTTCCAGCGAGCAGCCAGGATAATAGGTGTATTTCATCGCAAACCTCCTAAGGCTTCAGCCTTTCTTACCATGGTTCTCAGTTGATTAATGTTTTTGATTCTTTTGGGGAATACGCTGAACCGCTTCCGCAGGAATAATCGCAATCCCATAAGGGAGTGCTTCAATATAGCTCTGGGATTGGCTCTCAGGAAGAACTTCAATGTCAATTCCAGCTCGTGGTTTCTTCCGTATCGGTTGACATTGTCTACAAAGTACCTGGAGAGCAAGGGGGACTTGGCTTTTTTGAGAAATCTTTTATCTTTCATGGCAAGGTTCTTGAGGGCGTACATAATGTCGGTTATTTTTATCTGTCGTGGGCAGCGAACTGTGCATAAGTAACAGGAGGAGCATATCCAGATGCTATTGCTGGAGAGAACCTCATCACGCAGACCAGCTCTGACCATAGCGTTGATTTCCCGCGGAGTATAGTCCATCCGATAGCTCAGGGGACAGGAGCCACTGCAGGTGCCGCACTGAATGCAGTCGATCACCCGCTCACCCCCGGGGGTCGACCGGACTTCGTTGAGGAAATTCTCATCCAGCGTCTCTTCTATCTTAATATCTTTCACCCAGACACGCTCTGGATGATAGACGACTTTAGGGGGCTTTTTGAACACATCTAACAGGATGGCTCCTTTCTTGGGGGCTTTCTCGGCGACTAATTTGCTCCTTTTTTCCACCACCTGGGAGATAATTTGTCCCAGCTCTTCAGGAGTAAAGGGCTTGGGAACATAGTCGACTGCTCCTAATTTCATCGCTTCTACTGCCGAGGGGATGGTGCCATAGCCTGTGATCATAACCACATCGACCTCGGGCTTGATTTTTTTGACGCTTCGCAAGACCTCCATTCCATCAACGCCCGGCATCTTCAAATCGACGATGACAATATCGAAATCCCCCTTCTTAAATTTTTTGAGTGCTTCTTCGCCATTGAGAGCTGTTTCGACCATAAAACCTTTCTCAGTCAGTATCTTTTTGCAGCTGTCGCATACAATTGGTTCATCGTCCACTACCAGGATGCTCATTTTATCTTTCATAATCTCCATCTCCTATAATAGTGCCGCCAAGGGCTATTGCTATCAATGCATATCACCATATGGTATTGCGTCTCCTCCCTATAGCTTATCAGCGGGAGGGAGTTTAATGATAAAAGTGTTCCCCCGACCGGGTTTGCTTTTGGCTTCTATTGTTCCCCCCAGGTTCTTTATAATCCAATAGGTGGAATAAAGTCCTAAGCCAGCCTGTTGACGGCGAACAGCAGAAAAGGGCTCGAATAAATTCGGCATATCCTTTTGAGGGATGGGGGGTGCACTATCGGTAAACTCTACCATCAGGAGGTTATCCGCTTTATCTATGGTGGTCTCTATGGTAAGGCTTCCCCCTCCGGGCATGGCTTCCAGGGCATTGGTCATCAAGTTCCAGAAAGCGTCCCTAACTTGCGCCACATTGAGAGCTATGTGGGGAAGCCCCTTGCCTAATTTTTTCACTAATTTCACATTCTGCATGTGGGCTTTCCGCTCCAGCAGGAAGATAAGCTTTTCAATCACTTCGCTAAGGTCGGTTATCACGGTCTCCGCGGTGCCACCCCTGACAAACTCCTGGAATTGTGCAATAATCTCGCGGCAGTTGTTGGCCTCCTTTAAGATTGTCTCTGCATATTCCCTTTTGGGGTCGGACCTGGGAATTTCATTCAACAAGAAATGGGCATAGGTAAGGATGCCGGTCAGGTGGCTATTGAGCCGATGGGCTATATCACGGTATAGTTTCGCACCCGCAACCCACCTGTCTATCTGTAACAGCTTATCCCTGAGTTGGGAGTCAATGGGAGCAGCTTCACCGGGCAATTTGCTCCCTTTTCTCTCTTGATGATAATCTGCCATTCTGTATCCTTTGAGAAGTATAAGCTTACAAAAGCTGGCTGCTTTTGCCCATAAGAGGTTGCTTAAGCTAACATCTTCTCTGCTTTAGCCAGCAGTTCCCGCGGCTTTACTGGCTTCCTCATGAACTCATCAACCGGCAGCAAGGTGGTGCCTGCTTTTTTCTGGATGTCTATTTTGGTCACCTCCTCAAAAACAGTGACCATCAACAGGGGAATTTTGCTGTAGGGGTGGTATTCCGAGCCCTCTTCCGCTGTGCGCAAGGTATTGACAAGCCTGAACCCCGCGGTCATGTCTTCCATCATCACATCAACAATGATTAGGTCTGGATTCTCCTTCTTTATCTTCTGCAGCCCCTCCTTGGCTGAATAAGCAGTGACACATTGGTAGGATTTTGACTCAAAAATGGTTTTCGTTATGGCCACAAAATCTTCGTCATCGTCGATAATCAATATTTTTTTATCCATTGTCCTGACCTTTAATTGTTATGGGGTTAAGGTTTAGACCCTTGCCTTTCTTATGGACTTTTTTTACTCTTTTTTTGTTTTTTGTGTTGTGGCGCCCTGGGCAGCAGCACGGTAAAGGTGCTGCCTTTACCAAGGGTGCTCTGAACTGTAATCTGACCCTTATGAGCTTCTACAATCCGCCTGGCAATGGAAAGCCCTAATCCGGTGCCGATGTGCTTTCGGGTCACTTTTCCTCTTACACGATAAAACTGGTCGAAAATTAGAGGGAGACTCTCCTCGGGTATGCCTATGCCCGTGTCAGCAACATCTACGGCCAGGAATCCTCCCTCCTCTCTCACGCTGACGGTTACCTTTCCTCCCTTGCGGTTATATTTTATGCCGTTGCTGATGATATTTATAAAGACATGCGTAAGGGTGATTTTATCACCATACACTCGGGGGATACCGTCCATCGGCTTCAATTGGAGAGCAACCTCGCTCTTATCTGCAAGGGGCTGCAACAGTTCAACAGCCTCCTCTAACAAGGGCTTCAGGTTGAAGTCCTGGAACCTTTTATCTATCTCATTTTCTTTGATGCCCATCATCTGCAGCCAGTCGTTCACCAATTTCATCAGGCCATCTATCCGCTCGCTGGCGCGACCGAGCATCTCTTTCTGCTTGTTTTTTAGCTTGCCGCTTATCTCTTGGTCAAGGATGACATCGAAGTACTGTTTCACTGCAATCAGTGGGCTGCGCAGTTCGTGGGTAACTAAGGAAATGAAGTTTTCCTCCATCTGCTTCTTCTCCAGCCTGAGCGTAGCGGTTTCCAGCAACAGCCTTCTCTTTTCCAGTCCCCGGCGGGTGATGAGGCGCAGCTCGTCGGGGGTAAAGGGCTTGGGAACATAATCATAGGCACCCAGTTTCATCGCTTCCACCGCCGATTCAATGGTGGCATAGCCGGTGATCACAATGGAGACAATGTCAGGATCAATCTCCCTCAAGCTCTCTAAAACTTCCATTCCACTGATACCAGGCATCTTGAGGTCCACCATCACCAAATCGGGCTTGGTCTCCTTCACTTTTTTCAAGCCAATGCTGCCGTCCTCGGCTGTATCGGTCACATACCCCTCCTTAGAGAGCACCTGTGAGCACGAATCCCTGATGGATGCTTCATCATCGATTATTAAAATCTTAAATTTTTCCTTTATACTCATAAGGCGTTACCGTGAATTTTTTTATGCTTAGAGGAATATAGAGCATTAGGTGCTTTCCCCACTTTCAATTTTTCAAATAGATTGTTGACTGCTAACACCAACTCTTCGATATCCGGGGATTTGACATAATAATAAAAAATATTCTCCTTTCTGCTTTTGGCTTCCAAATCTCTTGTGTTATCGTTGGTAATCATAATAAGCTCAGTGGTCGGGGAAAACTTCCTCAATATGGAAGCTGCCTCATATCCCTTCAGTCCCGGCAAATAGGTATTAATTATCACGCAATGGAAATCTTTTTCCCTTAACTTTTCGAGGGCATTCACGAAATTGCCGCAAGTGTGCACTTCGTATTTTTGGCGCCTTAATGCGACAGCAAAGCCCTCCCTATCCCTTGGGTTGGGCTCCATGATGAGAATGCTTCCTTTGCTCTTCCTCATGACAATCACCATCTTTTGTATAAGCACATTGTATGCCAACTGACAGGATATATTGCCCACAGTGCTACTATCGTAATTAGCTGATAATAAAAGGGATATTGTGGAAAGGAGAATGTAAGGAGTATTATATGGGTTAAGCTGTTGCGGTCGAAGTGGGGAATTTCACCCCATAGAGGTGAGAATTTCCCCACCATAGGGGGTATCAAACTATGCCATATTTCTTCATTTTTGCCCGCAGCGTTTTGCGGTCAATACCCAGACTTTCTGCTGTTTTGCTTTTGTTTCCTTGTAATTTATGAAGCGTTCGTATTATATGTTCTTTTTCTATTTGGGAGAGGGTCTTAAGTCCGGCAGGTTCCGGTTCCTCCTGATAGGCGCTATAATGGCTTGCGGGGAAAAGGTCATCAATCTCTATGGTCTCTCTATCGCTCAAGACTATGGCGCGCTCTACGGTATTCTCCAGCTCTCTTACATTGCCCGGCCAGCTATACTGGCAAAGCTTCTCCATCGCATTGGTGTTTATTGCCTTCTTCGGTTTCTTCATCTTTTGGGAGAATTTCTCCACAAAGTACCCCACCAATAGCGGGATATCTTCTTTCCGTTCCCTGAGGGGGGGCAAATTGATGGGCACTACCTGCAGCCGATAGAGGAGGTCCTCGCGAAAGGTGCCCTTGTGGACCTCTTTTCTGAGGTCTTTGTTGGTAGCCGCCATTAGACGCACATCCACCTTGATAACCTGTGAGCTGCCCACTCTGGTAATCTCCTTCTCCTCTATCACCCGGAGGAGCTTGGCCTGGATATTGGGTCCGATGTTGCCTATCTCATCGAATAAGATGCTTCCGCCGTTGGCTATTTCGAATCTTCCATATTTAGTAGCTACCGCCCCGGTGAACGACCCCTTGACATGTCCGAACAGCTCACTTTCAAAAAGGGTTTCCACCAGGGCACCGCAGTCGACGGTGACGAATGGCTTTTTATGTCGTGGGCTGAGCTGATGCATGGAGCGTGCTATCAGCTCCTTGCCAGTGCCGCTCTCCCCGGTGATGAGCACCGTACTATCTGTGGGGGCGACTTTTCTTACCAGCTTGAGAACCTCCTGAATAGCCTTGCTCTTGCCGATAATCTCCACCTTGCCTATTCTGGTTTTCAACTCTTCCTGGAGGAATATGTTCTTTAAAATCAGCTCCCTTTTATCAATAGCCCTTCGCACCACCATCCTCAGGGCATCGGGGGTGAAAGGTTTGGGGATATAATCGTATGCTCCATCTTTCATAGCCTCCACTGCCGATTCCACGGTGGCATAGCCTGTAATGAC
>CABWKN010000146.1 GCA_902505605.1 Candidatus Guanabacterium sedimentis
GATCGGCAATATCACTGTGGGCTTGCTAGGCCTTGATATTGCACTCGTTCAACTTTCCGGCATGGATGTCTCGGAAGATGACGCTGATGAATTCCTGTTTGAGAAGGTGAGCCGTAAAAATTATATACCAAAACATGCTGTCAAGCCTTATAGGGAGGCCTTACGCAACGAGTACAGACACTACCGCAACCTGGACAAATCTGACAGGCACGGCCTAACAATCCGCGTTTTGGGACGTCCCTGTGTTACCTGCAATAAATTGAAAACAATGCTCATTGACATCCTGCAGGAAAAAAAAGTGGCGGCGGATATAGAGGATGTGCAGGATCTTGATGAAATATGGCGTTATGGAGTCACTAAAACACCGGCACTCATCATTAACGGCGAGCTCAAGAGCGCCGGGATTCAGCCCCCCCGTGTCCAGCTCGAAGAGTGGATCCAAGAGGCAGTTGCTGAATAGCAGTCAGCGGCTAGCGGTCTTCGGTGTGAAGAGACCGGAGCCAGAACAGCCTGGCACGTAGAAGCTGTATAAAAAACTTCGCGGCTCAGGTGCTTTTTTCAATCCAGCTGTACAGTCTCAATTTTCACCCTGGCAAGTCCCTGTTGATAAAATCCCAGTTCCCTGGCAGCTCCTGAGGAGAGATCGATTATCCTGTCCTCAACAAAAGGCCCCCGGTCATTTACCCGCACAATCATTGACCTGCCGTTTTCAAGATTACTGACCCTGACATGTATGGGCAGGGGCAGATATTTATGGGCTGCAGTTGGTTTCCTGGGATCGAACACCTCTCCGTTTGCGGTCATGTTGCCACCGTCCTGACGCAGGGTTTCCCTGCCATACCAGGATGCTGTACCCGTCTCAGCATAAAACTGGGCTTCATCAACCGACATGGGGACATATCTTTTTCCTTTTACCACGTAAGGCGAACTTTTTACCCTGCCCCGTGCAATTGCTTCCTTGGGGGACATGCCGTCGATTGACTCGATATCATGTGTCATGGGCCAGTCAAGAGGCGCCATGACAACCTCAAAAGTGTACTTGCCGATCTTATAGGCGACCTTGGCTGTCCCGACCGTCAGCCCAGTTGCAACCTTTGCCGTCTTATACGTGACGATTGCCGTTCCCTTGGCAACCTTATACGTATTGGAGAAAAGGCCGCAGCTTGCCAGCAGGAGACAAGTCATGCAGAGACCCACAACAAAAGGAAATCGCACAAAAAAATATTTCTTACCAGCGCAGAAAGGAAATATCAGCAATGTACTACCTGTCAATTTTTTCGGATATAATAACGACTGTTACCTTATGTAAATGCAAAAATCACCTCAAAAAAAGTATCACCGATATATCTGATTACGGGGCATAATATCAGTTTCGAGAAATTTCGAGACCGTTTAAAAAAGCCGATCGGTGCAGGACCAACCGGCTTTTCGAAACCAAATTATATTTCATTGGTTGCGCTAGGGCAATACTACTCCTTTTTCATATGGCAGCCGCTGCATTTTATTGGTGCATCCTTGCCTTCAGCACTGTTAACAGCTTTATGACAATCCTTACACAATTTATGGGAGGCTTTCTTATAGCTGTTCACATTTGGATTGCTTATGTCTAGAGTGTGACAGCTGGCGCACTTCTTAATTACCATTACTTCGTCGTTCGCATGATGACAGACAGTACAGGAATATTTTTGCTGGTGCTGCCGATGTGGGAAATCAGCTGGTTTTCTGGCAGTTTCAGTTTGCAGCCTCATTTCTGCGCTGATATAACAGAAAGCGGATCTTTCCCGAACAATTGCTGCTAGTGCCGCAAGAATCGGCTCAGGATACTGCTCCACTAATTTCCTGAAATTCGATTTCACAGTCATGTCTGTTTCTTGAGTATCCTTTTTATGGCCTTGTTTATGGCTCTGGATGAATGAATTATACTCTCTCATACATCAAAAAATAATTCCGCACTATAAGCCAAATGGGAAACGAATTTATTTCATCAAATCTGAGCTTATACAATGGATTAAAGGATCAAAAGTCAGGACAGTCGATGAATTAGACGGCCACTATAACAAAAGCAAAGAAAGAGGAATATAAATGAACTGCTCTTGACAAGTAACAAACATCTAGTGCAAAAATGTACTCGAACGATATCGTTCCGCAGGTTAAAAGGCACTTCAAAAAGATTACCCATACCGCTCTCTTCACCCTGACCCCCTGTCCCGAAATAACCGGTTATCTCCAGCCTCTTATCATCCTGCTTCTCCTGGGCTGAAAGGTCAGCCCCCCAGCAGAGGAGAGCTATGGCTGCACCTAATATAATTAGTAAAATCTTTCTGGATATACTTGTCATTTATTCACTCCCTTTGCTTTGGTCAGTCTTTTCATCTCGTCTCCTTTCTTTAAAAAGGTTTTTGTTTAGAACCGATAGCTTAATCCTAATGCAAGCCTATCAGTTTGCAACTCTTCTCCACCTAATCTATGTATTTTATATAACAGCCTTAATGCCCAGTCCTCTTTTATATTCACCTTTAAACCACCACCAAAGCTAATCCATTGAAACGAGAACTGTTCATATTCATATTTATTCTGTTCTTGAGTTGTAATAGAAACAAGAGGGTATTCCTCGCTGTCATACTGATAACCGGTGCCCATGGTGAGAAATAAATTAATAGCAGGTTTCTTTATAACCTTGGTGAGGTCGAAATAGAACAGTAAATTGATATCCCATAGGAGGCGATACTTTTGCTCATCCATACCGTCCCCTTCTCCTCTGTGGAGAAGATAATTAATTTCACCATCTAAACTAATACAGTGGGTGAGAAAATATTCAAGACCCAGACCAAAGCCGGACGCATAAAAATTGGGAACTGCTCCGAAATAACCGCTTATCTCCCCCTTTTTATTGTCCTTATTCTCCTGAGCAGACAGCTCAACCGCACAGAAAGGGAGAATAATGGCTACACCTAATATAGCTATTAAAGACTTCATAGACACTATAGCTCCCTTACCGCCACTTTTCCTATTAACCGCCTCCTTAGAGCTGTGAGCTGTTTCAGTTTAACAATAAATTTATTTTTTTTAAAGAGAAGAATACAATAAGATGGCATTTTGATAATGAGCAAGATTAACATAAAATGCAGAGGGCTACATTTCTTCCATTTTCCCCTTTTTGGTCAATTCATGAGAAAAAGCAGGCAGACCACAGATAATAAGCTATTAGGTGGCATCCTGCGTGGGGAGTATTTAAAAAAAACTGGCAGAGAATTATTGTTAAAGCAGCCTGACAGTCCGCCGAACAAAAATAATCTTGCATTTCACATTCAAATCCCCCATGCTATAAAAGTGGTTAGTTCTCATAATGGTGACAGAAAGAGCGTGAGGGACAATTAACCGCGGAAGAGTCTAATGATTAAAGTAATCTCCTTTGATATGGATGGCACTCTCATTGATAACGAGTTTAATCGCTACATATGGTACCAGGCAATCCCGGAACTTTATTCCCGGCAGTATGGTATAAAGTTCCAGAAGGCGAAGCAGTATGTATCTGATGAATACGACCGTATTGGGATGAACGCTCTGGAATGGTATGATATTAAATTCTGGTTCAGCCATTTCCGGCTGGAAGCCGATTGGAAGGAGGCTCTCCAGAAAAATGCTCATCGGGTAAACCTCTATCCCGAAGTAAAGCCCGCCCTGGCGAAATTGAGCACATATTATAAGCTGGTGGTCACCTCCCTGGTCTCAAGAGAATTTCTGGAGGTGGAGGTGCAGGTGGTGGGCAATTATTTTCAGCGGCTTTTTTCAGTGACCTCAGATTTCTCCCAAGTCAGCAAAAACGCTGAGGTGTACCACTCGATTTGCCGCCTTCTTAATATAGCCCCCAACGAAATGGCGCATATAGGAGACGACCATGTCTCCGATTTCCTCATTCCCCGTGAGCGAGGGATTCGCTCTTTCTACCTGGACCGCCAGAGGCAGGCAGAAGGAAGCGATGTAGTCCACAGCCTCGAAGAGGTAATCCATAAGCTCCTCGGGGAGCGACAGCATCTTTAAATAACCATAACTCCATAATATAGAGTCCTATCTAGCTTTTAGGTATGACAATAGTAGCGGTTCCCAGCCTGAATGCCATCAAGACACGACCATCTTGCAAGCGGCAAATGTTGCGAGCCATATTACTCATTCCTTCCAGAATACCTGTCCCCTTTACTATTTTAACAATCAGTAACCATTGTTTCCTGGGCGATAAAAAGCCTTTTTCCTTAAATCAGTGATCTGACATAGTCTTCTCCACTACTTAGACCTTAAATAAGGGAAGGTCTCTATAGGTTGAAGTAGTCTCTCTCTGGAAGGCTCTAATTCTTATGCTCCCTGCGCTTTTTTGCCAAGCAAATCCATCTGCTTTTCTACCCCTCTCCTCACCTCTTCCACTCCGATTAAGCGAATGCATGGGTAGGGTGGTTGTTGGGGGCACTTTTTCCCGGGGCAAGGGCTGCACGGCAAAGGATATCTTATCAGGGAGTAGCTGGTCTTCCAGGGGTGCCACTGCCGGGGGTCAGAGGCGCCGAAGATGGCCACGACATTCTTTTTTAAAGCCGCTGCCAGGTGCATGGGTCCGCTGTCGTTCCCTATAAAGAGCAGCCCCTCATCAATAAGCGCGACCAGCTCATCCAGAGGGGGAGCGATGAGGCAGGGAAGGGGCTTTCCCAGCTCTTTGGCGATTTCATTGGCAATATGCGCCTCCCCCTCTCCCACCACCACAACTGCCGGGTAGCCGTAGCGCTTCCGCAGCCAGCCTGCCAGGCGGGCGAAATTGACCGCAGACCACAGCTTGCTGGGAAAGGTGGCAGCCGGATGCATCACGAAGAAGGGGTCCCCCTTTTTAATCCCCAAAGCGCTGAGCTTCGCCCTTACACGAGCCTTGCTATGCTCATCTACCGGTAGGTGAAGCTCTTCGCTGGTGATGGGCACCCCCAGATATTTGATCAACGCCAGTTGGTTTTTTACCGTATGCAGAGGGGGTTTTTCCAGCCATACCTCCTCAGGGGGAGGAACAACCATATCATAGACATAGCCATGCCGGAAGCTATTCGCTCCCACCTTATAGCGGGCTTGACTGAAATAGGTACACAGCACACTGCGAGAGCCTCCATGAAGATTGACCGCTAAATCAAACTGATAAGAGGGCAGCAAGCCCCATAGCAGCTTCGGATGGTAAAAATATCCTTTTTCCGCGGGAACCTTTCCCCGATAGGTCAACTATGACCTGATCCAGATAAGGGTTATGGGTGAAAAGCTTTTGGAGAGGATGGTCAATTATGAGGGCTAAAAATAGCTCGCTTTTCCACTGCTTCAGAGCTCTCAGGCAAGGGGTCATCAATACCGCGTCGCCCAGGGAGCGCAGCCTGATCAATATTGTTTTAGAGATAGCAGACCAGTCGACTAATTCGTCAGGAAGGGGTGTGCTCTTCCTCATCTATGCTCGCTTCGTCAACAAGCATTATAGGTATATCGTCTTTTATAGGGTATACCCGATGGCACTTGGGGCATCGAAGTCCCTTCTTATCGCTGGTGAGTTCCACCCCTTCTTTGCACAAAGGGCAGGCTAAAATTTTCAAAAGCTCGGGGTCAATAGACATCTTTTACCTCTTTCCTTAAGATAGTCTCACCTGATGACTATGGTAAAAAAGAGGGGCTAAGTTTCTTCCATATCCTCATCTTCAACACTTATCTTCAGTGATTTGAGAAACTCTCTATCAAGCGGATTAATCTTCAGTTTAATAGGTCTCGCTTCCCCCTTGCTGCTGGAAGAGGTACTCTTCCGATGCGTCGCCTTATCAATCCCTATGGTGGCTTCGATCACCAGAAATATGTCGTAGCCTTTTCCCTTCATCTTCTTAATAGCGTCCCTAATAGTATCGGAACTGGAAAGAGATTCGTTGATAGCGCTGCTCAATTCCTTGATCAACCATTTGATATTATCGTCAAGCTGCACCCCAATCCCCCTTTGACTAAGAGGGGTTACATTATCTACATCTACCCCTTGCAAGAGACGATATTTTGCCAGCCACTTTAATTCTTTATAACACATCCTCACTACAAAAGCAAGAAGCAGTTTCACAATCTTACCAACATGCTTTATTCGGTCGTCTACCGAGGAAAAGCGTTTGTTTTTCTCCTCTGGCTATGATAATATTTAGCTGGAATAATTCGCTCAGCAAAAAGATGGATGTTTAAAGTTTAATATGAAAGTTACTATCCCTTCTCAGGTGACCGATTTTTTAATTATTGGGTCAGGCATTGCCGGGCTGCGAGCCGCCATAGAGCTGGCGCCCCACGGGGAGGTCTGTATCCTATGCAAGGATGAGCCTTCCGAAAGCAACACTGAATACGCCCAGGGAGGGATTGCAGTAGCGCTGAGTGACGAGGACGAAGTTCGTCTTCATTATCAGGACACCATGGCCGCGGGCGATGGCCTGTGCAATCCTGAAGCGGTGAAAATTTTAGTAGAGGAAGGACCTCATTACATAATAGAGCTGATTGACTGGGGAACTGAATTTGACAGAGAGGGGACCAAACTGGCTTTTACCAAAGAGGGGGCG
Source organism: Candidatus Guanabacterium sedimentis (assembly GCA_902505605.1). Taxonomy (GTDB): domain Bacteria; phylum Acidobacteriota; class B3-B38; order Guanabaribacteriales; family B3-B38; genus Guanabaribacterium; species Guanabaribacterium sedimentis. Next base: position 6,591 of record CABWKN010000146.1, read on the forward strand.
CACAGCAAGAACCGCATCCTCCACGCTCACGGCGATTCTACCGGCAAGGAGATAATTCGCGCCCTGCTAAAAAAGGCGAAGTCCTACCCATCAATCCATTTTTATCCCCAGTGCTATACCAAGGAGCTCCTGGTCGAAGATGACCGCTGTCTTGGGGTTATTTATCTCAATGAAAATGAGAAAAGCTTTCATTCCCTCTATGCATCGTCTACTCTTCTGGCTACCGGTGGAGCGGGAAGGGTCTATTCCCAGACCACCAATCCACCCTTTGCCACAGGCGATGGGATGGCTATCGCCTTTCGTGGCGGGACGACCATGATGGATATGGAGTTTGTTCAGTTTCATCCCACCTCCCTCTTTCTTCCCCATAGCCCGAGATTTCTCCTCTCCGAAGCTCTGCGAGGGGAGGGGGCGTACCTCAAAAACATACATGGGAAAAGATTTATGGAGAAGTATCATTCTTTAGCGGAGTTAGCCCCGCGGGATGTGGTCAGCCGTGCCATAATCTCCGAGGTAAACAAAACCCAAACCAGCTGGGTCTATCTTGATTTAACCCATCTTAAGCCTTCCTTCGTTCGCAACCGTTTCCCTAAGATTTTTAATACCTGCCTCACTTACAATCTCGACCTCACCAGAGACATGATCCCCGTTCATCCGGCAGCCCATTATATGATGGGCGGTGTCCAAACCGACCTCTGGGGGAGGACTACATTAAAGGGTTTCTATGCGGCGGGCGAGATTGCCTGCACCGGTGTTCACGGGGCTAATCGCTTAGCCAGTAACTCCCTCCTGGAGGGCTTGGTCTATGGTGCCCGCAGCGGTAAGGTTATGGCTTCCGACAGGAACCCTCGCACCTCAGCTCCTCCTGCATACCTTTTGGAAGAGGAGCAAGGCTCTTTGAAAAAGAAAGATTTTGAGCGCATTCGCCAGGAAATAAACAATATTATGTGGGACAAAGTGGGAATCACGAGAGATAAAGTGGCGCTGGAGGAGGCCATCAAGTATTTGAAAAAATATCGCCACCTCTCCCAATACCACCCTCTGGACAGGTATGAAATGGAGACCATAAACATCTACCTGGTAGGGTTGCTTATAGCTGTCTCAGCCCTCCGCCGTGAGGAAAGCCGTGGGGCTCACTATCGTAAGGATTTCCCTCATCCCGATGATAAAAAATGGAAGCTCCATTCTACCATCCATAAAGGGAGCGTAGAATCTTAATCCCTATACAAAATGAATTTTTTGGGCGCAGTCAATCCCTAAGTGGTGGTTGAATTGAGTCACCCTTTTATCCTAATAAATACCAGAAGGTTATGAGTAGAACAGGTCTTGTCTATCACCCCGATTACCTGAAGCACATCCCCGGAGGCGGACATCCGGAGAATCCTCAGCGACTGCAGAGCATCATTGAGCACCTGAAGAAGATCAACCTGTGGACACAATTGGTGCACATTGAGCCCGCCATGGCTGCGGAAGAGTTGCTGGAGCTGGTTCATACCAAAGAGCACATCGAGCGAGTCAGGCGGACAAGCCAGCAAGGCTTCGGCTGCCTGGATATGGGCGACACCCTCGTTTCCAAACTCTCCTTTGACGTCGCCCGCCTGGCAGTGGGAGGTGTGTTTAAAGCGGTGGATGCCGTTATGGAAAGGACCCTTGATAACGCCTTTGCCGCCATTAGACCCCCGGGGCATCATGCCGAACGAGAACATGCCATGGGCTTCTGCCTCTTCAATAATGTGGCTATTGCCGCCCGCTATCTGCAGCAGAACTGGAATCTTGAGAGAGTTCTCATTGTCGACTGGGATGTCCACCATGGCAACGGCACCCAGCATATCTTTGAAGAGGACCCCTCCGTGCTCTACTTCAGCACCCATCAATACCCCTACTATCCCGGAACTGGCTCAAATACAGAGAGAGGCATAGGAAAGGGTGAGGGGTATACTTTGAACATACCTCTCGCCCACGGAAGCGATGAGGAGGACTACCTCAGAGCTTTCCAGAAAGAACTACTTCCTGCTGCCCTTTCCTTTGAGCCCGATTTCATTCTCATATCCGCCGGCTTCGATGCCCACAAAAACGACCCGCTGGCTGGAATGAGGCTTACCGAGAACTCCTATTACCAGTTCACCCGGATAATAAAGAACATAGCCTCCGATACCTGTCAGGGGAGAATCGTCTCAATGCTGGAAGGAGGATATAACCTGATTAGTCTTAGCCGAAGCGTGGAGAGTCATCTCAAAGCCCTGATGGAAGAAGAGGACACCCGGTAAGGAAAAGGGGGATTGGGGTGCAGCTTGACGATAATATCAAATGGTTGATCAAGGAATTGAGCAGCGCTATCAACGAATCTCTTTCCAGTTCCGATACTATTAGGGACGCTATTAAGAAGATGAAGGG
>CABWKN010000147.1 GCA_902505605.1 Candidatus Guanabacterium sedimentis
GCATATTTCACGGTTTATTTCAGCACCGAGGAATTGATCTTCAATGAGCATTTCTATCAAGGGCGCATTCCGGAGGATGGGGTCAACCTGACAGCGGCGGGCGATGTGATTGATGGCGGGGAGATCTCCTTGCTGAACGGGGATGGCTGGTTCGACCAGCGGATGGCGACCTGGCTGTGGCGGGGGGTGCGGGTGACATTGCTGCTGGGCGGTGACGACCTGGCATACAGCGACTACGAAAAGATATGCAACCTCAGGGTGCAGGGATTGAGCTGGGAGGACGGCGCGGTGCGGATGTCGCTGAAGGGGATGAAGGTGGAGTGGCGGAAGAGGCTGCCGATAAACGAAGTTTACAACGAGAAGAAGATTCTGAGGCCGAACGGTCAAGGATATTATACCGCCTGGGATTGGGATTACAACAAAATCAAGGAAGAGATTGCCGACGGCGACGCCAGCTATATAAGGACCGACAGCGGCAGTTTGCCGAAGGAGAGTTTCACGCTGGATGTGAGCTCGATACCGGATGGGGCGACGATAGAATACCTGGCGCTTTACATCATGGGAAGAAAGGAACTTGACAAAGACGGGCGGATAAGATTTCTATTGAGGAGCGGCACCACGGATGAAATAGAGTACCCGGGTAATCGCTGGGATACGAAATATCAGACCAAAGTTCATGTATGGCCATTAAATCCTTTCACCGAGCCGCCGGAGCCGTGGACAAAAACGGCTCTCCAGAGTCTGCAGGCGGGTGTGGAAGGCGATGTCAAGGAAGAAAACCAGGCGCTGCGGGTGACCCAGGTTTATGCCGAAGTGAGCATCTCGCAAATGAGAGGGCTCGACGAGGGGAAACCGATGGCGTTCGTTCTGGGCGAGGGCGAGCTGACGCCGGTGCTGGAGAATGCGGATTACAAGAAGGGGAAATTCCGGGTTGCCGACGGGACGGTGCAGACCTTGAAATCGATTGAATGGGTGAAATATGAGGATGTGGAGATACCGGCGGGCTACTTGGAGAAGAACCTGACTGATTGCTGGTTCGCCATAGAGACCACATATAAGGAGGGGATAGATATAGACCCGGCGAATGTGCGGTGCAAGGTGCAGGGGGCGGTGCGGGAGGATATACCGGGAATAGAAAGCGACACCACGCTAATCACCTGCGCCAGCGATATGCTGAGGTTCATTCTGGGCGTGATGGGATATGACGAGAACGACCTGGATGTGACCAGTTTCAACAGCGCAAAGAGCGGCGCTCCGCAGGAATGCAAACTGTTCATCACCAGCCTGACTTATGCCGAGGATGTCATCAATTGGCTGCGGCAGTCGGTGCATGGATTGTTCGGGCAGAATCGGGAGGGGAAGATTTATTTCAAGCTGTGGAGCGAGGATGCCGAGGGGGCACTGGTTATCGACTGCGACCGCGAGGCGCTGGAGTTTCGTGTGCTGGAGCGGCAGGGACCGGTGTGCGACCGGGCGATTTGCAAATACGGCAGGGATGCGGACACCGGGAAATGGTTGTTCGCCAGCGAGGCGGATGGGAATGCCAAGCATCTCTACGCACAGACGGAGACCAGGGCGTTCGAGACGGCGCTGGCGAAGAAAGGGGATGCCGAGGGGGAGGCGCACGAGTTTTTGACCAGTCACCGACCGGCTCCGATGGAGTGCGAGCTGGTGGTGAAGCTGCAGGCGGCAAAGGTGGAAGTGGGAGACAAGGTGAAGTTGACCAGGAGTCGGGCACCGGATGGGGGCGGAAGCTGGACGGAGAAGATTTTCCAGGTGAAGGGCGTGCAACGCGAGCCGGGGAATCGGACCAGGTTGCTGCTGGAATCGAACCTGCCCTGCCTGGATTATCAGCTCAGGGGATTCGAGGAGGCACAGAATCCTGACACCCGGGAAGGGATGCAGCGGGCGCTGGCAGTGTATGACCATAACATTCAGCGGGTCAAGGACGATAAGGTGCTGGCACCGAGCATAAAGCAAGATGAGGCCCTGAGGAAGGACAGTATCAGCACGGTGCAGATTGCCGCCAACAGTGCCAAGTCAGTGGCGCATGGGAAGACTTATCCGGTGCATTTTGTGGTGGGCATGTTTTCATCCGGTAGCCAGAATATTTACGAGCTGAAATCTTTTAACGACCTCACAGATTTTCTGTCGGGCTGGAAGATTATTATCTATTGTACAGGAATAATGCCCCATATGGAAAACGATGGAGATATGGAGAAGACGAATGTCAATGATTGGACGGCGATAAATGGCGCTGTGCTGAGCAAAGTTACTGACCCGGTATATGAAGGAAACAGGGCGTTAAAAGTGGAAATAGGGGCGGGGAAGACTGACGCGGCGGCGGAACAGATAATTGCCATTTCGCCCGGGCCTTCTGGCTCGGCGGATTGCTATTCAGTGCGTTGCTGGGCGAGAAACGGCAATGCCACCAAAGTCAAGCTGAAAGCATGGGCAGGCACGCCGGGGGACGAATACAATACTCTGCTTGGCGAGGTGGAATCAACCGATAACACGAAATATGTTGAGCTCACCCTGCTGCGAAAAAGCGTGCCTCACGGAAAGACCAGGATAGCTTTCAGGTTGAGAGTAGAGGGAACGGCCGGGCAATATGGATATTTTGACGATGTGAAAGCAAGCTATCCCGACAGCAGCGTGGTGATAAAGCAGATAAATGGAACCACCAAAGATTTCAAGGTGAGGACATTTTTAGAGCAGGCGGGGACTTAAAAGGATGATAATAATCTTCAATAAACAGACGAGGGAGATACATCAGGTCATCTGGGATGACCAGCTCCCCGAGGGAGTAGAACCGGGGTCGGACGAGAAGTGGCTGGTGGTGTCAGGTGCCACCGATGAGCATAGGTTACACAAATCCCTTATCAGGCTGGATGATGAGGGAGGGTTGGCGGAGGTGCGGGCGCCGGTAATGGCAAATGTGGTAGCCAATAAGACCGCAGAAAGGCTGGAAGTTCCTATTTTGCAGGAAGCCCATTATTTCGAGATCAATGCGGACGGGATTGACGAGCTAATTTTTCATGTGGAGTTGTACGAAGAGCCTCTGCCCGTTTGGGTGAAGGATAAGCTGGCTGGGCAGAATATAAGAATCTTTCAATCGATTGACGGGCAAGCGGAGGAAAGCTACCTAGATGCCAGTGATTTGCAGGGGTATGAAATAAACCTGAAATCGGCGGAGCCAAGGGAGTGGATTTTCTGCTTTGACAACTGGATGATGGAAGCGGTGAATATTCTGGTGAGAGCTAAGCAGCAATAAATAATGGGGAGGGAAGGGAGTGAGAGGTATGAATTCCAGCAGGTCGATAGACCGCAGGAAGCTGGGCTATTTTCAAGGGACGGTATTGACCGAGCTGAAGCACATCAAGGGGGGGATTGAGGAACTCAAGGAGTCGGTCAGAGACCTGAGGGAGTATCTGAGCCAGACTGAGAGACGCATCGACCGGGTTGAGAAAAGGCTCAGCTTCATCCGAGGGGTAGGGCTCACTCTGTTTGCCATTGCCAACGGGATTTACGGCTATCTGTTTAACAGGCTGTGGAGATGAGACCGAAAACTACACCCTATAGAAAGCTGATTGAGGAGTGGTGTCGTCTATTCGGTTTTGACCCCGACCTTGTAGAAGCTCTCATAATAATAGAAAGCGGTGGCAATACCGATGCCTTCCGCTTCGAGCCCGGCTTCTATCGGCGGTATTTAAAGGGAAAAGAAGCGGAGAAATCCTTATATTTCGACCTCTGTCACGATGACCTCCCACTTCCACGGCGAATAGCCAGCTCCTATGGGCTGATGCAGGTGATGTACCCCACCGCAGTCGATGCCGGGTACCGTGACCTGCCGGAGTACCTCTTTGTGCCGTTGATAAACCTCCATTGGGGGCTGACCATTCTCGACGAAATCCGCCAGGAGGTGGAACAGGAGATCCCCGATGAGGAGCTTCGCCAGAGGGTGATGCTGGCCAGGTGGAACGGCGGCAAGCGGGGCAACCCACGGAAGGACGGGAGCTTACGGAATATGGGCTATGTTATAATGGTGGAACAATGCTGCCACAAGTTGAAGGAAGAGAGAAAAAAGGAGGCGTCCATTTGATTATCTTTGCTCTGGTGGCAGTCTTTCTCCTGGGGATTACTTATCTCCTTTTCGCCAGAAGGGATACCAGAAAGACCGCCCAGGGGGATGACAGCCGGATAGTGGAGGTGCATTTCCCTGTTACGCTGGAAGTAGGGGAGAAGATGACAGTCAGTGTGGTGGTAAAAAACAGCGGGGAAAATCAATGGGACGCCAACTACCGTCTGGGTGCGGTGGGTGATGAGGACTCCTTTATCACCCCTATCAGAGTCTTACTGGAGAAGGGGGAGGTGGTTCTGCCCGGCGAGGTCAAGGAGTTCCGCTGGGAGCTTCAGGCGCCCTACCGCCTGGATGGGGAGACCAGCCTGACCACCGAATGGCAGATGGTCAACGAGGGAGTGGGGTGGTTCGGCGAGGTCTTTCGCCAGGAGATAAAGATAAAAGCAAAGCCCATAGACCGAAGCAGGTATGTCTGCGTATCCGCTCTGACATCTGCCGACCCCCGCAGGGATTACCGCGAGTTTCTGGACCAGCTCTGCCGCCACCACATCAATGCCACGCGCATCTTCCTCATCTACCCCTGGAACCACCCAGCGGGTGAGCACTTCGACCTCCTATACAAAAAGGGAGCCGCCGGCGGTTTTGATGAGGCAAAGCTGAGGCATCTGCGGGACTATGTAGCCTATGCCCGCTTCCACGGAATTGAGGTAATTATCTCGCTGTTCGACCACTGCGGTTTCTGCTATGAGGAGAGCTGGAGAAATCACCCCTGGAACCGCAGAAACGGGGGTCCCATTGATACCGAGGCGGGCTTTATGGCCTACCGGGAGTTCTACATGCAGAAAAATCGACCGCTGCAGTATGCGGCGGTGGAGCAGGTGCTGAAATGGACCCGGGACCTGGAGCCTATCTATGAGACCGGCAACGAGCTACGCACCGATGACGGCTGGGGGTTTGAGCAGGATATTATTGAGTATCTTCGGGGGAAGGGGGTGCGCATCCTCTCCTCCAACAGCGATGTGGTGTGGATGATTCTCCCACTTGGAGAGGTGATTCCCAGGGTCGATTTCTACTGCTGGCACGGGATTGGGGAGGCGGCTAAGGTCGACCTGCGGCTGGTGGAAAGGTATGGACAGAAGGTATGGTTCTCCACCGATGGTGCACGGGGAAAGTGGAGCGGCTATCAAGGACGGCCGGGGGTGAAGGAGATGAGGAGGCTTGGTCGGCTCGCCAGAGAGCGGGGGTTCTCCGTTGAGTTTTTGGATAAACTCTACGACATAGAGGGAAAACAACAGACCGAGGTGTATAAGGTATTAAAATAAGGAAATAGGATGCTAAAATTCAGCTTCAGCATAAGCAGCACTATTCTTATTGCCCTGCTGATAGGGCTTTTTGTGATGCTCTACCTCTGGGTCGGAGGATTGAAGCACCAGAACACACGGCTGCAGCAGGGGCTCGAGGAGAGCCAGAGGGGGTACCTGGAATTGAAGGAGAACATTGCCCGGGCGGAGAGCAGGATGGTGAGCAGAGGGGAGCTGAGGAGACTACTCCGAGAGACGGTCGACCCCGCCATCCGTGAGCTGATAGAGAAGAATAACGAGACGGTAAAGCTGATAAACTCGGTGGAGGGGAGCCTGAGGGGTTCGGTGGAGGAGCTTCAGTTGGAGCCGGTGGTGGTGGAGAAGGACAGAATCAGGGTGAAGCAGTTCAGCTCGCAAATAAGCCTGCCCGAGGGACCGCCTCTCGCCTGGTGGCGGGTGGATGACCAGGGGTTGGCGAAACAGGGGCTCTACCAGATAAGATTCAATGTCAAGACCACCTTGACCGAGCAGAAGAGTAAAAAGGGATACAATGTGTACAACGAGCTGTGGCTGACCAGCCCCGAATCTAAAGAATGGAAGGACAGGCCTTACCCGATGCCGATTGACCATGCCGAAGTGCGATGGGTGCCCATAAAGAAGGCGAAGGCTTTCTATTGGTTTCTGCCGAAGCTGGATATCGGGCTGGAAGCCGGTTTTGCCGGGCTGGAGAAGCCTGCCCTGGGATTCGGTATCGGTGCCAGTCTGATGGGATACGGGCTGAGCGAGGGCGACCTGGAGTGGAGGTTTCTGAGGCTGTCGGCTGGCGCAGTGGGCGACAAAATCAACCTGGGATTCGCCCCGGTGAGCTGGAATGTGGGGAAGCATCTGCCGCTGGTGTCCGACCTGTGGCTCTACGCCGGAATAATAAGGGAGCTGAAAACCAACGGCTGGCGCTATTTCGTCGGGCTGTCAACCATATTCTAAATCGGGAACCATGCTCAAACAACGGCTATTAAGGATGCTGTCCACAAAGTTTATCCTGGCGGTATTATCAATGGGGCTGCTGAGCTGCTTCACCGTAAGACTGGGCTGGGAAGCGAGCAGCTGGCTCACCGGCATGTCCATCATCCTCGGAGCTTACTTCGGCGTCAACCAGTACCAGAAGATGACCCTTAAATAATAAGTTACAACCTCTCAATCATTTATTAATAACTTTGTTACTTCTGCAGGGTGTTGACTTTTAACTCAACATCGTTTAAGATGGATTTTGGGAAAAGTGGAACGAGAGACAAAAATATCGCGCAATAAGCCAAAGTTTATTATATCTTGAAATATATGCTTTACTTCCCTTAGGTTTTGATTTAGAATTAGCCAAAGATATTTATTGTAGTTAATATTAAAAATGTTTTATTATTATAGAAAGGAAGGCTAATTGAAGGGCAAAAAATATAAGAATGCACCAATCACTGAAGTGATATGCGAATTTCAATTTGAAACAGAATCCCCTTGGGATTTAGCTGTGCCTGGACTCATTTACGAGAGAATTAGAGATGATTTTCCCAAAAGACGTCAAAGAGCGATATATGAGGTCTCTGTTCAAACTAGTCGCCAAGGGACTCAGCAACAATTAAAATCAATTAATAGAGCACAATTTTTAAGAGAGGATGAAAAGGCATTAATAGAAGTTGGCCAAGTTGACGAGAATTTAATTTCAATTCATCATTTTAAGCCATATCCTTCGTGGGAAAAATATAGACCTCTAATTAAGATTGGATTTAATGCATATAAAATTGTAAATCCAACTAAAGTGCGGCGAATAGGCTTACGCTATATTAATCGAATTCAATTGCCTTTTCAAAAAGTTACTCTAAGAGATTATTTCAATTTTCGACCTTATATTGGGAAAAGCCTTCCACAAGATATTGGTTTATTTATTGTAGGGATAATAATTCCTTTTGAAAACTTTCGAGATCATCTTAAATTGCAATTTACTACTACCTCTTCTGAAAGCTCAGAGATTACGCCATTTATTATTGATCTTGATTATTTTACTGCACAACCAGAAAAAGTATTAATAAGCGATACACTTAATTGGGTTGAAACTGCTCATAACAATATAGAAAAAACATTTGAAGGATGCATTACTGATAAATTAAGGCAAATTTTCGAGGAGGCAAAGAAATAATATGAGAATAACTAGTGAGCATACCTCAGAAAAAGATGAATTTTTAGTTCCTAAAGAAATATGGTCAAAAAAACCAAGCATTTTTGAGATGCCTGATAGAAAATCTCAAAAAATATTATCTTTTTATTTAACTATTTTATCGCAATCCCTTTGGACTACAAGATTACCAG
>CABWKN010000148.1 GCA_902505605.1 Candidatus Guanabacterium sedimentis
ATAGCTTACTATCTTAACAAACAGGGGATAGGGCAATCCACCATAGTTCATGTGGGCGGGGATGTGATAGTGGGACTCCCACACCCTGAAATCGTAAAGCTTTTCCAGGAGGACGAGCAAACCAAAGCGGTGGTTATGTTCGGGGAAATTGGCGGTTCTCAAGAAGAGCAGGTAGCCGAGCTCATTGCCAAGGGGAAATTCACCAAGCCTCTGGTGGTATTCATTGGCGGAGCGGCTGCCAAAGAGGGCACCCGCTTCTCCCATGCCGGAGCTATCATTGAGGGAGGACGGGGGACTTATCAGGAGAAGGTGAAGCGATTAAAGGAAGTGGGAGCGTATGTAGTGGAAAACTTTGGCGATATTCCCACAGTCACCAAAGATGCGCTGCGGTCAATACCCTGATAAAACAGGACGGTATGTCACATAGAGCTTTAATTGACTCATAAATGAGGAGTCTACAATGGAAGAATTACATTGGAAAACCGCCATCACTAAAGTAGAGCCTAACAAGCTCCTTCTCAAGGGGTATCGGATAGACGAGCTGATGGGGAAAGTCTCTTTCAGTCAAGCGGTTTATTTAACCCTTACAGGAGAGCTTCCCTCGGAGAAGGTGGGAAGGTTGATCGACGCTATCCTTGTAGCTTCTATCGACCACGGTGCTACCCCCCCGTCGACCCTCGCTGCGCTCACCGTAGCCTCCACCGGAGCTCCTCTTAACGCATCCCTTGCCAGCGGTATATTAGCCATAACCCATCTCCACGGAGGGGCAGTTGAGGGGTGCATGAGAGTCGTTTTAGAGGGGGTCAAGAGGATGGAAGAGAGCAATCGCTATCCCGCTGAGGTTGCTGAGGAACTGGTAGAGGAATATCGGGAGAAAAAGAAGAGGATTCTTGGATTTGGACACAGGATTCACACCAAGGACCCTCGTACAGCCAGGCTGTATACATTAGCCTCCGAGCTGGGAATTGCCGGCAAGCATATGCAGATGGCAAAAGCCCTGGAAGAGGCGCTGTCTCGTTCCCTGGGGAAACAGCTTCCCATAAATGTCGATGGAGCCATAGGCTCATTGTTATGCGAGATAGGTATTCCTCTTGAGATAGCTAACCTCTTTTTCATCATGGCTAGGGTGACTGGTTTAACGGCACATATCCACGAGGAGAAAACCCGTCAGCGACCGATGAGAAGGATTCACCCCACCGACCATGAGTATGATGGACCCTCAGAGAGAACGCTACCCTGAAAAGGAGAAAAACATATATGAAAAAAGAATTGCTCCATTTAATACCCGAATTCGACCTGATTGGGGATTCCGCTCTGCGGGAGAAGACCTTGAAGGCATGGGACAAAGCTCTTAGCCGCGGCAACTGGGAGGTAAGTGACCTGGAGAGGATCCCTTTCACCCTGATGATTCCCGATACTCCCATAAGCTTCAAGGACCATATAAGGGCGGTAACCAGGGTCTGCATTAAGGTAGCAGAGGCTTTCAGCGAGGTCTATGGTGATAAGTTAAACATTAATAAAGATTACCTCATTGCTGGAGCCCTGCTCCACGATATCGGTAAGCTCCTGGAATACGCCGAAGAGAAGGGGAAATTTATCCAGAGCAGGTCAGGCATTTTTCTTCGCCATCCCTTTTCCGGGGTGGGACTCTGTTTTGAGGAAGGAATTCCCGACGAGGTTCTCCATATTATCGCCGTCCATTCCAAGGAGGGGGAGGGGGTCCGGCACTCAGTGGAAGCCATAATAGTGAACTATGCCGATTTCCTCAATTTCGACCCTTTCAGGCTGTAATTTTCCTTTTACATGGAGGAACCATGGGATTTACTTTCGCTGAAAAGGTACTAGCAAAGAAATCGGGTAAAGATAAGGTTGCCGCGGGAGAGATAGTTACCGTTACCCCTGATAGGATTCTGTCCCACGATAATACCGCCGCCATCTCCAGGATTTTCCAGCAACTGGGCAGGAATAAGGTGGTGCACCCAGACAAGATAGTGATAGTTCTGGACCACTGCGTTCCGGCAGCTAACGAGAAGCATGCCCTCAACCATAAGGTGATAAGGGAATTCGTCACCGAACAGGGAATAAAGGGCTTTTATGATGTAGGGACAGGTATTTGCCATCAAGTGTTGCCCGAAAAAGGATATGCATTTCCCGGCTCACTGATTCTCGGCAGCGACTCCCACACTACCACCTATGGGGCTTTCGGCGCCTTTGCTACGGGAATAGGGAGAAGCGAGGCGGCAGTTCTCTGGGCAACCAACCAATTATGGCTCAGAATCCCCGAGACTTACCGCATAGAGGTAGAGGGGATTTTCCCCCCGTGGGTCTCCGCCAAAGACCTTATCCTCCACATTATTGGAGAGCTGGGAGCCGATGGTGCACTTTACAAGGCAGTGGAGTTCCGCGGACCGACCATAGAAAATATGAGCATTGCCGGCAGGATGGTGCTGTGCAATATGGCAGTGGAGATGGGAGCCAAAATAGGATATGTCCTCCCCGATAAGAAGACTTCACAATGGCTGGGACCCCGGGTTAAGAATAATTACGAGGTCATCACCTCAGACTCCGACGCTGCTTACGAGCGGGTCATCCGTTATAATGTAAACCATATGCCTCCTCAGGTTGCCTGCCCCCATCAGGTGGACAATGTGAAAGCGATTGATAAGGTTTCGGGAACACAAATTCATCAAGCCCTGTTAGGAACTTGCACCAACGGCCGGATGGAAGACCTTGAGGTGGCAGCCAGCATCCTGAAGGGCAAGAGGATTGCTTCAGGAGTGAGGTTGCTGGTGTTTCCCGCCTCATGGGAAGTGTACCGGGAAGCATGGAACAAAGGTATTCTCCTACAGCTGGCAGAGGCTGGTGCCATTATCATGAATCCCGGATGCGGTCCCTGTCTCGGGGCACACGAGGGAGTGTTGGCTCCGGGAGAGGTCTGCCTGAGCACTGCTAACCGTAACTTCCGAGGAAGGATGGGCTGTCGGGATGCTTTCATCTACCTGGCCAGTCCAGCAACCGTAGCTGCCTCAGCGCTCAAGGGGCATATCACCGATGTGCGGAGCCTGTAGTTTTTTATTAAAGTAATACTTTATATAATGGAAGCCAAATATATGTTATTAAAAGGAAAAGTATGGAAATATGGGGACGACATCAATACCGATGTCATTTTTCCGGGGAAGTATACTTACACCATCACCGATCCTGAAGAGATGGCTAAGCATTCCCTGGAAGACCTCGACCCCGCTTTCGCCTCAGGGGTGAGCAGGGGAGATGTCATCGTTGCCGGTAAAAACTTCGGCTGCGGGAGTTCCAGGGAGCAGGCGGCTACCTGCTTGAAGTACGCTGGAGTGGGGGCAGTGGTGGCCAAGTCTTTCTCCCGCATATTCTTCCGCAATGCCATCAATGCCGGGCTCCCGCTCATCCAGTCCGCCGATGCCCCCGACCGTATAAAGCCCAACGAAGTAGTAACTATTGATTTTGAAAAAGGGGAGCTGACCTGCGAGGAAGGGGTGTTTACTTTTCGCCCTTTACCGGAGGAGGTTATGGGAATTCTGCAAAGCGGTGGTCTGATACCCTATACTCGTAAGCTATTAGAAACGGAATAGTTTATCAGGAGTCGAAGCTATGGCCAAGTATAAGATTGCCTGGCTGCCCGGTGACGGCACCGGGAAAGATGTATTAGAGGCTGCAAGAATTATATTGGATGCCATAAAGCTCGATGCCGAGTACATATCGGGTGATGTGGGCTGGGAGTTCTGGAGGAGGGAGGGTAATCCTCTGCCGGAGCGGACACTGGAGATTTTGAGAAATACCGATTGCTGCCTGTTTGGAGCCATCACCTCAAAACCAAAAGAAGAAGCTGAGAAAGAGCTGGTGCCCGAGCTTCAGGGAAAGGGATATACCTACTATAGCCCCATTGTGAGAATGCGACAGGAACTCAATCTCTATGCCAATATCCGACCCTGCAAGGCGTATAAGGGGAATCCCCTCAATTATCGGGACAACATCGACCTGATAGTCTTCAGAGAGAATACCGAGGGGCTTTACTCCGGTATTGAGTTTCATCCTCTCCCGAGGGAGACTATGGATGCTTTTTTAAAGCATCAACCAAAGGCACGGCGATTTACCAATGTCTCCTTAGAAGATATAGCCATATCGGTCAGGTTCTTCACCCGTCCCGCCTGTCAGGCTATTATCAGGAAAGCCTTTCAATACGCCCAGAAGCATAAGAGGCCGACGGTAACACTGGTAGAGAAAGCCAATGTGCTGAGGGAGACAGGTGGTATGATGCTGGGGGAAGCCCGGAAAATCGCCCGCGAATACCCGGATATTGAGCTGTGGGAAACCAATATTGACGCCATGTGCATGTGGCTGGTAAAAAATCCGGATAAGTACGGTGTTCTTGTTGCTTCCAATCTTTTTGGGGACATCCTATCCGACCTCTCCGCTCAACTGGTTGGCGGGCTTGGGTTCGCCTGTGCCGCTAATGTGGGAGACAACTACGCCCTGTTTGAGCCCACTCACGGCTCCGCCCCTAAATATGCCGGTTTATATAAGGTGAACCCTATGGCCACCCTGTTAAGTGTGAAAATGATGCTGGAGTATCTTAACGAGGAAGAAAAGGCGCAGCGCCTTGAGAGCGCAATTGCCCGGGTGATATCAGAGGGCAAAGTCAGAACTTACGATATGGGAGGGAGTTCCACTACCCTGGAGGTGGCGGAGGAGGTAACCATGTATTACAAGGAGGCTCTATAAGAGAAGTAAGAATGGGCAATACTGTCGTTGAGAAAATAATCAGCCTTCACTGCCAGGAGGAAGTCGTTCCGGGTAAAGTGGTATGGGTTGATATCGGCCTGCGGACGGCGCGGGATTTCGGCGGAGCTAATGTGGTGGAGAACTTCCGCAGGAATTATAATGAGGATAAGGTAGCCGATGCTGCGAAGACCTTCTTTACCTTCGATTGTGTTGCTCCAGCTAATAATATCCCCTATGCCAATAACCAACAAATATGCCGTGACTTTGCCTACCAGCAGGGGATAAAGGTCTTCGATGTCGACCAGGGAATTGGCTCGCATATTCTGATAGATAAAGGATTGTGCTTGCCGGGATGTATAGCCGTAGGAACCGATAGCCATCTTAATCTCCTGGGAGCCCTGGGGGCGTTGGGGCAAGGAATGGGAGATGTTGATATAGCGTTTGCCTTCAAAACCGGAAAGACATGGTTTGAGGTTCCTGAGACCATAAAGGTGGTGGTCAAGGGGAAATTATCCCCCCCTGTGAGCGCTAAAGACCTCACCCTAGCCGTCCTAAAGCGATTGGGTTCCAAAGGAGCTTTGGGGAAGGCGATAGAGTTTTACGGGGAAGCAATAGATAGCCTCAGCCTCGATGGGAGGATAACCCTGGCCAGTATGGTCACCGAGATGGGGGGTATAGTCGGCTTCATCACTCCGAATAAGGAGGTACTCGATTATTGCCGAGCCAGAGCAGGCAAGGAGGATATTGAGGCTATAACAGCTGACCCCGATGCCCATTACTGCCAGACTATAGATATAGATATCTTCGGCTTGAAGCCCCAAATTTCCCTCCCGTATCACCCCTCTAAAGTTGTTGATGTGGATGAGGTGGAAGGGGAGAGGGTGAACTCCATCTTTCTGGGTTCGTGCACCAACGGACGCTGGGAGGACTTCAAGGTGGTTGCCTCTATCCTGAAAGGGAAGAGAGTCTACGAGGGGGTGATGTTCAAGGCGGTGCCGAGTACCAGAGAGGTCTATGGTCGGCTGTTGAAGGAGGGTTTGTCGGAGGTCCTATTTGATGCCGGGGTGATATTGACCAGTTCCGGCTGTGGTGGTTGTGCTTCGGGGCAAGTGGGGATGACCGGCGAGGGGGAGGTCCAGCTCGGCACCGGCAATAGAAACTTCAAAGGGAAGCAGGGGGCGGGAAAGACTTTCCTGGTCAGCCCCGCCACCGCTGCCGTATCGGCTCTTTACGGGAGGATCACCTCTCCGGATAAAGTTTAATAAAAGAGAGATTAGTCATGAAAAAACCGGTGGTAATCAAGGGGAAGGTATGGGTTCTCCGAGATGAAAAAGGAAGGGCGATAGACGATATTGACACCGACCAGATATACCATAATGCCCACCTAGCCATAACCGAGCTTGAGAAAATGGGGCAGTTCGCCCTGGGGAACCTCCCCGGATGGGAAGACTTCCCTCAGAAAGCCAGACCAGGGGACATCCTCGTTGTGGGAAAGAATTTCGGTGCGGGGTCCTCCCGTCAGCAGGCGGTGGACTGCTTTCGCTCCCTGCGGATATCCCTTATTATCGGGGAGTCTTTTGGCGCTATCTACCAGAGGAACGCTATAAACTCGGGCTTTCCTCTCATGGTATGTTCTGGGATTATCAGCCATCCGGGGAAGGTAGATTCCAGGAATGTTCTTGAGGTGAATTTATCCACCGGGGAGGTCTTTAATCACACCACTGGCAAGAAGATTGAGGGAGGGGTGCGCTTCTCTCAAGTTCAGATGGATATCTACCAGGCGGGCAACCTATTTGAGTATGGAAAAACGATATTGCCTTAGAATAGTGAGTATCATCCATGCTACTCATTTTCTTAATTTGCGGAGGTCGGTATTCTCCCGACTTCCCAATTTTCACCGGAGGTGAGCAAGATGCTGGAAAGTATAAAATGGTTAGGGCATGCCAGCTTTGTTATCAAGGCAGAGAAGGTCATTTACATTGACCCCTGGAAGCTGAAGGATGGAGAGCCCGCCGATATCATTTTAATCACCCACGACCATTACGACCACTGCTGCCCTGAAGATGTGCAGAAAATTCTCAAGCCTGACACGGTCATTGTTACCACTCCCAATGCGGCTGGCAAGTTAAAGGGAAATGTAAAAACAATGAAGCCAGGAGATAAATTGACCGTCGAGGGAGTGCCCATTGAGGCAGTTCATGCTTATAATGCGCGCAAACAGTTTCATCCCAAGAAGGAGATGGGGGTGGGGTATATCGTCACTGTTGGCGGAACAAGGATTTACCACCTTGGGGATACAGATTTTATCCCCGAGATGCAGAATATCAAAGCAGATATCGCCCTGGTGCCAGTCGGGGGAACATACACCATGGATGCTGATGAAGCTGCCAACGCAGTCAACACCTTTATGCCCAAGGTGGCTATTCCCATGCACTGGGGGGAGATCGTAGGCTCCGAGAAAGATGCTCAGCGGTTTAAAGAGCTCGCCCGATGTGAAGTGAAGATTCTGACTCCCGAAAAATAGAGCACTCCCTTAATAGCTCAGGCCGTGCTCGGCAATATCGCTTATTCTCAGGAGAAGTAACTCCCCCTCCTACGGGGTGATGTAGATGTGTGCGGAGGACCGTATTTCATTCAGGTATGCAGTAAATACCCCGCGGGAGACGGTGAAGTGTGAAGCTTAACCCTGGGAATGCGATTCATATTCTTCTTGAAAAAATCTATACTCTCTCTACCCCTGGTAGCAATTCTCTCTTTTCCGATGAATTCCTGAGACGCTATCGCCTCCTTCAGGGCTAAAATGGTAGTCAGATTGCGAGTGTACAGATGTTCGAAGCTGCGGGCGGTTTTCTCTTTTCACCCATTGGTTCTAGCGGTTTATGGTCAGCCTTTAGATTTTAAATAGTCTAAAGCCGACTCAAGAGCTTTTTCCAGATGCTGGTGTTTGGTTCCCGCCCCCTGGGCAAACCCCTCACCACCTCCGCCTTTGCCATCTATCTCTTTGCAGCTCTCCCGCAGTGCTTCACCCAGGGGGAGCCCTAATCCTTTTGATGAGGCGAAGATAAGATGACCCATCCCCTGGCTCTCCACCCCTGCTAAAACCAGCAGAGACGCTTGATTAACCGCTTTTATCACTGCAGACTTAATAACCTGGAGGTCTTCCTGGCGAAAAACCCTCTTTACGAGATTGAAGTCTTCGTAAGGGACAGCTCTGTCTATCAACTCCTGAGCAATGAAACCCGTCAGCCTCTCCTTCAGGTGCTTCAGCTCCCGACGGTAGCCTTTCCCTTCCTCCCTCAGTTTGTCAACTGCCTCGCTGAGCTTCTCCGGCTTTACCGATAAAGAAGCCGACACACCCTGCATCACCTTATGCTTTTGCCGATAATCTTTCAGGGCTCTTCTTCCGCATAGGAAGCTGACCCTGGTAGTCCCCTTATATTTCTCCCACCCAATGACTTTTATCAGCCCTATCTCACCGGTGGAACGAAGATGCGTCCCCCCGCAATGGGAGAGGTCCACTTCCTCTATTTCTACTATTCTGATGCTTTCCACACCTTGGGGGAGTTCCTTTTTCCTGAGTTTTAACTGCGAAAACTCCTCGGATGATACCTCAAACGCCTTTATAGGAATGTTCTTAATGATATATTGATTGGCTAACTCTTCCACCTGCTCCAGCTGCAGCTCTGTAAGCAAACCTATATCAAGGTCAATGGTAGATATCTCCCTGCCGAGATGGAAGGATACAGTTGAAGCCTGGCACAGCTCAATGAAGACAGCTGTCAGGAGGTGCTGACCGGTATGCTGCTGCATATGGTCAGAGCGGAGCACCCAATCTATCTCACCCTTCACCTCTGGAGCGGAAATGGGGGTCTCCAGCAAGTGAAGGATATCATCATCTTTCAGGAACACATCCTTAACGGCGATACCGTTGAGGGTCCCCTGGTCGTGGGGTTGACCACCCGAGGTAGGGTAAAAGGCGGTCTGGTCGAGCATAACCTGGTAACCCTGCTCGGTCTTTCGCTGAGATAACACACGAGCGGAAAAAGCAGTCAGATAAGGCTTTTTTAAATAAAGCTTCTCGGTCATTTTTCTCCAGAGTTAAAGACGGTTATATCCCCGATTTTTAAGGTAATCGACTCAGCTTTGACGGGCCATAGTACAGAGAGTTGAACAGCAGCTTAAATGTCCCATGGGGCTGAGCACGGTTCTGGCAGCGGAACCCTATCAGAATAATGCGTCCTTCTCCTTTCTCCACTTCAATCAGAGCTGCCCGGTCAAAGAGTTTTTCTTCCCCCAATATCCACCCGCTTAGCAAAGGGTTCCTCGACGGGTATTTTAACACCACCCTTGCGTTCTGGTCAAAGGACGGCAGCAGAGCAAAAGCGGGGCTATCCACAAAGCAAACCGCTGCCTTCTTGCCCATGCTGAAAGCGATGGGCTGGGTGTTATCTACCTCCACCTCCAATAGAGAGCCCGGGCAGAAGAACTCATCATCTGGAACCTCTTTGAGCACATTTTTCACCGGTAGACCGAAGCTCTCTATAGGCAGCTCGGATGCGGAATCAAAGGTTATGAGAGTACCGCCGGCTTCTACAAAGGATTTCAGGTTAGCCACCCCTTCGTTGCCTATCCCCCCTTCGTAAGGTGGCG
This sequence comes from Candidatus Guanabacterium sedimentis, assembly GCA_902505605.1. Taxonomy (GTDB): domain Bacteria; phylum Acidobacteriota; class B3-B38; order Guanabaribacteriales; family B3-B38; genus Guanabaribacterium; species Guanabaribacterium sedimentis. Next base: position 9,406 of record CABWKN010000148.1, read on the forward strand.
GCAGGGGAGTAGAGGGGCGGTCGGGTCGTTCGTCTCGTCTCCCGGTTATTATACGCTGGGGGTTATCGTCGGGGATGATTATGACATCGTAGCGGACTCTGAGGTTGCCGGTGCGCATCTCAGCATTGTGGATGTTCTTGTAAGGGAACTCAAACTGCTCCAGCAGCCATCTGGTCCACCCTTCGTCCATATTCGCCGTCCACGGCTGGTATAAGCCCAATTTCAGGGGCTTCAGCAGATAACCCTCCCCGCTGATTTTCTTGTTTGCCGCATAGATGTTTAGATGAAGCTCTTTGGCTATGGAAGCAATGGCTTGGTGTATTTCCTTTCTGACAGGGACAATTACCGCTCCTGGCTCAAAGCTCCTGTCGGCGAGCTGCAGCGGCTCTTTAGTCCAGAAGACTTGATAGCCATCCTTCAACAGGCGGTTTACTGCGATAAACGAGTTATTGGTGCTATGCGAGAATACATAGGCATAGGAGGCCCGTCCCGAGACCATGCCTTCGGGATACTCAGCTTCTTTTATCTCTGTCAGCTCTGCCCTGAAGGGGGACTTGATGGTCACCGTCTTCACCCCCATCTGCAAAGGTAGGGTCCATCCTGTATAATCGTAGGGCGACTGCGGGGGACCTTCAGGATAGAGCCTGATATCGGGATACTGCTGGCGTTCCAGCATATCCTTGGCGTAGGCTCTGAATGGCTGGGACATCAGAATCACATAGGTACCCGCAGGATAGGTAATCCCGTCGGCGGTGAAGGAATCAGAGGCTTTATGAACCTCAACTCCTCCCAGCATCAGGATTTCTATCATCTTGATAGCAGTTATCATATCCCGCTGGTCTGGAGGGACGAGGAAGGCAAAAGGAGGCTCTTTTTCTCCTTTTTCAATAGCCTGCTTTCCCATTAGATAGAAGTTATACAAAAAGTCCTCTTTGTAAGTGGCGGCTGCTTCCAGCAAGGAAAAGGAGGCGATCAACTCATAATCCACTATATCCCTGAGCCTCCACCAGCCCCCCGGCCAGGGATTAGGGAAGTTCTCCTGCTGTCTGTATTCGGGCAGCCCTCGTCGCCCACCACTGAGCTGGGATTTGTCGATGAAAATGGGGGTGGCCACCTTGATGCTGGCTGCCTCGGTCAATAGCCCCACCATATTATGCCACCAGGGGGTCATCAGGAAAGCTCCCTCCCACCAGCCGGTGTAGATTGCCCTGCTGACCACACCGGAGTAGCCCTCCTCTTCCAAGTCCATCGCCATTCGGGTTCCCAGAAGTGCAATCTCTCGCCAGATGATTGGGTTTACATTAGGATTAATGGGGTCGGTAAATGGCGGAACGAAGAGCCGAGCTCCATAGGAGCCCATCTGATGCTCGTCCAGTATTATCTCAGGAAACCACTCTTGATAGAGAACTCTGGTTATGAGCTTGGTTTCCTTCTGGGTGACCATAAAGGCATCTCTGTTGTCGTCATGCCCGGTATATTTGTGGTAAAGCCAGGGCATCCTCCCGCCCTCATATTCGGTGCCCAGATATTTGTTGTACCAGTCAACCACCATTATCTGCCCATCGGGATTATGAGAAGGAATCAGTAGAAATATCACCTTATCAAGTATGTTACTAATCCGAGGTGATTCATCGGTAATCAGCTGATGGGCTAATTCCAGGGACATCTGAGAGGAGGCGATTTCGGTGGAATGGATATTACAACTGATCATAACCACCACTTTCCCTTCGGCAGCCAGCTTTCGAGCCGCTTCAGGGCTGAGCCCTCGGGGATTGGCTAAAGAACGCTGGATTCTTTTATAAGAATCCAGCTGAGTCATGTTGTCGGAGGAAGTGATAATCACCATAATGAAGGGGTTCCCTTCGGTGGTTTCCCCCAGTGTTTCCACCCTGAGTTTATCCGACCTTTCGTCCATGAGTTTGAAGTAATTGATTATTTGAGGCCAACTGGCTAACTTATAGTCGGCACCCATTCGGAAGCCAAAAAATTCCTCTGGTGAGGGAGCTGCTGTCTGGGCGGATAGAAGCGGGGCGGTGAGCAGAATCAAAAACAGGGTTACAATAATTTTGGGGAGTAACTTTAAATCCCTCATGTTTGCCCTCCCTTCTGCGAAGAGGAAAAAAATTAAAACCATCTGATAGTGGGAAAAACAATATAAATATATCATCAACCCCTCAAGCTATCAAGAGATTTTATAGCCGACCCTGTTTCTGGTGTGCTGGAAAAGTTAATTGAATTAACGGGAAGCCTTTGATAGAATAGTTATTGTTGAGTTCTTATCCCCATTTCTTGGAGAACTGACCATAGAAAGAAGAGAGAAGCCCAACTTGAAATCTGAGCTCCTTGAGGATTATTCCCTCACTCCCGTCCCACCAGAGCGGAGGAGGCACTGGGTTAGTGTAGCGATGGTCTGGATCGGGGTGGCCATCGTGATGTCCGCCATCTTAAGAGGAATGATGGTGGGGATGGGCTTGGGCTCCTTTAAGAGCCTGGTAATAGCCTATCTATTAGGGGAGGTAATGCTGATTGTGATGATGGGTCTGACCGGTTTCATAGGGGCGAAGGTAGGGCTCTCTACCCCTCTGGTTGCCCGAGCTCCCTTCGGGAGTGTCGGCTCTCAAATAATATCCCTCTGTCTGGCGGGTTCTTCTATTGGGTGGTTTGGCGTTCAAGCAGGGCTTTTTGCCGAGACGGTAAACGCTTACACCGAAACCAGCGTGCCTGTTTCCTACATAGCCTTTACTGCCGGGATGGTGATGATGTCCACGGCTGTTTTTGGATTCCGTGGTCTGAAAATGTTGAGCTGGATATCAGTGCCTTTAATGCTGATAGTGCTTATTGCTGCAATGCTTAAGATTGGGCAGAATTTCCTTCCCTCTCATATACTGGTGAATTTGGCTAAAAACCATCACCCCGACCCTTATCCTCTAACTATAGGGGGAGCTGCCTCCTTGGTAGCAGGGGGCTTTATTGTGGGAGCAGTAACCAGCCCCGATGTCTATCGCTATGCCAGGAGAAGAGTGAGAGATGTATTTTATGCGGCTACCCTGGCTATGGGGGTGAGCGCCCTGATGCATGTGGTAGGGTCGGTTCTGACGATGTCCACCGGGGAGTACCACGAGAGGCTTCCCTTCCTGATTATCTCACCGCAGTATCTGGGACTGGGATTGATTGGATTTGTGATTCTGGCATTAGCCCAGTGGACATCAAACGATAACAATCTCTACTCCGCTGTGTTAGCATTAAATAACATAATACGATGGGATAAGTGGAAGCTTACTATTGTAGCCGGTGTTCTGTCCTCTTTGCTGGCGGCGGCTGGCATTCTGGGCAGGATAGAACTCTTTCTGACTCTCCTGACAGTAGGAATCGGTCCTATAGGAGGGATTATCATCGCCCATTATTATCTCATCAAACGCAGGAGCGGGGAGCATGGACAAAGTGGAAAGGCGATATCCTGCAATTACAAAGCTCTTATGGTTTATTTCGTGTCCTTTGTCATCGGGTGGATTACCTCAGGACATCCTTATATTATCAGGATCTTTCCTTTCTCTGCTTTTGCTTTCAATGGGATTGTCTCCTCCATGATGCTCTATTATATAGTTATGAAACTGGAAAGACGAGGTAAAAAGGAGGTTTAATATATGGCTTTAAAACAGGTCATGGAGGCGTATGAGTTATTAGATAGTTCTCGGGTGAGCGGGGATACCGTAGCCCAGGTCTTTCGTAATCGTGGGTTAACCGAGGTGACAGTGGAACATCTCAAAGGAGAGAAGGAGAGCACCGACTTTATACAAGTGCTCATACCGGGCAGCGCGGGCAAAAAAAGCGGCGGAAAAGCTCCCACCCTGGGAGTTGTTGGGAGGGTTGGAGGCATAGGAGCCCGCCCATCAAAGGTGGGATTAGTATCAGATGCGGATGGGGCGGTAACCGCTATTGGCACCATGTTAAAGCTGGCTGATATGCAGCTACAAGGGGATATTATAAGTGGGGATGTCATCGGGGCTACTCATATTTGCCCTCGCGCTCCCATTAAACCTCACCACCCGGTGGACTTTATGGATTCTCCAGTGGATATGAACAGACTCCTCCAACTGGAGGTGGACCCAGCCATGGACGCCATTCTATCGGTGGACACCACCAAAGGAAACAGGGTCATTAACCATAAAGGATTTGCTATCTCTCCCACGGTAAAAGAGGGATATATCTTGAAAACAAGTGAAGACCTGCTCGACATTATGCAGATAGCAAGCGGGAGGATGCCTGCGGTATTCCCTCTTACCACCACCGATATTACCCCTTATGACAACGGTCTTTACCATATAAATAGTATTATGCAACCGTCAGTGTTAACCGATGCTCCGGTGGTGGGAATTGCCATAACAACTGAAACACCAGTGCCTGGGTGCGCTACCGGGGTAAGCCATATTACGGATATGGAGGTAGCCGTGAGGTTTATTATTGAGGTAGCTAAGGCATTCGGTGAGGAGAAGGTGAACTTTTACGACCGTGATGAATTCCGCCGGGTAGTACAGAGATATGGCTCTATGAAGCACCTTCAAACTATGGGCAAGAGTTAGCCAGTGTGAGGGAGAGAGTTAGTGGTCAAAACTGTCGGGGCAATCACCATCGGTCAATCGGGTCGAGGGGATATTATCCCCGAGATGAGTGAAATCTCAGGGGAGGAAATAGAGTTTTTAGAGGCAGGTGCATTGGACGGTTTTTCTTTTCATCAGATAGAACAGCTAAAGCCCACACAGGGGGAGCAGCCTTTAATCACCCGGTTAAAAGATGGAAGGGCAGTTAAAGTAGCCAAGGAGAGGATTATCCCTTTAGTGCAAGCTTGCGTCGATAAGCTAGCCAGACAGGGAGTTGACCTGTTGACCATTCTATGCACCGGTTATTTTCCTCCGTTTGACACCTCCCGATTGATTATCTCCCCTTCACAGCTCCTCCACTATACAGTTGAGGCACTTTCACCGTTGAGAAAACTGGGGATAATCGCTCCTTTGCCGGAGCAGATAGATTCTGCCAGAGAGAGATGGCGTTCACACGGACAGGAGGCTGTTATCCAATCAGCTTCCCCTTATGGGGAGGTTGAGAGATTAAGGAAGGCAGCCCAGCAGCTCTCTGCCCTTGGGGTGGAGCTTATCATTCTTGATTGTATGGGATTCGACCGCCAAATGAAACAGATAGTCCTTGAGGAAGTAAACAAACCAGCACTGTTGCCCCGCTCCCTGTTAGCTCAGCTTATCGGCGAGCTGCTCACCTGAGATTAGATATTGAATAAAAGAATAAGAGAACGATTATGATAATTGACGAAAGCTGGCAGCCAGTCAAAGTTCAGTGCTACAGCGGCTATAAAGGAGAGGAGACTCCTCTCTCTTTTCAGATAGGCAAAAAAAGATATAATATTAAGAGGGTATTGAAGCGATGGTATGAAGGGGAAAGAGGGGATAATATAGCCCTGAGGCGAGTCTTCAGAATCGTCATCGAGAGGGGAGACAACTATACATTGGTATATGATAATCTGACCGATGAATGGTATGCTAAGGCTACGGATGTCTTTAAAAAGGACCTCGCTGATGGGCGCTGAATATCTTTTCCCTTCTTTGTTAACCTTTAAAAAAGAATAGGATGGCAAAATGAGAAAAGGAGACAGAAAGTGTTGGATGATAAGCTTCTTCTTACTTCCTATATTTTTGCTCACAGTGGAAGGAGTTTATTCGCATCCTTCGATAAATTGCGAACAGACTTACGCACAAGAAGAGTTAGAGGGCTCTTTGAAAAAATGGCACGAGGGTCCCGTTGGCTACATCATATTGAAAGAGGAGAAAGACAGGTTCAAAAAGTTAAAGACCCGGGAAGAAAGAATGAGGTTCATTCAAATATTCTGGGATCGTCGCGATTACAATCCAGTGACCCTTGTTAATGAGCTCAAGGAGGAGTTTTACGGCAGAGTTGACTATGCTAATGAGAGCTTCAAAGAGGGAAGCTTGGAAGGATGGAAAACAGCACGCGGGCAGATTTACATCGTTCTTGGTCCTCCTGACCGAGAGTGGAAGGAGATTGTCTCGGGCATAAGTGCTCGTCCTGCTTATCTCTGGCAATATTACAGATTGTCATCAGCCTACCTAAATCCAAATGAGCCGCTGGTTTTCGCTGACTTATATGGAAGCGGAAAGTATTTCCTGCTCAGACCTTACCCTCAGAGCTACTTCGACTATTACTGGCAGGTTCAGAAAGGGCGCTCCTATTTTGAACCGGTTCCCGATGAATACCAGAGAGCCCTTGATGATATAAAAGAGAAGTACATCTTCCAACCCGATATATCCTACGACCAGCCCTCCACCGCTGCCCCACCGCCGCAAATTAAACAGCCCCTTCCACCGAAGCTACCCTTTAATTGGAGTACCAGCTTCTCTGAGCACCCATCCGGGCTTACCGCCATACAGCTCACGGTGATGGTCCGATATGCAGACTTTCGATACTACAGGGAGGGTGATACCTACAAGGTGAACATGGAATTTCTGGGAGAATTGAAAGACGAAGCGGGCAATGTGGTAGATAAAGTTACCGAGGAGATATCCTTTGGCCTCACCTCTAAGGAGATAACAGATAAGAAGGATGAGCTTTACACCCTGACCACTCAGCTAAAAGCTAAACCCGGGAAATACCAATTGGAGCTTCAATTGGTGGACAGCATGAGCGGAGTTACCAGCCAGTCTGCGGACGCAATTTCAGTTCCAACTCCGAAGTGAGCAGCATCCTGTTTGAGCTGCAAATAAAATAGGGCAGGATTACCTGCCCCTCAGGCTATAAAGAAATCAGGGTGCGAGGAGGTTTTAGCTTACAACGGCGCTCAACTTAGCTCCTGGCTTAAATTTGACTACCCGCTTTGCCTTGATGGTTAAGGGAGCACCCGTGCGAGGATTTCTCCCCATCTTGGCCTTCCGATGAACTACCGTGAAGGTTCCAAAGCCGACAAAGGTTACTTTTTCACCTTGCCTCAGCGCAGTAGTGATTCCATCAATGAAGGAATCTACCGCTCTGTTAGCTGCAGCTTTGGGAACGTTTACCTCCCTCGCTATTTTAGCAACCAACTCAGCCTTTGTCATACCTACGCCTCCTTCTGTTAGGTATTTGAAAGATTATTAGGAAAACTTATATCAGAATAATGCCCCCCTGTCAACATCTTTTTAGCTTTTTATTAAATTTTAATCTCTTGGAATATCTGTTCCTCCTTCATTACCTTTTTCTTTACAAGAAAAGGAACCATAGGGGGTATGATAAAGGCGACTACCAGCAGGGAGAGAAAATCTCCAGGGACCAGATTGAGGTAAACCCGAATGAATGGTTGAAACCAGAGAGATTTCAGCTGGGTGATAAAAGAGAAGAGAGCGGAAAACAGGTAGTTTACAATCAGGCCAAAGGTTAACAGCTGGATTAAATGGCGGCTTTTAAACATTCGGAAGAAATAATAGATAAAGGCGGCTAAAGCTATAATGAAAGGGAAGGGGAAATAAGGGTGCATTACCTTGCTCTGGCTATAAACTAAGGCGACCGTAAATACCAGAAAAACCACCACGGCAAAGGATACCGTAACGGGAACTTTGTTATAGCTTCTTCTCCAGCCGACGCAGAAGGTGAGACAAAGACTTCCCAGGAGAAAGCCAATATAAGGGAAGAAAGAAGCACCAGAGGGCAACCAGGAAGGGGATATAATAAAAAGCATAGCTAAAAAAATTGCCTGGCTCAGGCTGCCCCACTTTTTTCCTAAGATAAGACCTGAAGCAAAAAAGAAGAAGGTTCTGAAATATATGAAGTTTTCTTTTGCTCCTAAGCAAGATACCAGAGTAAGAACACTTATACCCAGCGATAACCAGAGCACTCTTTTCTTGTCCATTTTAAAACGATAGTACCACTTTTTTCTATTAACTATTTAAACCATTCTTGATGCTCTGCAACGAGGAGGCTACTTTAAGATTGACGCATCATTTGTAAATCCAGCCCTTCACTATTATATATTCAACTTTTTCTATTTTACAAGGGGAGAATTTGAGCCTGAGGGAGCTATTATCAAATATTTATAATCTCTGATTTGATGCTAATGCTGTATAAAAAGCTTGGATAGGAGTTTTCACATGAGTGCGAATTATATATTTGACATCACCGAGCGACTGTTTTATATTATGCTATTATAAGTAAAAGGCAATCTTAAGGTAGGAGAGGGAAGATATTTACCCATTGGTAAGTAAAAAGCTTCGAAGAGATAGTGAGCTGTATGACCTACGATAATTCCTCAGTCTTTATCACCTTTGTCTGGCACATGCATCAGCCGATGTATAAGGATCCACGAAACGAAGAGTATATTCTCCCCTGGGTGCGTCTTCACGCAATCAAGGACTACTTTGATATGGCGGCATGGATTGAGGCGATTCCTCAGATGCGTGCGGTTATTAACATTGTTCCCTCCCTTTTTGTTCAATTAGAAGATTATAGTGAAGGCTCAGCTGAGGACCCCTATCTAATTTATAGCTCAAAGCCAGTCTCTGAGCTCACTATCGATGAAAAGCTTTTTCTGCTGAAAAACTTTTTTACTATTAATAAGGAGCGAAAGATAGACCCTTCACCGCGCTACAACGAGCTATGGCAGAAGCAGTCTCAGGCAGAGCGTCAACTGGAAAAAGCCTTAAGCGTCTTTACGCTTCAAGATTATTTAGATTTGCAGGTTCTGTTCAATATGGCCTGGTGTGGATCATCGCTTAAAAAAGACGATGAAGTGGCTGCTTTGATTGATAAGGACAGAAATTTTACCCAGGAGGAAAAGGAGCTTTTATTAGCCAAACAGCAGGAGCTGATAGGCAAAATTATACCCTTATACAAACACTTACAGGAGCAAGGTCAAATTGAGATTTCTGTTTCTCCTTTCTACCATCCTCTACTTCCCCTTATATGCGATAATTACCTGGCTACAAAGGCACATCAAGAGTTACAGCTACCAAAGCACCGATTCAGCTATCCTTATGATGCGGAGGAACAAATTCGATTGGCAGTGGAATATTATTCCAGACTATTTGGCATAGAGCCACGAGGGATGTGGCCTCCAGAAGGTGGAGTAAGCAATAAGGTGTTAGAATTAGGCATAAATCATGGGATAAGATGGCTGGCCACGGATGAAGCAATTCTGCGAAAATCCCTTGCAGAGGTTACCGGTGCGGGCAGGGAGAAAAAGAGGCATTTTGCGGAAGAGAAGCTCTATGTGCCGCATAAATTTAAAAATCAAGGGAGGGAAATTTCGATATTCTTTCGCAACCAGGCTCTGTCAAATATCATAAGTTTTGTCTATTCATCATGGGATGAGGAGGAGGCTGCCAGCGATTTTTACCATCGGCTGGTGGCGCTAAAAAACAGCTTAAAGAAAACAGAAGAACGATATATCATATCTATCATAATGGACGGTGAAAACGCCTGGGAGTATTTTCCCCAAGGGGGAGAGAGATTTTTGCTCTCTTTATACCAGAAGATTATTAACCGCCGTGAGTTTATACCTATAACTTTTTCCGAGTTTCTCAACTTGCAAGACGGGGGCAGTCAGCCTTACTTAACTCATATAGCGCCGGGCTCCTGGATATATGGGAACTTTTCTACCTGGATCGGTGAGCCGGCAAAAAACGAAGCCTGGGATCATTTATTTGAAGCAAGGAAAACCTTTGAGAACTGGATGGCACACCTCACTCCGGAGGAAAAACAACAAAAAAGGAAGAGCATTGAAAAAGCCCTAAACGCAATTTACATCGCCGAAGGGAGCGATTGGTTTTGGTGGCTCAAAAAGGGTGAACAGCCAGAAAGCGAGAAGCTATTTTCAATCCTTTTTAAATTGCAGCTATCGGAGATGTATCGGGCTTTAGGCATGGAAGTTCCTCTTTATCTTAGAGTTGCCTATCAAATAATACCATAACCTCTTATGAACAAGATATACTTAATCTTCGGGTGTCATTGCCATCAACCTCTGGGAAATTTTGAGAGGGTTTTTGAGAGAATCTATCAAGATTCCTATTTGCCCTTCCTTGAGGTGTTGATGCGGCATCCGAAAATAAAGATGGTGCTCCACTACAGCGGAGTACTCCTTGATTGGATAGGGGAGAAGCACCCGGAGTTTTTTGAGCTTATTGAAAAATTGCTTCAAAGAGGACAAATAGAAATTCTTGCGGGAAGCTATTACGAAGCTGTGCTTCCGGTAATCCCTGAAAGAGACCAGGTTGAGCAAATAAAGAGGTTGAAACAGTTTATTAGCAATACCTTCCATACCACACCGCAGGGTATGTGGCTTGCCGAACGTGTCTGGGAGCCGAAGCTGGCAAAGACATTACCTGCGGCTGGAATGAAATTCTCCCTGGTCGATGATTTCCATTTTAAAGCTATAGGCTTTAAAGAGCGTGAGCTATTAGGCTACTTCAATGTGGAGGATGAGGGCTCCCTATTAACTCTATTCCCCATCAGCGAGCGGTTAAGGTATTCCACTCCCTTCCAGAAGGTGGAGAATACCATCAACTACCTCCGCCAGATGTCGAAACTCAAGGAAATCCCTTTGGTGGTAATAGTTGATGACGGCGAGAAGTTTGGCTCCTGGCCGGGCACTAAGAAGTGGGTCTATGAGGAAGGATGGCTGGAAACATTCTTCGCTGCGCTGGAAGAGAACAGCCACTGGATAGAGACTCTGACCTGCAGTGAATACCTTGATAAATTCCCCCCCTCGGGTCTGGCTGCACTGCCGATTGGGGCTTACTTTGAGATGGGAGAGTGGGCTCTTTCAGCCGAGCGTGCCACAGAGTACCGCAGCTTGATAGAGAAATTAAAGAAAGAAGGGCTTTTCGATAGATATAAGGGCTTTCTCCAGGGAGGAATCTGGAGAAACTTCTTTATAAAATACCCTGAGAGCAATCAATTGCACAAAAAGATGTTAGCGCTGAGCAAATCTATCCAAAAATTGAAAGATAGCCGGCCGAGCTATCCTCAGCAGACTGAATACTTAAAGGCGGCTTATACCGAACTCTTAAAGTCGCAGTGCAACGATGGCTACTGGCACGGAGTGTTTGGGGGACTTTATCTGCCCCATCTCAGGGATGCTCTGTATCGGCGCCTGATACAGGGTGAGAGGTATATTGACCGAATAGTTTATCAGGAGACAAGACAATGGGTTGATACCGAAATAGTAGATTTAGATGGCGACGGCTTACCTGAAGTAATTCTCAGCAATCCCTGGCTGAATGCATATTTTGACCCGGGGGAGGGAGGGATACTGTTTGAATTAGATTATAAACCGAGCAATTTGAATATCATCAATACATTAGCACGAAGATTCGAGCATTATCATCAGACCATATCGGGAAGCCTTAAAGAAGCGGATGACCAGTCCGAGGAAGGGCAGATCAGTATTCATGACCTTGATAAGACTTCCCAAATAGAAAAGTTGAAAGAGCTTTTGGTATATGATAGGCACCGCAGAGTGTGCCTCATAGACCATCTCTTTGATAAGGATGTAGATATTGGTCAGTTCCGTTCTGTTAATTTTACGGAGCTGGGAGATTTTTTCAACCAGCCTTACAATTATACTATTGAAAAAAAGGAACAAGGTGTACAATTAACCTTAAAAAGAAGAGGAGTTTTCATACAGGGTGGCATCTTTCCATTAGAGATAGTCAAACAGATGCGGATGATGTATAATAAGTCTGCACTGGATATTAATTATGGCATTATCAATTGCGCTACCGAGCCTCTGGAACTGACCTTTGGAGTTGAGTTTAATTTTTCTATGTTAGCCGGTAGTAGTCCTGAGGTGACCTTATCATTTATGAATGGTGAAGATGAGCGCTACATGATGGCAACTTCCGGTACCAAAGCGGGAGCTAAGGTGGTGGAACTGCGTAATAGGATGGAAAAATTTTCCCTCTCAATTTATATGGATAAAGAGCCTACCATCTGGTGGTTCCCCATTGAAACAATTTCCCAGTCGGAAAAGGGATTTGACCGCACCTATCAAAGCACGGTGATTATGCCAAAATGGGAAATAACCCTACCTGAGGGTAGGCAATGGACAGCTAAATTAGCAATATCTATTACATCAATTCAGTAGTTTATGGTTTAAATTAAAAAGAAGCAAAATGTATAAAAATGCCATGCCGGTGAAAAATAGTACTCATAAAAAGGAGATATAAATGCCAGAATTCAGATATGACCCTTTACAGAAGCGGTGGGTTATCATTGCTACGGAAAGGCAAGCCAGACCTTCGGATTTGCATGATAGTGCCAAGTATAACCATCTGGAGAGCTGTCCCTTTTGCGAAGGTAATGAGGAAACTACCCCTCCAGAGGTATGGGCTATTCGTGCCCCCGATACTCCTCCCAACTCCCCTGGTTGGAAGGTGAGGGTTGTGCCCAACAAATTCCCAGCTCTGAAGATAGAAGCCGGGGAAATAAAAAAAGGGGTTGGCTACTACGATATGATGGATGGGGTAGGAGCTCATGAAGTAATCATTGAAACACCCCAGCACAGTATAGATTTGGCAGACCTCCCACTCGAACAGATAAAATTAGTTCTTCTTTCTTATCGGGAGAGGTTAAGAGACCTTTATAAAGACCCCCGCTTCAAATATATATTGATTTTTAAAAATCACGGAAAGAGAGCGGGTGCGTCTTTAGCCCATGCTCATTCCCAGGTGATCGCTCTCCCTATAATTCCGCGAAATGTTAATATTAAACTGTCTGCTGCAAAAAAACACTATGAGGAAAAAGAGCGCTGTCTGATATGCGACCTCATTGAGCAGGAGAAGGATACCCAAACTAGAGTTATCCTTTCAGATAATGGTTTCTTTGCTTTTGCTCCTTATGCCTCCCGTTTTCCCTTTGAAGTATTTATGGCGCCTATAAAACACAACTACAGCTTTGCGGAGATTACTGATGAAGATTTAGAGAGATTCTCGCACTTTTTGAGAAATATCCTCCTCCGGATAAAAATTTTATTAAAAAATCCTCCTTTCAATTTTGTTCTTAGCACCTCACCTAATACTCAAGCTTTACCAAAGTTCCCAGACCAATGGGTGACCATAAAACACGATTATCACTGGCATATTGATATCATCCCCCGCCTCGTGAGAATAGCCGGATTTGAATGGGGAAGTGGTTTTTATATAAATCCAAGCACTCCCGAATTAGCAGCACAATATCTGCGCGAAGTAACGATTGAATAATTAACCAATGAATGTCTAAATGCTTCGCCCAACCGAAAAGCAAAAAAAGAAGAAGGGTTATTTCGTTCTGGTCTTGCATAGCCATATCCCCTATGTGATAGGGCAGCGGGACTGGCCCCATGGGATGAGCTGGCTCTATGAGGCCACTGTGGAAAGCTATCTCCCTCTGCTTAACACCTTTTACGACCTGGCAGAAGAAGGGGTAAACCCCCAGGTAACCTTAAGCCTAACCCCTGTCTTATGCGAGCAGCTAAGCCACCCTTACTTTGCTACAGGCTTGCAGAGTTACATTGAAGAGAAACTCTCTTACGCTCGCCAGAACGCATCCGACTTCAAAAGATATGGAGAAGTACATAAGGCTGCGCTGGCAGAGTGGTGGCTGAAATTCTATACCAGAATAGGAGAAAGCTTTGAGAACCGCTTTCACAGAGACCTTATCGGAGCTTTTAAGACTCTTCAGGATAATGGTAGTATAGAGATTATCACCTCTGCTGCTACTCACGGATATCTGCCCCTGCTCGGTTTTGACGAGTGTGTTCACGCTCAGATTCAGCAAGGGGTGCAGAGTTATCGCCGCCATTTTGGAAGACCCCCCATAGGAATCTGGCTTCCAGAATGCGCCTATCGACCGGGATATAAATGGAGCTTTCCGGTTCACGACCAGAGAAAAAGAGCCCGCATGAGGCAGGGCCTGGAAGAGTTCCTTATAGATGCAGGGATTAAATACTTTATAATTGATAACCATCTGTTGCGGGGGGGCAAGGCCATAGGGATGTATCTCTCGCGATTTAAAGCCCTGCAGAAGCTGTGGAAAAGATTTTCCGCCAGCTACGAGCCTCTTAAAGCGGAAAAGGAGAAAATCCCTTACTCCGTCTATTTCCTCCAGGGAGGAGCTTCTCCGGAGGCGGTGGCGGTATTCACCCGCGACCCTCAGACCAGCCTTCAGGTCTGGAGCGGGCAATGGGGCTATCCGGGAAATAGCTGGTATCTCGATTTTCATAAAAAGCACCATCCCGGTGGGCTACGCTACTGGAGGGTTATCGATTATAAAGCCGACTTAGCAGATAAAGAGGAGTATTACCCAGAAAGAATTCCCTCTGTGGCAAAGGAGCAAGCTGACCACTTCCTTCGTCTGGTAAAAAATGCTCTCCTTGAGCATCATCATAAAACAGGGAAGCCAGGGGTGCTGACTGCCCCCTTTGACTCGGAGCTCTTCGGTCATTGGTGGTTTGAGGGGTGTCAATGGCTCCACTCTCTCTTCCAGAATATGAGCAAAGACCATGAGATTAGCCCCTTAACCTGCAGCAGCTATTTGGAAAGCTCTCCCCAGGGAGAAATTATAACTCTGCCCGAAGGCTCGTGGGGTGAAGGTGGATTTCACTATATATGGCTTAACGACCAGAACAGCTGGACCTGGAAAAAAATTTACCGTGCCGAAGAAACATTTCTCAAGCTGTTGAAGCAGTGGCACCCTAAAATGAGCGAGATAGCAGACAGAATTTTATCACAGGCTGCTCGAGAGCTCCTTCTGCTGGAGAGCTCCGACTGGCAGTTCTTGATAACAACCTGGAGCGCCAGAGATTACGCTGAGGAGCGGGTAAGTCTTCATTTTGATAACTTTCAGAAGCTCTGCCGGCTACTGGAAGAGGTGGAAGCAACAGGGAAGCTGGGGCAGCAGGGAGAGCACTTCCTTAGAGCATGCGAGGAAAAAGACGGGATTTTTGCTGATATAGATATCACCTGGTGGCTGAAGAAGTAGCTCTCCACCGGAAGTAAAACTTAGACACTGAAATCAAGGTTATAAAGATCGGGATTTAAATAAGGAAGATATTAATTTAAACTCATACTTTGGAGAGGGCTTGGTGGTAAATATCTTGATACTTGAGGGCTGACCTTTCCCAGGAGAAATCCTCCTTCATCGCATTTTTCACCAGTTTCAGCCAGAGTTCTCTATTCTGATATAAAGCCAGGGCTTTTTTAATCTTATCTATGAGCGCTTTTGAGGAGTACTTAGCAAATTTAAATCCATTCCCTTTTCCTGTCTCCGGGTTGAACTCCTTAATGGTGTCATCTAATCCCCCGGTGGCTCTGACAATGGGTATCGTCCCATATTTCAAGCTATACATCTGATTCAGACCGCAGGGTTCATAGCGGGAAGGCATGAGGAACATATCAGCGCCAGCCTCAATGCGGTGGGCAAGCACACCATCAAAGGCGATCCTGACTCCAAGGCGCCCTCTGTGTTTTTTCCCTTCTTCTAAGAAGCGTTTCTCGTACTTTTCCTCTCCCTGACCCAATAATACCAAGAAAAGCTCTAACTTTAGCAGCTCATCTACTGCTTCAGCCAGAAGGTCAAACCCTTTCTGATCAGCAAGACGGGAGATCATCCCGATGATAGGATAGTGTTCGGGTCCTTTCAATTCAAGAATCTTCATCAGGGCTTCTTTGCACTTCTCTTTCCCTGATAAATCCTTTGCACTATAATTGGCAGCAATATGGGAGTCAGTTTCTGGGTTCCACTCACTATAATCGACCCCGTTCAGTACTCCATAGATATCTGCGCTTCTATCCCTGAGAACGCCATCTAAACCATACCCGAACTCTGGTGTTCTGACTTCCTGGGCGTATTTCTCGCTCACAGTGGTGATTATGTCGGCTAACATAATCCCGCCTTTCATAAAATTCATCTGTCCATAGTACTCGAGTCCCTGTATGGAAAAAAGCTCCCAGGGTAATCCACTGACGTCCATATATTCCTTTGGAAAAACGCCCTGGTACGCCAGATTATGGATAGTGAAGATGGTTCGGGTAGAGCGGAAAAACGGGTCATCCTTATATAAGCTTTTAAGATAAACTGGAACCAGA
The DNA here is from genome assembly GCA_902505605.1 of Candidatus Guanabacterium sedimentis. GTDB lineage: Bacteria > Acidobacteriota > B3-B38 > Guanabaribacteriales > B3-B38 > Guanabaribacterium > Guanabaribacterium sedimentis. The sequence goes on from CABWKN010000148.1 coordinate 25,521, forward strand.
CTGGTCTGCCAATCGTTGCAATGGATAATGTCGGGCTGAAAGCCCATCAGTTTCAGCAAATGCAAAGCCCCTCTGCTAAAGAAGATAAATCTATCAGGGTTGTCGAAGTAATCCCCCTCTGGAAGCCGATATAACCCGCTACGGTCAAAGAATTCGTCCCGCCTGATGAAGTAAATCGATAGATTGGGTCCCATCTTTGCGTGATAGACCTTAGCTTTTAACAGTTGTCCTCGGTAAGGGACTTCTATGGAACTATCCATCAGTTTCAATTTGAAGTTACCTTCAATCACGGAGCGGTACATAGGCATGACTATTTGCACCTGATGCCCCAGCGAGGCCATAGCAGAGGGCAGAGATGCAGAAACATCGGCTAATCCTCCGGTTTTAGCAAAGGGGATAACTTCTGAGGAGGCAAACACGATTTTCAATGGATTCATTGCTGCTTTGCCTCAATAAAGAGTGGCTATTCTTTATCCCACTTTTCTAATAAATAGGGTTTTAATTTTTCAAAGGTTTGGGCTTGTTTTTCCACTACTTCCTCAGCCTGTTGAGTACTCATGTCCTTGGTATCATTAATGAAAGAGGCTATCCGAGCATAATAGAGGGGGCGCATAGTATCTACCAGTTTTCCTTTGTCCCTCTTCCATCGATGGAAGGTCACCGCAAAATCGTAGACAATCTTCGCCCAATCTTCGGTAGGTAGACGGAAATTATCTCTCTTTTGCTTGGCTAAGCTCTGGATAACGGCAAAACTCTGAGGGTTTATAATATTTTCCCACAGGGCTGAGAGGTTCTTAAAGCCTTCCTTGAAGTTTTCAATCATCCCCTCCAGGTTTACTGTAAAAGCTTTAGGCTCCTTGTTAATAATTTTGCCACAAGTAGGGGTAGAGGTACTCCCTTCAACTCTGCGCCATTTATCCGAATAGTCTTCCATTAATTGAAAGAGGGTGTGCACCACTTGCCTGAACATAGGTCCCAGGCTTTCCACGGGGTCCTTCACATCGTGGACCTTGGTTCCTAAATATGTCTGACAGATATTTACCTCCTCCATAATGGCTGAGGTCGTCATCCAGATGTCAATACCAAACTTTGCAATGTCGGTCATCCATACATCTTGCCCACAGTAGAAGTTGATCATACTTCTGGAAAGCCCAAAATCTCCCCCTATGGGCTGGCGCACTCGTTTGCCGAACAGAGCACGGGTCAGATGATAAGCGATGATGTTGGTGATGGTGGCATCATATTTAAATCGGGAGTAAATAGGAGCAACAAAATCGTACCTATGGCGGAGGACGGGGTCTGCCAGAGCTTTAATCCACTCCGGGGTGATGCTTCTGAGGTCAGCATCGCACATAACACATACCCTGGATTGCAGGAACGAAGCTGCCTCAAAAATCATGCGGATAGCAGTTCCCTTTCCGGGGATTCCGCGGTAGATGGTAACTATCTTTTCTATGAAGGGATAGACAGATTTGTCTCTGGCAAGTTCTCTGCTGTCGTCAGTGGAGCCGCCATCCGACACCATGATTAAAACCTGCAAATCCCTATAGTATTTGGCAATTCCTTCGCTCACCATATCGATCACATGCTCTATGGTAGAGTCGTTGTTGTAGCAAGGAATTCCCACCACCATATTGATATGCTCAATCTTTTCCAGACGCCTGACTGCCCAGGGTCGAAGTGCTGTGTGGAATTTCATATGTTCTCCTTTAAGGGGATATTAAAGCACAACTTTCAACCAAATGCAAGCTTTTCAAGAAAATCAGACATCGCATAAGCCCACCCCTGAGGACCGGGAGCGGGGGCCAGAGTTATGTCGGGCATTTCCTTCAGAACCTCTCGGTCATATTCACCATTGCCTTTCTGCACTAAAAAGGCATAATCTGTCTCCTTCAGCATGGGTAGGTCATTCTGGCTATCGCCTAAAGAGAGACTCACCAACGAGCTTCTCACCCTGAGAAAAAAGGAGAGCAGAAGACGGACAGCCTTTCCCTTATCGCTTTTTCCGAGGATATGAAAGAAACGAGTTCCACGAGTGCAGTAATATCCTGAGTTCTCAATGGCTTTACAAATTCTCCTCTCAGCCTCCTCTTCCTGAGTCAATAGATAAAAAGGCTCATCAAACTCCCGTTGTTTGGCGAGCCGTGCCTCTGGCTCTGAGAGATTGCATTCCCGAGCAACTTCTTCTATGGTCATATCGTTAAAGCCACGAATGGACGCCCCAACAGCGGCCGATGCCTCCCTGAGTGCTTCGACCAACTCGGCATAGCGCGCTCCCAGCTTGATCACCACATATTCACCTTGACGCATACCTCTTTGAAGGGGAAAGGGAAAATAGCCTTTGGGGATGAAGACTCCCCCTCCATTTTCGGAGATAAACGGGTGAGAATTGCTGCATTTCTGACGCACAGCCTCTATCTCAGCCCTGGTTTTGCTGGAGCAGAATATCAAAGGCACCTCCAATTTATTAAGACGAACAAGGATTGCTTCCAGGGCACTAAAGGAATAAGTATGATGGTCGAGAAATGTTCCATCCAGGTCGGTGAATATAATAATCCTCTTTTCCATCTACAAAATTATACCACTACTAACATACCTATTCAATACCTTTAAACTCTCTAATTAAGAGGTTTACCCTGATAGCCACAATGTAGCAATATATACACTAAGCATTACCTATGGAAAATTTTTTGCACTCACTTCTCTTTTTTTTATAATTTATTGAACTTTTCCTTTTAAGGATTCGTTAAATGCTAAAGATGTTGCTAAACAAGGGAGTAGATGTTTTATTAAATAGTAAAAGAGGAGATTAGACATGAAAAACAAGAGCACTTCTAAAAATAAAAAGGTAAATCGATTTGGTACATTCATGCTTTTGCTGATATGCGGTTTACTCGTCATTTTTATTAATTTAACCTTCACAGACACGATACCCCAAAAATTTGGATTCATTTTAAAAATAGGACTTATGGTTTTATTTTTAACCTTTTCAATATTTCTCTACCGGAATAAACATCTTGAGAAGTATTGGAGGGTTTTCTTTGCCTTTTTCGTTGCTTCTGTGGCTATTTTCCTGAGCTTGTATTTAAGTAATTGGGGGCTACGAATCCTAGACCTAAAAATCAACACCCTCAATGGCATCACGATAGATAAGCTATTAGAGGACTTGGTGGTAATTGTTTGCATTATGGCGTTGATCAAAATTTCCAGAGATAATATGTCCTCTATTTATATGACAAAGGGAAATCTTAAATTAGGGCTTATCATCGGAGTAATATCTTTTTCGAGTTTATTTTTAGTCACTCTTTTTCTCACTTCAATTCAGAATATAAGCTTTGCTACATTTATTTCTTTGACACCATCGATACTAATCATTGCTCTTGCAGATGGGTTTACGGAAGAGCTATTGTTCAGGGGATTATTTTTAAAGAGATTTGAGCCTTTTGTGGGAGCTAAATTATCGATTCTCTTGACGGCGCTCATTTATTCACTGGCTCATCTCCAGGTTACTTTTACACCGAATCTGTCAATATTTTTAATGGCGACATTTTTCTTAGGGCTTTTGTGGGCGTATATCATACAAAAGACCGGTAGTATATTGGGTGCGGCATTGTTCCACGCTGGTGTGGATATACTCATCATGTTAGATTTCTTGGCAAGTTATGGTGTCATGCAGTAATGGATTATATTTATAATTTGGAAATTCCACAATTCTGAGAATGGGTAATTTCGGGGACGCATATTTAATTATTTTCTGCTATTTTAGTTAAAGCCATTATCACTGTTGGTGAGAGGAGGTTTACCATGTTAGCTAATAGATTGATTCGTTGGAGCGGACTCGTTTTAATCCTGGTAGGCGTTCTGCTACTCCTACTTGGGATATTTCCGTCATTGCTTCTACCTACAGACAAACCTATGCTCGATTGGATCCTCGATAATGAATGGGCGCTCCTTAGTGTGCTTGCGTTTATTCTTACAGTTCTAACTCCGCTGGCTTTGTTAGGATTATACGCAAGGCAGGTCAACGAAGCTGGACTCTTAGGGCTGATCGGTTTCGTGCTCGTATTTATTGGTTCATTCTTCTACGCGGGCCTACAATTCGACATGGCATTTGTCTGGCCGACTCTTGCTATTCATGCTCCAGCCCTGATTGACTTTAGCGGACCAATGTTTACTCATCCGCTGTTCTCAATTGCCCATAACCTGATGATTTATCTATATCCCCTGGGATTCATCATGTTTGGTATTGCCATTATACGCGCAGGCGTGTTTCCAAAATGGAGTGCTATTCTGTTCACCATTGGGATGCTGTTGTCTTCGGGCATCCTTTTTCCTCCCCTTATCTTGCGCACAATTGGTGGGGTACTTGCGGCGGTGAGTTTGGTCTGGATGGGATACATACTTTTTAGCGAAAAGGATCGAGAACCTGCGGTTTCCTAATGACAGAAAGTTTGCACCCAACGTCGCCTTAAGTTTTTGGTTTAACTTTTAAGTTTAATAGACAGTAAGCTACTCTATTGTTTCACGATTCTTTTATTTAACTGGTAAAGTTTCGTCACTCCTTTATTGTCTAATACTATCTTCGGCAACGACTTAGCTGGTCGCTCTGCTTAAACAAGG
>CABWKN010000149.1 GCA_902505605.1 Candidatus Guanabacterium sedimentis
CCCCGGTGGTGATGACAAAGCCGGGGGGACCTATGTCATCTTCGGCTCCAGCTCACCATCTGCAACTATTGACCTGAGCACCACACCAGCCGACATCACCGTCTGGGGGGCCGATGCTTATGATTATTCTGGCTTTTCGGTGGCCAGCGGGGATATAAACGGCGATGGATATGATGACATCATCATCGGTGCCTACTGGGCTGACCCCGGTGGTGATGACAAAGCCGGGGAGACCTATGTCATCTTTGGATTCAACCCATCTTCTTCCATAACTATTGACCTGAGCACCACACCAGCCGACATCACCGTCTGGGGGGCCGATGCTTATGATTATTCTGGCTTTTCGGTGGCCAGCGGGGATGTAAATGGAGACGGATATGACGACATTATCATCGGTGCTGTTTGGGCTGACCCCCCTGGAAGAGCCGATGCCGGGGAGGCTTATGTCATCTTCGGCGACAGTTTCTTATCACCGCCTTACACCATAGATTTGAGCACTGACCAGGCCGATATCACCATCTTAGGGGATGATTTTATTGATCAATCTTGCAATGCTGTGGCCAGCGGAGATGTCAATGGGGATGGATATGACGATGTTATCATAGGCGCTGCATATGCTGCCCCCCCTGGACGCACCGGTGCCGGGGAGACCTATCTCATTGCAGGCGGTGGTGCCTTTATCACCGCTCACGGTCTGGGCGGAAAAAGCTGGATAAAGGAGTTCAACCTCCTGGCAAATGGCTTGAATAGCTTCAAAGCCTTCGGAACGGTGAACAGCCAGGGTGAGGTCCATCTGGCTATTGGTGATATTGATGCCGACAGCCTGGATGAGATTGCCGCCGGTCAGGGTGAGGGGGGAAAGTCCTGGGTAAAGTTCTTTGAGGTGAACGGCTCCTGTATCGGCGGCTTCAAAGCCTTCGGTGCATCAAACACCAACGGTGAGCTCCATCTGGCCATAGGCAACTTCGATGCCGATACCTCCGATAACGAGATAGCCATAGCTATGGGCGAAGGGGGACAATCATGGGTGAAGCTCTTTGAGACTGATGCCACCTTCATCAGGAGCATCAAAGCTTTTGGTGCTGCCAATGCTCAGGGTGAGGTCCATCTGGCTTCTGGTGACCTGGAGAACGCCGATGGGATTGATGAGATAGTAGCCGGCATGGGCGAGGGCGGCAGCTCCCGGGTGAAGATATTCAACTATGATGGAACCGTCATCCGCTCCTTTGCGGCATTTGATTCTACCGATAATCCCGGCGGTGAAGTCCGTCTGGCAGTGGGGAACTTTGATGCCGATGCTGACTTAGAGATAGCCGCATCCACCGGTTATAATGGAGGAAACAAGGTCAGACTGTTTGAAAAGGACGGCACCTTAATCAAGCAATTCTTAGCCTTTGGGTTTGGTGGCAACCCCAACGGCGATGTGCAGATAACTGCCTCTGATGTAGATAACGACGGTATTGATGAGCTCATCTGTGGTCATGGTGAGGGAGGCAGTTCCACAGTCAAAGTTTTTAAGACCAATGGCACCGTGGTCATCAGCTTCAAAGCCTTCGGTGGGGTAAACGCCCAGGGCCAGGTAAACTTAGGCAGGAGCAACTACTGAGGGTCTTATCCATTGGCATTCGTAAAAAAGAACTATTTATCTGCCTATTAAGGGCGGCAGGCGGATGTGGCTTAATTAATCCCTATAAAAATTTACCCTTTATTGACTTCTATTCACCGCCCCTTTTTTGGCAAGGTTATTTGTCCTTCTGAGCATATTCCTTTTCCAGCATTTCAATCAGCTTCAAGGCTTCGGAGGAAAATACGGGATAACGCTCCGTGTGCCCCGCTGCGGCCTGGTTATAAAGCCGTATAAAGGCAAACGGATTACCGCAATTTTCAATCAGACAATACCTTCCAAGGTTTTCGATGATTGCTTTGGCCATATAATGCCCGGTGGGTCTTCCTTCAAGGGGAAGAGATTTCAAGACCAAGGTCCCCATTATTTCAGAGTCTTCGGGCGCCTGCAGCATTTTCCGCAGCAGCTCATCAATTTTTCTGATGATTTGGGGGGAATATTGATATGACGACTGATACTCTCTGGCCAACTCCTCCATCCTGGCAGGATTATCGGCATAGATGGCATGCTTGACCGTAATGCACTCCATCAGACCGCCGAACTGCAGGTAATCAAGGGCATCGACCAGGTCAATATGCCTCTGGCGGATATCCTGGGGGTCATACGACAGAATCCTGTCACGATAATAGTTAAAGGCATAAAATTTTATGTAATATTCGCTAATCGCCTTTTGGGACAGGGAATAGAGCGGGTCAATGACCATGACCGGATATCCGTACCGCAGGTCGAGGGAAAAGAAAATAAAAAATATGGGAGGGAAAGGATACTCCCGGACAACCCTGTCTGGCAGATAGGGTTTTATAGCCTCCATGATGTGATTGAACATTTCTTCCGTTTTCAGCCATTCTATATGCTCCGTGAGCTCTTGTCTCCGTCGCTTCACCTCAACGAAATGGTTTAATAATCTAACAGAGCCCTTCTTCAATTCGGTTTTCAATTCCTCTGCCCTTGACGGTTTGAACACAAGAGAAATGAGATTGGTGAGCGAATCGCGGCTAAATCCTCTTTCTCTGGTCTGCAATTCCTGGTAGCCGCGATTTTCAAACAATGTGCTCCATTGCTGCTCGGTCGGATTCCGGTCCTGTTCCAGCAGCTCGACGATTCGCCAGAACTGCTCAGCCCCCGAATAATCAAATCCTCCCTGCATCGCATCCCGAGCCAAGTCATACTCCGGAGCCGAACAGTATGCGCGTTCCAGACTTCGGAGAAACTCTATGGATTTATTGCTGAAGACGGGATAGCGGTCGCTCTTGCGGGCGGCTATATTATACAAATAAAAAAAGGCGAAGGGATTTCCGACAGTGTTGATAAGTGGTTCACTTCCCAGCTCAGCGATAATGGCCCTGGTCATGTAATACCCGGTCGGATGTCCGCTTTGGGGAATGCGCCTTCGCAGCTCTCGTCCCAATTGCGGGAGCCGGGAAGGGGAATCGGCCATCTGTTCGAGAAAACCATTCATCTCAGCAATAATGCGCGGCGACTCATCCACAAGCTCACGGTATCTTACGGCGTCTGGCGATTTTTCCTGTTCGCCACCTTCAAAATATGTGGTACGTTTATCGATTTGGTCGGCAATGCCCTCCGCCTGGATCTGGTCAAGAACCCAGAGTACCCGCTCATGCCTGGCTCTCACCTCTCCGGGGTCATAGGTCAGGTTCCTATTCCGGTAATAATGATGGGCTTCGTGAGCCAAAAGATAATAAACGCTCTCCCCTTCCTCCAGGGCGAAGAGCAAATCGACTAGAATGGGGGAATATCCCCTGGCATCCAGGTCAAAGAAGATGAAGGAAATAGGCGGCAAGGGCACATTGTCAAGCAAACCCTGCGGCAGATACTCCTGTGTCAGCCCCATAGCCTTGGTCATCAAAGGCGCTGTGTGCAGCCATTTCTGGTGCCGGAGCAGAGGTTCCTTCAGCGATTTAATCCGCACATAATGCGAGAGCCAGCGGTTGTCCTCTTTCTCCAGCTCTTCTTTCAGGGCGCTGGACAAAGAGGGCTTGAATACGAGTCTGAAGTTTTTCTTGAAGAACTCTTCTTCAAAGGGCCATTCCCGCCGGATGAGCTCACAATAGCCGGGTGTCTGGAAGAGCGCCGTCCAATCTCTGGCATCCGGTTCCTGGTCCTGTTCAAGGATGCTGACAATCTTCCAGAACTGGTCAATACCCGAAAAATCAAAATTGCTATTCTGCAGTTCCTCGGCATTGATCGTTAAAGCCAAAAATATAAGAAAGAACAATCCCGCCGCTCGTTTCATCTGGCTTGCACTTCGCATGGAAAAATCCTTTTCATTTTAATATACAATGCTTTTACACATACATCCCATCATAGTGTTTTTGGCATGGGCTTGACGAGAGGTTTCTGTGTGAGCTCCCTTTCTCCAACTTTCAATGTGACCTTATATTCTCCAGGGGAAACCAACTCCCCCCGGACCGGAAATCGCCGTTGTTATAGAAATTTCCTTATTGCGCTTCTGCTCGGGAAATGATCAGGTGAATCTTCCCAGGTGCGGTTTTGTAACTATCGTTTTCCCAGAAAATTCTTTGCTCATCGAAGTGACCGGGTCTATTCGCCTGAGGAGGTTCGATTTCATATGCGGTGAATTTCAATCCTTCTGAAAGTTTGACCTCCAATCTGTCGAGATATCCCTGTGTCTGTTGCCAGAAGTCGGTGATATTCAGTGCCAAGGTATTTTCATCCATCTTCTGTAGGACATGGCTTAAGTCTGTCAAAACGGTTATCTTCCGACATCCGGTCCCTCGGAACCGTACTCCCATATATATGGGGGTGACGGTATCCATCTGTTTCTCAGTAACAGAATAATCATCCACTCCCAGAAGAACAGGCATATTCTTCTCAATGAATGTCAGGTAAACCGTCCAATCCGGCGTCAAATTCTCAAGTTTTTTCCAGCGCAGAGAATCACCCCAGGGTCGCATGAAGAAATCAACTTGTGCGGTGCTGTCTCTCTCAATCAGAATATGAATATTGCAAAAGCTCACGCTGTCCTCTGCTGGCGTATCCCAAACCAATGCTTTAGCTTGCTCGTACCTGATACCAAACACGCCCAGCCAGACAATGGTCACCAAGATAAAAGCCGCTGCGCCTGTAACAGTAGAACGTTTTGGCAGTGATTGAATGGTTTGTGATGGAACCTTCATCAAACGGCTTAAGAGGGTCACCACTATCAAAATCCCGACAATGAGAAGCAATTCCGTCAATAAACGGGTGAGGGAAAAATTGCGGGAGACAAGCTTACCAACTCCTACATAGATAATGCAAGGCAGCCCCAAAAAAAGAAACAAAGTCCCTAACCTTTGGCTGAACGAATTGAGGGGAAAATACTGGGACAGGACGGTGAATATCCGACGGGTTAACAGGAAGGCAAAGCCAACCAGCCCTATTAACCCGACAGCACCTACCAACAGATTTGGGATTCCGAGCAATCCAGCCAGGTTAGCAAAATCACCAGAGCGTAATAAGCCCCCTATGACCATGTATCCCCAGAAGGCAAACAGCGTGGTAATTGCCAAAAATAGCCAGAAGAGTTGTGAGCCCCACCTTTTCACTCGGGGCAGGATGATAAAATAGATACACAGACCAAGGAATAAATCCACCCCGGGTCCGCTGAACGACCTGACGACATACTGCCACGTGGGTCCGGTTCCATGAATGAGGGAATAGCTGCTGCCGAAGACAGCAGTGTAAATACCTACGAAATTCATCCCTACTGCAGACGCACCCAGTCCATGCCCAATTTCATGCAGCACAACTCTCAGGTAGTTGCAGGTCAAAAAGAAAAAAATCGCCTGCAGACCCATATGAAAATAATTGCTATGGATTCCCTTTTTTGACATGATTAACCCCCCTTTATCAAATATACACTTAATCTCTAATATAAAAGACGATTAGATTTAAGAAAAGGTAGCAAAAAAATTCTGGATTCGGCGGGGACAGCCAGCCTCTGGCATCCTCTACTTAAGGTATCACTCATTCAACTTCCTTCCAGAGGTCGAAGAAAATCTTATAGTGTTCTATGGCTTTGGCTTTGCAGGTTGTTGAGTTTAACAACGGCTTTTCTTCCCCAATGACAGGCGGATGAGACTGAATATCATGCCTGTGGCGTACTTTGCCGATGCGTAACACTACCTATCCACAAATATCACTTCCAAAGTTCTGCCGGTAGAGGATTATCAGGTGTAGGAATCTCATTGGTAATCGCCACAATCCACCATCGTCCGTCTTTGTTAATCAGCAAAAAGCTGTCCACGCCCTGCTGCGGTGGCATCTTTGAGCCGGGTATGCTGGCCTCGTACAACACAAGTATATGAGCCATATCTCCGAAAACCATCGACTTCGTGCGTTTAATTTCTTCGACGAACCCTGTGTTTTCGACCTTATATCGCTCAATGAAATCAACGAATTCATCTATGAAGCCTTGAACCGAAAATAGGGTTATATTTTCCCGGCTAGTGCGCAGTACAATAACAGCCTCATCGATAAACAGCGACCTCACTTTTTCCCAGTCAGGGGTGCTGCCAGCCTTAAAGGTAACTAACTGGTAAAGCTCTGCCACTGCACCTTCTGCCGTGCTGAGCGGACTCTCCTCCGATGAGGTTTGTGCCTGTACCGAGAGACAAAGAAAAGCGCTCAGGAATACTACCAGAATGAGGATACTCACTCCGTGCTGACCGAGTGTCTCTCCAACTCGTGCCGGCTTTCCAGCGCGGTTCGGCCGAGAGATACGAGATTCCTTTTTTACCTCCATGCTATGTCTCCTTGTTAAATATTTTGAATTTCAATCTAATAATTATACTTCTTATTTGTAC
>CABWKN010000150.1 GCA_902505605.1 Candidatus Guanabacterium sedimentis
TTGGTCTTAAACTTAGACCCCAGAACCCGCTTTTTTCGCTCAATATAAAGCTTTATTATATTTCGGAACAGGATGATAAGGCGGTCAGTTGTTCTGGTATAGGGCTTCCTTCAGGAAAAGAGGTAAGCCTCAGGTTTAAGCCTGCAGGAGCTGGCACTGGCATCATTTTTAAACGAACTGACCTGAAAAACTTCGCAGTAAAACCGCTGGTTAAGTTTCTGTCTAAAACCAGGTATGCAACTTCTATTCGCCGGGGCAATGTCTCCATCGAAACGGTAGAGCATCTGTTAGCCACCCTTCATGTACTGGGGATTGACAATTTGATAATTGAGCTTAGCTCTCAAGAGATTCCCATTATGGATGGAAGTGCTGCTCCCTTTATCTATTTGCTCCACGAAGCAGAGATAAAAAATCTCAACAGTTATCGCCGTGTAATCAAGATTAAAAAGCCCATAAGAATTGAGTATAAAGGCAAGAGTATTGCAATTTTACCCTCGTCATCCTTCAGGGTCACCTATACCATCGAGTTTGAGCATCCTTTAATACGCAGGCAAAAGATAAGCTTACCGATTCGCCCCAAGACATTTGCCGAGGAAATAGCTCCAGCCCGTACATTTGGATTTCTGAAAGAGGTAGAAAAGATACGAAAGAACGGCTATGCCAAAGGGGGATCGCTGGACAACGCCATAATTATTGGCGAAAGCACCATCCTTAACAAGAGCCTCCGTTTTGAAAACGAGTTTGTCCGTCATAAAGCGCTGGACGCCATCGGAGACCTCGCTTTTTTGCGGCATCAATTGATAGGGCACCTGGTAGCAGTGAAGGGGGGGCATTCCCTTCACATTGAGCTGGTGAAAAAAATTCTGAAAGAGAGGGAATACTGGGAGTTTATTAGCCCACCTTCCACGGTGCCAGTACCTGCATTAAAAGCCCCAGCTTTGTCCAAGGAAGGGGTCAGCTGGTCTAAAGCCTGAAAAGGGTTTGTCTTTCTATGAGATAAAGCTAACCATTTCTTAATATCATCTTGTTTTTTTCTTTATAATTGATTAGAATAAATTTGTCTAACAGAAAGCTTTGTTATTGTTTTTTCCTGCCCTAAAAAGGGAGCTTTTGTTTGTAGTAGGGTTAAGGGCATGGAAGGTAGTGGAAAAGGAAACAAGAGATATAAGTTTCTGATAATAGGTGGATTACTCCTTATTATACTGACTTTAACAGCCGTAATCTATTATTTGCAGAGTAAGCCCGCCTTCACCCCTCCCTATATTGCCAACACGGTTCTTATTTATGTAATATTCAATATAAACATCATTCTCGTATTTGTCCTCCTTATCATCCTGTTCCGAAATATAATAAAGCTTTATATTGAGCGAAAAAAGCGGGTTCTGGGGTCTAAGTTTAAGACCAAACTGGTAATCAGCTTCATCGGTCTATCCCTTATTCCCACCATATTGCTGTTTCTTGTAGCTTCTGACCTCATGCTGAAGAGTGTGGACCGATGGCTGAGCACTCCGGTCATCCGCATGACCGAATCTGCCGTGGAGATTGCCGAGGAGCATTTCAGCGAATATCAGCAGAAGGCGCAGGAATTCGCTCAGGATATCAGCACCTATGTAACCGAGGAGAATCTCCTGGAGAAAAAGTTCTGGTTACAGGACCGATACCTCAAACCTTTGCTAAAAGATGCCCATTTAGATGTAGTAAATATCTATCTGGGAGAGGAGGAGTTGATTCTTCCTATTGTTAATCCCCATATCCCTCTCGCTTTCTACCAGGATGTTCCCCCTGTGTTTATAAAAAATGCTCTGGAAGGGGAGGAATTCTCTTTGAGGGAACCTATGGGAAATGGTCTGTTGATTCGCAATGGAGTTCCCATTTACTCCTCTTTCTCGGGTGGTAGACCATATGGGGTGGCAGTGGTTGGCTTTTATATCAGCCCCGCCATTGCTATCAAAGCTGGAGCTCTCCAGGGCGATTTGGGGGACCATCAGCAAACCCTTCTGCATAAAAAGGATATTAAAAGCTCCTTTCTTTTCCTCTTCTTAATGATAACCCTGGTGATAATCTTCTCGGCAGTCTGGTTAGGATTATATCTTTCTAAAGGAATCACCATCCCCATCCAGAAGTTAGCCCAGGCGACCAGAGAGATTTCCGCCGGTAATTTAGATTATCGAATTCAAAGCCGAACAGGAGATGAGATGGGTGTTCTGCTCGATTCATTCAACCTGATGACCCAGGAGCTGAAGACGAGCAAGCAGAAAATAGAGCAATCCAACATAGAGCAGCAGCAAACCACCCTTGAGCTGGAGCGACGGGGGAGCTACATAGAAACGCTGTTAGAAAACATAACTGCTGGGATCATCTCTCTAAACAAAAATGGTGAGCTCAGCACCATTAACCCTGCTGCCATCAAAATGCTCAAACTGGATGGGAGGAACCTCATCGGAGCTAATTACAGGAAGGTCTTTTCTGCACCCCATTTGCAGGAGGTCAGGGAGATTATCAAGAAGGTGAGGCAGAGACATGAACCCTTTATGGAGATCGAGCTCACCCTATCGGTGGACCAGAAGAAATCAACCTTCTCCTTTAGCTTGATCACACTTAAAGATAAGGAACAAAAATATCTTGGGCTGGTTATAGTGCTGGATGAGCTGACCGAGCTGCTTCAAGCTCAAAAGATGGCTGCCTGGCGCGATGTGGCGCGGCGATTAGCTCATGAGATTAAAAATCCCCTCACCCCTATTCAACTGTCAGCCGAGAGGATAAGGAAAAAGTATACCAAGAAAGGGGAGCATGGGAAGATTATAGATGAGTGCACCAGAACCATCATTCAGGAGGCAAACACACTGAAAGCTCTGGTTGACGAGTTCTCCCAGTTTGCTCGAATGCCTGAGCCTAAGCCGGTTCTCTGCGATCTCCATCATATAATAGAAGATACCCTTTTGCTTTACGAGGGAAACACCAAAAAGATTAATGTAGAGAAAAGATTCTCCCCGCAGCTCCCCCAGATAATGGTTGCCCCCGAGCAGATGAAGCGGGTTTTTATCAACTTGATCGATAACGCTATAGAGGCGATGGACGAGAGCGGGAGGGTTGTTATTAGTTCCAGCTACAATCGCTCATCGCAAAGGGTGCAAATAATAGTCAGCGACCAGGGGCATGGAATCGATTCCGATGATAAGGATAAACTTTTTATGCCCTATTTCTCTACCAAGCCCAAGGGAACCGGTTTGGGTCTTTCTATTGTGAGCAAGATTATATCCGACCATCATGGTTCTGTGCGAGTGGAAGAGAACCACCCCAAGGGGGCTAAGTTTATCATCGAGTTGCCCCTGCTGGGATAACATCCTTAATGTTTACTATTTAGAGCGATGGCTAAAGATAAGATTTTAGTGGTGGACGACGAGGAGGGAGTCTGCTCCTCGCTCAGAGGTATTCTGGAAGACGAAGGCTTTGCAGTGAAGACCTGCTCCAGTGGAGAAGAATGTCTGCGACTGACCAAGAAGGAGCTCTTCGACCTGGTGATGCTTGATGTTTGGCTTCCGCGCCTCGATGGGCTCCAGATTTTAGAAAAACTCAAAGCCGGTAGTTACCCTGTTGGGGTCATTATGATATCCGGACATGCCAATGTGGAGATGGCTGTCAGAGCCACCAAGCTGGGAGCTTTCGATTTTATTGAAAAACCGCTTTCCCTTGATAAGACGCTCCTTGTGATAAATAACGCTCTGAGGCAAAAGAGGTTGGAAGAAGAGAATCGGCTTCTGAAAGCAAAGTTAGAGGATAAATATGCCATACTCGGGGAAAGCATAGCTATAAAGAAGCTCAAGGAGCAGATTAGCGTTGCTGCACCCACCAATGGAAGGGTGCTGATATTCGGAGAGAACGGTACCGGAAAAGAGTTGGTAGCCCGGGCTATACACATGTCGAGCTTGAGGGCATCAGCCCTTTTTGTGGAGGTTAATTGTGCTGCCATACCCGATGAGCTCATTGAGAGCGAGCTTTTCGGTCATGTAAAGGGCTCCTTTACCGGGGCGATTACCGATAAGGTTGGGAAGTTCGAGCAGGCTGACGGAGGGACTCTTTTCCTGGACGAAGTTGCGGATATGAGCTATAAGACCCAATCCAAGGTCCTGCGAGTATTGGAGGAACAGCGGTTCGAGAGAGTAGGTGGTGGAGAGCCTATAGAGGTTGACATCAGGGTCATCGCAGCTACCAATAAGAATCTTGAAGAGGAGATAAAAAAGGGAAGCTTCCGGGATGACCTCTACTTCAGGCTAAATGTTATTCCACTATATGTTCCTCAATTGCGGGAGCGGCTGGAAGATTTGCCCCTTTTGGTATCGCATTTTCTGGAACTTTTCTCTCGAGAATACGGGCAGAAACCTAAACAGATGAGCACCGAAGCCATCGAGCAGCTCCAGCAGTATACCTGGCCCGGCAATGTCAGGGAGTTGAAAAATCTGGTGGAGCGGTTGGTTATAATGGTTCCCTCTCATCAGATTGGCAGAGACGCAGTTGAGATGGCTCTTAAGGGTCGGGCTGAGGGAGAAAACAGGGAATTTTACTCCTTTTCTTCCTTGAGAGAAGCCAGGCACTACTTTGAGAGGGAGCTTATCCTTAGAAAGTTGAAGGAGAATAATTTTAATATCACGCGGGCGGCAAAGGCACTTCAGATAGACCGTACTGCCCTCCACCGGAGGATAAAAAGCCTTGGTTTAGAGCCCATACGAGATAAGCCCACCTCAAGGGGTAGATAGCCCGCATGTAATGTTTTCTTGCTACTCTTCGGCGAGCCTGTTTTCAATTACCTGCGATGGGGAGAAGTTTTCTATCTGGAGGTAATATTCAGCCGCGCCAAGTAAGGCATCGTTGGGCACTAATCCCACAATTTCGCTGCCCACAATGGGGACTCCGTAACGACGAGCTTCAGCCCTTATAAGTTCAAAGACCCGATAAACAGGAGTCTTTTTGTAATTGACCAGATTCATAGAGACCTGGACAAGCTTTCTCTCCTCCATGGTCATCCCCAGGGCTTTGACATAGCGGAATCCGCCTGAGATGTGCCGCACTGCCTTAGCGATGTTAGAGGCGACTTCGAGGTTGTCGGTCCCTAAATTCACATTGTAAGCGATGAGGAACTCCCTGGCTCCCACAGCTACCGCCCCGGCGGTGGGATGGACTTTGGCAGGACCACAATCAGGCTGCCACTCAGGGAGCTTTATCTTTTCAAAGAAACCCTCAAATTGACCTTTACGGATATGGGCTAAGTTGCGCCTCTCTTCTCTAGTGGCAGATTCCTCGTAAAAATAGACAGGTATGTTGAACTTCTCGGCAATTTCCTCTCCAACCTCCTTGGACAGAGAGATACAATCATCCATGGTTATCCCCTTGATGGGGACAAAGGGGACCACATCGACCGCCCCCATGCGGGGATGCTCACCCTGGTGCTTGGTGAGGTCGATGAGTTCTACCGCCTTTTCAAAGAGGCCAAGAATGGCTCCCTTGAGGGAGTCCTGATCCCCTACCATGGTGAGAACCGAACGGTTATGGTCAGGGTCGGACGATATATCCAGCACTTTCGCCCCGGGCACTTCCTTTACCCGGTTGACAATAGCCGAGATGACTTCGCCCCTCTGTCCCTCACTAAAGTTTGGCACCGACTCTATAACAGTTTTCAATCTCATCCTCCTTTAGGCAATGAATAACGCAGTTTAAAACTGAAAAATTATAATATCAGATAGTTCATAAAAATGTCAATCATCATATAATCCTTTTTTATTGAATTGCTCCTTTTTATCTGATAGTATAATATATAAAGTTACAGCGTAAACCATTGAGATTTTAAAGAAGGGGTATCCTCTATGAGATGTCCTGAGTGTGGCAAAGAGTGTGAAGATGGGACAATTAAATGCCCGGAATGTGGTGAGGATTTAACTAAGGTGCCGGAGGAAGAGCCCATCAGAGAGGAAGCTGAATCGCCGGGCATAACACCTCCCTATGGAGCTATATATAAGATGGAACCGGGGGGAGACGAAAGGAAGGATTTCTCACCTGAGGAAAGACCTTCGCCAACTCCCTCCATCCCTAAGGATTGGAAGGCGGAGTTAAGGGAGAGGCTTAAGAAAATTCAAGAGAGGAAAAGATTCCTCGCCGCTCAGGAGAAATCGCAGAAACAAGGGGCAGAAGCCAGAGTGGAGGAGCCTCCGGAAGATGTTTCCAAGCAAAGAGAAAAGGAGGTTCCGGAGGAGCTCCTTTTGGAGCGAGAAGAACCGGAAATTGAAATAAAGGAAGAGGTATCAGAAACCCCAGCACCAGGAAAAGAAAAGAAAGAGGCTCATCCCACCCTTTTCCCTTTGGAAGAGGAAAAGCCCAAACCTTTAGAGGTTGAAAAAGAAGAGATGAAGATTGAGCTGGATAGGATATTCGATGAGTATCAACCTCTTCCCCCCGAACCGCCTCTCTTTACCACAAGGGAGGAGAAACTACCTTCTCCACCTCCCGTGGAAGAAAAAGAATATTATCTGGATGCTGAGGAGAGGGATATACTGACCAAGAGCCGTCTGCTGGCGGCTATATTTGACCTGCTGATACTGGGGATAATTGGTGTGGGAATTCTTATCTCTTCAGTGAGGGTGCTTAATATCAATTACCTTCAGCTCCTCCGTAATCTCCCCATTCACTTTGCGGCTGTGTTTTTGCTCATTAGCATGGCTTACTATGTCTATTTCACAGGAAGCTCAGGGCAGACCATCGGAAAGATGATAATGAAGATAAGGGTGGTCTCTGAGGACGGAGGGCGGGTAACATTCGTTAAAGCCTGGCTGAGGTGGTTAGGATACCTGATATCTGCGGCAGTTCTGCTTTTAGGATTTGTGTGGATCGTTGTTAATCCGAAGAATCAGGGATGGCACGACAAGCTAGCAAGAACCAGGGTGGAGCTGGTAGCCTGATATCCCGTAAGTTTCCCCATTTATTGTTAAAAGGAGCATAAAATTTTAACCGTTCAATAAAAAACCCTCTTTCTCCCTTTCCAAAAGAGAAAGAGGGCTGCACTCTTCAGAAGCAAAGAAAAGTTATATTCCCTCCCTTTTTTCTTCTTACATAGGCGTTGCTAATTATTCTCCTTCAGTTTATCTCTGCGATGTTGCCGCTGGACCGTAATACAGGGAGTTAAAAAGGAGCTTGAAGGTTCCGTGAGTCTGGGCGCGGTTCTGGGGGCGGAAACCAAACATGATGAGTTTCCCCTTGCCATAATTGGCCTCCACCAGCGCTGCTTTGTTAAACAGGGTCTTCTCTCCCAGAATCCATCCGCTCATTAGCGGGCTGATATGAGGGTAGCTGCTCGCCACTTTTGGAGAATAGGTGGAAGCTCCTTTTCCTGCAAGGCTTCCTTCCTTTGGTTTGGGGATTTCAAAGACAGGGCTGCGGGAGAACATGATGGTGGCCACTTTATCCATCCCGTAGGCAATGGGGTGAGTAGTATCCATCTCAACCCTCAGAAGGGTGCCCGGGCAGAAGAATTCTTCGGGCTTCAAATCTTTTGCGATGTTCTTCACCGGCACGTTGAAATAATCGATGGCTAAATTGGAGGAGCTATCGATGGTTATCAGGGTTCCCCCTTCTTTGACAAACTCGATGAGATTGGCAAGCCCTCGGTTGCCGATGCCACCGGCGTATTGGGAGGGGACAGCTCCTTCCGGGTAACCGTTGATGATGCTTCGCGGTGACATACTTGCCAGAAGGATGATATCGTAGTCTCTGTTCAGGTTGCCGTTGCGTATTTCTTCATTATGGATGGTGGTATAGGGGAACTCCCAGGTGTCAAATATCCACCGCGTCCACCCCTCGTCCATATTGCCCATCCAGGGCTGATAAAGCCCCAATCGGAGGGATTTCAGCCTCAGGACATCGCGAGGAGTACTCCCCACTGATTGTATTTGAAGGTTGAATTCGTTAGCCATCGATTGTACCTTGCCGGTAATTCCCGCTCCTGATACGATTATAGACCCGGCAGGATAGCTCTTACTCCCGGCAGAGAAATCTTTAGCAGCCCAGGAGACCTTGAACCCTTCTTTCAAAAGGCGGTTGATGGCTTTGAAGCTGTCACTGACCGCATGGTCCAGAATGTAGTAATTCCCACTTCCATAGACACTGCCCGCCGGAGGTTTTGCTTTTTCTACCAGCTTGAGCTTCGCTTCAAAGGGAAAGGTAACTTCGATAGCCTCAACTCCCATCTGGTAGCAGAGAGTCCAGCCGGTAAGGTCGAAGGGATACTCAGGCGGTCCACCCGGGTATTGCCTTCGGTCGGGATAGACCTGAGGGCTCAGCATATCTTTCAAGAAGGGACGGTAAGGCTGGGACATCAGAATGACATAACTCCCGGCAGGATATTTCTTGTTCTCCACCTCAAAGGGCTCCTCAGCCTGATGTATCTCTGCTCCATTGGCGATAAAGATGTTGAGCATCTTGGCAGCGGTATTGGGGTCTTTCTGGGTCATGGGAACGATGTAGGCGTAAGGGGCCTCGGTCTTCCCCTTGTTGATAGAGTTTTGCGCCATGCGATACATATTCTTCAGATATATCTCTTTATGCTTGGCGGCGGACTCCAGAAAGCCGATGCTTGCCCAGTAATTATACTCCACGATATCCCTTAGGCGCCACCACCCACCGGGCCACGGGCTGGGGTAGTTCATTTGCTGATAATTGCCCATCTTGCCCAATCCCCTGCTATATTGCCCGGAGAGGTCTCTTATGGTCTGGAAAATGGGTGTGGCCAGCCTGGTGCTGGCAGACTCGGCAAGCAGGCTGACCACATTGTGCCACCAGGCGTTGGTGAAGGTCCCCGCCTGCCACCAGGCGCTCCAGTTGGCGTAATGGATGACCCCTATTAAGCCCTTCGATTCCATCAGGGTTCGGATATAGGCACCGGTTAGCTCGATTTCACGAGTGACCAGCGGGTCGAGAGAGGGGTTCCGGGGGTCATACATGGGGGAAATGAAGAGGCGGGCATCTGAGTTCCCCATATGGTGCTGGTCAAACAGCAACTGGGGGAACCACTCTTGATAGAGGACTTTGGTCACATATTGAGTCTCCTTTTGGGTCAGCATGAAGCCATCGCGGTTATTATCGTGTCCCACATAGTGGTGGTACAGCCAGGGCATGGGGGCGGTTTCATAGGGGGTTCCCACATGCTGTCTATACCAGTCGACTACCATAATATTACCATCGGGATTAAAGCAGGGGACAAACAGGAAAATCACCTTATCCAGAATCTCGTTGATGCGAGGGGAGTCTTCGGTAGCCAGGGTGTAGCCCAGCTCGGGAGACATCTGGGTGGGACCGCACTCGGTAGCATGCATGCTGCAGGTAATCATGGCGATGGTCTTCCCCTCTCCGGCCAAGCGGTCGGCTTCCTCCTCGGAGATTCTGCCCTGGGCGAGTTTTCTGGATATCTCTTTATACTTCTCAAGATTAGCCAGATTCTCAGGGGAAGAAATAATAGCCATAATAAAGGGATTACCCAGAGTGGTCTTGCCCAGCTCCACTACTTCCATCCGGTCGGAGTTGTCAGCCAGGAGCCGGAAATATTCAACAATCTTTTCCCATCGGATCATCTTAAAATCAGCCCCGGGCTTATGCCCGAAAAATTCCTCTGGAGTGGGAATATCAGCCGGAAGTGCATAGGCTATGCTTATGACGAAAATGAGGATCATAATCAGGGATAAAAAATGTTTTAACTTCATCTTACAGCTCCTATCCCTCTCATTTTGGCTCTTAGTGAGAGGCAAATTAACATTATTAAAAACCAAACACTGAGTGTTATTTCAAAAATGCTCCTTCACCTGTCTCATATAAAATATATTGTATCCTGTTATAAAATGTCAACAGAATTTCTAAGGTGTTATCCATAGCTGAGGCTTTTGATATATTTCTGGTTTTGTGTGGTTAATATATGGTAAAGGGAGAAAAGAGGGCTGAGTTGCTCTATGAAATTGCTAATGAAATTTATCTATTAGCCCGCTTTAGGATAGTACCTCCTCTTGAATTCAACCGCTCCACCTTTATTAGCGGTTAACAAAGAAGATCAAAAAATAAAAAAAGGAGGGGGAAATACCCCCTCCTGTCGATTGCCTGAGATAGATTTGCTGCTCAGGTTATCTTCCTTTTATCTTCCTTAGAAGGTCAACCGCACACCAAAACCGGCTATGATCGGCGAAAGGATTCGAGATGGAGTACCGTAATAAGGACCAACAGTGGTAATCTGGCTTACCGTAGTGGAGGCATTGAAGACATTAAAGAGGTTGAACATCGCTTCCAGGCTGAACTTGTCGAAGTTGAAGAACTTGGAAAATCTGAGGTCCAGAATCGAAACATTGGGATATCTAAATGTGCCACGGGGCTCCAAGGCGACAGAGAATGAGCCCTGATTCATACCAGTAACCCTGAACCATCTGGTCAAGGGATCGCCTGTGTAGTATCTATAGTTTGCGCTCACCGTGAAATCTCTGGGGAAGAAGTAGGTCCCTATCAGCTTGAAGATGTTGGTTCTGTCTGATGGATGATACGCATCTTCGATATTGATCCGGTTATTGGGGTCGCTGGAATCTGAGAAGCCCCATCGGCTTTCCACATAATACCCTTTGCTCTGACCTCTGGTGTAGCCAGCTATCAATTGCCAGCGGTTGGAGAACTTCTTCTTGGCGGTTAACTCAAACCCATGGTATTTCTCATAGAACTCCGGTATGTTGGTGATTACCCGGTCGATCAAACCAATAGTTTCGGGAGTCTGATTATAAACGGTTATGCTCTGTCCATCGGCAACGATATCCACAGGTGTATAGCTTGCCAGTATGTTATTCCGACCCATCCAATTGGAGTTCTTTCGGTAATAATAGGTGGCGCTGAGGGCCAAGTCCTCCCCCACCTGGTGCTCGACACCTATGGAGGCTTCGTCAGATAATGGTCGGGTGAGATTGGGGTCCAGCCGCACACCCACTCCGCCGAAGTAACTTACCGGAGCACTGAGCTCGTTCAGGTCAGCAAACAGGTCGCCGTCCAGGTCTGTCCATAATCTTACATCCCCTCCAAGAGCGTTGGGATTGAGGTTTTCGGGGAAGCGCGCCCCTTCTAACTGGGTGTATCTGCTGAAGCTGCCCTTTAAGGCTGTTTTTCCATCACCAAAGAGGTCATAGCTGAATCCCAAGCGAGGAATTACATTCTTAAAGTTGGGGATATTTCTCACCTCAGAGAAGGAACGGGCGGAGTAGAAGGTCCCTCCCGGACTGCTTTGGGCAGGGTTCCACCCTTCAAAGGCTTCAAATCTGACTCCCACATTGAAGGTCAAGCGATTGCCGATAGTAAAAGAATCCTGGGCATAGAGGACGAAAGTCTGATACTTGCTTCCCTGACTCACCGGGGTGTTCCAGGCCACTATATAAGCGGGGACTCCATCCTCGAGGTGCATCACCATATCCCCGTTGGACCTGTAATCGTAAGCGTTCAGACAGTTGGTATATTCAAGGCCGAATTTGAAGTCGTGGCTTCCGCCAAGGAGGTAGTCAGAAAAATAGGAGAGAGCAGCGTTAAACTGATGCCTGGTGGCGGTGTTCTTCATGTCGTATGAAGCAGCCCCCGTCATGGTAGAGCGTATGTCATCTACTCGACAGTAATCATTGGGACCGACCTCTGGCTGATAGCTCATGGGGAAGATCAAGTGCTTGTATCCATAACGCACATCAAGGAAGAGGTCTTTAAAGAAGATGGAGGTCCACTGACCCTGAATGATGTGGCATGGTTCAATCTGCCGGGTGGAAGCCTTCTCTTCAACAAAGGAAGCTCCCGCTCTCCGATAGAACCTGTTCTGATAATTGAAGTAATACTGGGCCATCAGCTTGTTGTTGGGATTGAGCTGGGTGGTGACCTTGGCTAGGTAGTTGGTCTGGTGGTTGATATCAACCTCCGGAGAACCATCTGGGCGCAAAAGTCCCAGCATCTGGGTGTTGATGATATAGCGACGGTAGGAGGTGAAGAACCACATCTTGTTCTTCATTATCGGTCCGCCCAGATTGGCATTGAAGTCGGCTATCAGCTCTATTGGGTTGGCGGTTTCTATCCCCTGGGCTTTCAGTTCATCGGTAACATTGTTTCCCTGCAGTTTCCCAGGCTCATACAAGAAAGTCGCTGCCCCATGGAATTCGTTTCCACCTGACTTGGTGATCATATTCATGTATAAGCCGCCTACACCAATCTCGGCTGGGGCAGCACTGGTCTGAATCTGCACCTCTTCGAAGCTGTCGTGGTCAAAATAGAAGGAAGTCGCGCTTCCGGGACCACCTGGCCAGTTCAGGCTAAGCCCGTTGATGCTGTAATCCTGCTGACTTTCAGAGCCATGAATAAATCCCGAACTCTGCTGGGCGCTCTCGGTACCACCGATGTTGTACCTGTCCATAACAACACCCGGAACCTGCTCCGCCACTACCCAGAGGTCTCTACCGCTTGGGATGTGCTCCAGAAGGTTCTTGTCAAAAGAGGTGGAGGTGACATTGCTGGTGGTGTCCACTGCCGGTGCTTCGCCAGTTACGGTGAGAACCTCTTCCAGAACTGCTATAGACATAACCACATCCACCTTAGCTACAAAGTAAGCACTTATTTTGATACCTGTCTTCTCGATTGGTCTAAAGCCCTCTAATTCAAACTTCACATCATAGCTTCCCGGTGGAAGAGCGATGAACTTGTAAACTCCATATTCGGTAGTGGTGGTGACATTCGTCCCGGTGATGAGAGCAGCGCTGGTGATAGTGACTGTCACCCCGGGTAGCACGGCACCGGTTTCATCGGTGACCCTGCCGGTGATGGTTCCCGTCTGCGTCTGACCAAAGATGAGACCACTGAAAGCAATCATCATAAGAAGAGAAAGCGGTACTATGAGTTTAGAATACCTCATATACCTAACCTCCTTTAACATAAAATGGTTAATGTGGATTTTTTGGGGAGAAGCCGAACTTTTTATATGTTTTTGAGCTCGGTTGAAGCTATAAAGAGAAGGATGATAGTAGAACAGTCCTTTACACATTTTCCCACCTCATAGCATCATAAAAATTACCTTTACATCTCCTCTATTCCATATTAAAATTCATAACGAGTAAGGTGGGAGTAAGTATCAGGATTTTTATGAAAGGAGGTTAAAGATGGAGAGAAAGGTGGTAGGTTGGTCTAAAAAGGGTATTTTCTTTGTTATATTAGGCTTATCTTTTCTCCTGCTACATAATAAATGTGCTACCAAGGAAGAGGGTTTACTTACTATCCCTCAGCTTCTTCAGATAAAATATCTTTCCCAGCCCGTCTGGTCACCTGATGGGGGGAAGATGGCGTTCATCTGGGATGATGGAGGAGTAAAGGATATATGGGTGGTCTCGCTTTCCGATGGGAAGCTATTCAAAGTCTCCCATTCCAGAGGGGCGATAGGCAGACCGGTGTGGAGTCCCGATGGGATTGAGCTTATCTATGTTCAGGAAGGAGTGTTGTATTCATGGAAAGATTCTCAGCAGGAATCTGCTCCTGTGGACGGCGCCCCTGAGGGTATCTCTTCGGATTTTGACATTTCCCCCGACGGAATGTCTCTAGCCTACTCCAAAAATGGCAAGTTATGGTTATTCTTTCCGCATGAAAAGAGGTCCTTTCAGCTTACTTCAGGCGGCAGGATGGAGTTTTCTCCCCGGTTTTCGCCCGATGGTAATAGAGTAGCCTTCGTCTCTTCGTCTCCACCGGAAAGGGTTTCTGAAGTTCCTGCGCAGCTTACCGGAATCAAGCTCGCTTTTCTTTATTTCAGACGCTCCTCTACCGATGTAGGGATAATATCGACCTCCGGGGGCAAGCCCCTCTGGGTAGCCCAGAGCGATGAGAACGAGTTCTATCCAGTATGGTCACCCGATAGCAGAATGCTGGCATTAGAAAGGAGAACAGAGGATTGCAAACAACGGGAAATCTGGGTCCGGGATTTGGCTATGGGGGGTGAGCGGTTGGTATTTCAGGAGAGCACCGATAAGTGGATTTATGAGATGGGCAGAGGGCTCTTTTGGTCGCCTGATAACAGCGCCATAGCTTTCCTTTCCGACCGCGATGGATGGGCGCATATGTATACAGTTACCCCTGATGGGGAGAAGCTGTCCCAGCTCACCAGCGGGGAATACGAAGTGAGCTACCCTGCCTGGTCTTCCGATGGCAGCCGAATAGCATTCACCTCTAACCAGGGGAGCATCATTGAGAGGAATATATGGGTGATGCCAGCAGAGGGAGGCAAAGCTCAGCAGGTGACCTCAATACGAGGGACTAACATGCAGCCCCTGTGGTCGCCCGATGGGGAGAGCATCGCCTTTTTGCACTCCGGACCCTATGCCATCCTGGACATCTGGGTTACATCCCTGGCATCCCCCGAACAACCCCGTCAGCTAACAAATGCCATGCCCTCATCTATCGGCAAGGAGGCGCTGACTCCGCCGGAGTTCTTATATTATGAAAGCGTGGACGGTTTAAAGGTACCTGCTTTCCTGTTCAAGCCCAAAGGTTTCAGCGAGAAAAACAGATACCCCGCCGTTATCTGGATTCATGGGGATGGTGTGCTGCAGAATCGTTATGGCTGGCACCCTTCCAAGCATTACGGTGTATATTACGGCTTTCACCAGTATCTTCTTCATAAAGGGTATGTGGTTCTGGCAGTCGATTATCGGGGCAGCATAGGCTACGGGCGCGAATTCATGCACGGGCACTATATGGATTTAGGAGGAAAAGACTGCGACGATGTGATAAAGGGTGCGGAGTATCTCCGCTCGTTAGATTTCGTCAATCCCGAGCGCATTGGAGTCTGGGGGCTGAGCTACGGGGGTTTCCTCACCCTTCAGGCTATTATCAGAGAACCCGATATGTTCCGGGCAGCGATAGATGTGGCCGGGGTGACCGATTGGACTGATTGGGCGAAAGACCCCGATGGCGGCTGGATACGGGGGAGAATGGGGCTGCCGGAGGAGCATCCGGAGCTTTACCATAGTACCGCTCCCATTAACTTTGTGGAAAAGATTAACACTCCGCTCCTGGTTCTGCACGGCACCGCTGATTTCAATGTCCCCTTCTACGAGTCAGTGCGGTTAATCGATGCCCTGGTAAAACATAAGAAGAACTTTGAGCTGATGGTGTATCCCGGAGAAGACCACTACTTTATATGGAACCGCACCTGGGAGGATGCCCTTTCCCGGGTAGAGGGCTTTTTTGACAAGTATCTGAAAGAATAAGCGGTGGCAGGGTCTCAGCGAAAGAGTATATAAAAAAGAGGAACAGGAAAGGGTGGACATAAATTTTTTAGAGACACAAGGAAAAAACTAACATATAATTAAAGGGTAATGGTTACTTTTTATTATGGAGGGTAAAATGCGGTTAAGGTATAAACTCAGTTTCATCACTCTTATGGCTTGTCTGCTCATTTCATGGTTGACCCTGGGGGCATTTCAACAGCAGAAGCCGGTGGACCCGGTGAACTTTCGGGAGCTCCTCTTCTTTTTGGTTGAGCTGCCGGGATGGGTGGCAGACGATAAGCCCGAAGGGGCCACCATTGCTTATGGGGAGGAGTATAAGGTCAGTCAGGCGCAGCGTTCCTATAGTTCGGGGGATAAGAGCCTCAGCGTCACAGTGGTCGATGGTGCCTATGTGCCTATGGTTTATAGTAACTTCCAGATGTATAAGACCTTCGAGATGGACACCTCCGAGCAATATACTAAAGGAACCACTTTCAAGGGCTATCCAGGGGTCGAAAGTTATGAGTATGAACCCAAGACCGGTTTCCTCATGGTGATGGTGGCTGACCGCTTCCTGGTGACGGTGGAAGGAGACCCTGTCGAAGACCTCGACGAGATTAAAGAGGTAGCCGAGCATCTCCCCTGGAGCGAGTTGGCTGCATTAGCCAAATAGCTAAGCTTCTGTATTCAAGAGTGATTCTGCTGCTGAGATTTCAACATCAGGACTGACAGTTACTGATTTTTTAAAGAGTTATAACTCAGGATCAAGGGGTTCTTCTGTCCCTCAAATTATATATTCCTTACCTTTTCCTCCAACCATTAGACATCTTGCCTGTTTTGTCATCCCTTCCCCGTTTTTCAGGCAAAAAAGATTAAGTATTGACTTTGTGGAGTCAGCAAGCTAAAATTCTAACATCAATGATTGAGGCAAGGGAGAAATAGTATTTATTCCTCCAATTATATTTAAGAAATAAAATGGATACCTGATAAAGAAGGGATAGCGAATTTTAAAATAAAAAGCTCTCTTCTGGCGTATGTAAAGTGAAGGGTTAGAATCTGGTGGGAATCATTTTTTTAAATGGTATAATTGAGAGGCAAACAAAAATTGTTCAGCTTATGGCTGAGGAAAGATTTTAGCGAAGTGAGCCTTTTTATTTTTATTAACCCGAATTAAAGGAGGGTGTGAAGGTGTCTAAAAGATGTTTTAGGCTTTTAGTTGTGCTGGGTACGGGGATTGCCCTGGTTGTTTTGTATTCTCCCGGCATTCTCAGGGCGCAGGTCAATCCGGAGGAAATTATTGAGAAGTCGATTGCCGCTCAAGGGGGGAGGGAGGTTCTTGAAGGGGTGAAGGATACGGTTACCACCCTCTCCATTAAGATTTTCACTCCTCAGGGGGAGTACCTGGGCGAAAGAACGGCGTACACCAAATCGGATCCCATGAAGGTGAGAATAGAGCAAACCATGATGGGGGTACAGACAATCATCGGATACGATGGTCAGACCGCCTGGCTGGAGCAGATGGGCAAAGTAATGGTCGCTCCTCAGACAGTAATGGACTCAATCAAGGCTTCTGAGATTCGTGAGGACTTGCTCCTGAAATACAAAGAAAAAGAGTGTTCAGTGGAGTATCTCGGTGAGGATAAGGTGGGGGAGCGGACCTGCCATATGATAAAGCTCACCGACAAGGAGGGCAATGAGACCCTTTTCTGCTTTGATGCCGAGACTTATTATGTGATTAAGATGGAATTCCAGGCACCGGATGAGAGAACCGGTGAGATGGTGAAGAACGAGGTAGTCAACTCCGACTTCCGACCGGTTGAGAAAATGATTGTTCCCTTTAAAATTGAGTCTTTTGTCAGAGGTGAGAAGCTGATGGAGTCGGTAATCAAGGAGGTGAAGTTCAACCAGGGACTGGATGACGCCCTTTTCTCCATGCCTGAGCAAAAATAATTGACCTGTCTATCCCAGAGGAGGTAGCGTGATGAGGTGCTGGAAAACTATCCTCATAGTATTGGTGACCGTCTCCTTTCTTGCCTTTAATTATCCTTCCTTAGCTCAATCGACTCCGCAGGAAAAGAAAGCGGAGGAGAAGACATATGCAGAGAGCCTGTTTGAGTTTTTCAGAGGAGGCAAGGTGGTTGAGCTTCCCGATTTTCCTCAGACAGAGATTTTTGAGGAGTTTCTCCAGGAAGAAGCCCGGCATAAGGCTATGAGCGTTGAGGAGCTCAAGCAGGAAAT
This sequence comes from Candidatus Guanabacterium sedimentis, assembly GCA_902505605.1. GTDB lineage: Bacteria > Acidobacteriota > B3-B38 > Guanabaribacteriales > B3-B38 > Guanabaribacterium > Guanabaribacterium sedimentis. Next base: position 17,520 of record CABWKN010000150.1, read on the forward strand.
GAAGAAGGTGGGGATAACCTCTTATCTTCTCAATCTCCTTAAGCTGCGACAGATATCGCCGGTTGAGTATGCCAATCTGCTGGATATTGCCTGGATTCAGGCTTTTCAGTTCGCTTACTCTTCGGGGGCTTTAAGTCTGTCTGATGAGTCCCTTGATATTTTGAAGGGGAAGGTAACCGATTCCATCCAGCGGCTGAGGGAAGATAAGGAGATAGTGGTTGAGGAGATTGCCTACCGCAGCAGCGTAGAAGACCTCTATCCCCTGTACGCCGAGGTTGCTTATGACCCAAAGTTGAAGAATATGC
>CABWKN010000151.1 GCA_902505605.1 Candidatus Guanabacterium sedimentis
CCAAGTAAAATCTTATATCAGCAGGCACGAAGTAGTGGCTAAGACTATATTTAGGGATTTCTGTCCACAGATACCTACTTCTCCACTCTGTAAGTTCTATAAGAAAATATTGCAAAAAGCCACCCTCAAAGAAGAGGAGCTGATGGTTCTCCTCTTTCAATCCCTAGAGAGGGATTTAATAAATAAGCTAAAGAACGATTTAATGGAAAAATACAAGGAGACCTTTTCTCAATCCAGGTCGGCAGAAAATCTGGGGCTGGGGTGGGGACCCATCTTTGATAAGCTTACCTGTTACCATTTAGCAGATAGGGCTTACAGGAAATCGCTTGCCATTTGGAACAATTTCCCAGAGACTCATTACAACTATGCTAATTTGCTGACTGAAATTAAAAAATACCAACAGGCAGAAAAGCATTATAAAAAGGCGATTGAGCTGAAAGAGAATGACCCAGTAGCTAATAACAACTTCGCTAATTTACTGGATGATTTAAAGAGATACCCAGAGGCGGAGGAGCATTACAAAAGGGCACTGGAACTTAAGGAGAACTACCCAGAGGCACATAACAACTACGCCACTTTGCTGGTTAATTTGAAAAGATGCGAGGGGGCAGAGGCTCACTACAAAAGGGCGTTGGAACTGAGGGAGGACTATCCAGATGCTCATTACAACTACGCAATTTTTCTTTACGGAATCAAAAAATACACAGATGCAGAGAGCCATTACAAAAGGGCGCTGGAGCTTAAGGAGGACTACCCAGAGGCTCATAATAACTACGGAGTTTTGCTGCTTAATTTAAAAAGATACCAAGAGGCAGAAGAGCATTACAAAAAAGCTTTGAAATTTAAGCAAGATTTCTCAGAGGCGCATTACAACTACGCCATTGTGCTAGATTATTTAAAAAGATACCGGGAGGCAGAGAATCATTTTAAACTAGCGTTGGAGCTGAAGGAGGATTACCCAGAGGCTCACTATGATTACGCTAACCTACTTATTAAGTCAAAAAGATACGAGGATGCGGAAAAGCATTATAAAAGAGCAGTTGAGCTGAACGAAAATAACCCAAGGGCTCATCACAATTATGCTGTTTTAATGGCTGAAAGTGGAAGATTATGGGATGCAGAGGAGCACTTTAAGAAGGCGCTAGAACTGAAAGAGGATTACTTGGAGGCTCATTACAATTACGCTAGGTTGATGATGGGATTAAGAAGATGTCAAGAAGCAGAGGTTCACTTCAAAAGGGCGCTTGAGCTAAAGGAGGACTATGTAATGGCGATGGCATGGATTGGTATTTTATATTCAAGAGGGGACTTCTTGCATTTTGAGAAGGCAACCTATTGGCTAAGGAAAGCCTGGGAGCATCGGGATAAGCTGCCCGATAAGGGGGATAGTGTAAAAGAAGCCCTAGAATCCCTCTCCTCTGAAAAGGGTAATAAAAAAGAGGAAAAATCGCCCGAAAATGAGCTATAATATAGTTGATAACCGCTTTATGGTGAGGGGATGATAATGATGATGGTTATTAAATTCAGAACAAAATTCTGGCAGCGGATAACCTTCACTTTGCCGCTATTGACCGCGGTGCTTCTCTGGGCGGTGATAGTTGCCGGGCAGACTATGGTAGAGCGGTTCGCCAGCCCTTCGGCGGCGTTTGAGTGGTACAAGGACTGCGCCCGCCGGGGCGACAACAGGGGCTATGTGGAGTGCCTCACCGCGGAGTCTAAAGAGCTCATTGGGAGCCCTCCACCGCCGGCGGATTTGCTCAAAGAGGAATACCAGTTCCTGGCTGAAAAGAAATACAAGGTTGAGTTCAGCGAGGAGTGGGCGATAATCATCTTCCTGGACGACCCTCAGAAGGAGCCCCCCTACCTCCTCAAGCAGGAGGATAACCAGTGGAAAATAGACCTTGTAGGGATGAGCGAAAGCATTTTATTTGATGAAAACCAGAACTGGTATCTCAAAGGGAAAAGCCAGGTTATCAAACCTCCCGCAGGGTAAAGGGAGTCAACGAAAGGATACAGGTTCTTGTTTGAAGGGATAATCTTTGACCTGGATGGGACGGTCACCAAGCCCTACATAAATTTCCCTGCGCTGAAGCGGAAGATCGGCATTCCTCCCGACCAGCTCATACTGGAGCACCTGGCGACTCTAAAAGGTGCTCAACTTGAGCGAGCCGCCCGCATACTGGAGGATTGCGAGCGAGATGCGGCGGAGAACTCTGTGCTCAACGACCACTTCCGGGAGGTGTGGTCTTACCTGAAAAAGCAGGGTATAAAGACCGCCATCCTCACTCGCAACTCCCGCACTTGCGTGGATATGGTTCTGCGAAAGCACCGCCTTACCTTTGACCTGGTGGTTACCAGGGAGGATGCTCCGCCTAAACCCTCGGAGGCTCCGGTGCTGCTTATCAGCCGGGGGCTCGGCACACCCCCTGATAAACTCCTCCTCGTCGGGGATGTGAAATACGATATCTGGGCGGGCAAAGCAGCCGGAGTGAAAACCATCTTGCTCACCAATGACAAGGAACCTGACCCCTCAGCAGGGGCTGACTGGACTATAAATTCCTTCCGTGAGCTTATTCCCATTCTGGAGAAACAGAGGTAAAAACAGGAGGGCTAAGGGCTCAACCTCTTTATCTCCTCCACTATGCGGGGGAGAATATCACCTGCCTTTCCCTCAATAAAAATGTCGCTCACCTCAGAGGTGAGATGGCTTTCTTCGGGGTTTATCTCTATAATGATGGCGTCGTGCTGGCGGGCAAGGATGGGCATCAGGGAAGCAGGGAAAATCTGAACCGAGGAGCCAATCACCAGCATACAGCCGCACTGCTGGCTCTTTTCCACCGCCTGCTGGTAAGCATCATGGGGGAGGGATTCGTGAAAGAAAACCACCTCCGGGCGGAGTATCCCCCCGCACTGGCAGAGAGGGGGAATCTCCTCGATAAGGCTCTGGCTCACCCGGTGCCTCTTGCTGCACTTCAGGCAAATAAGCCAGCGGTTATTTCCGTGCAGCTCAATAACCTGCTTACTGCCCGCCCTTTGATGGAGGCTGTCTATATTCTGGGTGATGACGGCGGATAGATGCCCCATAGCCTCCAGCTCCGCCAGAGCGGTATGAGCGGGGTTGGGCTGAGCCTCCATGGTAATATGGGCAAGTTCCTTCAGCATCTTCCAGACCCTGGCGGGATTTTGCATAAAAGCATCGATGGTGGCATACTCCTCGGGGTTGTATGTGGACCAGATTCCCCCTTTTCCCCTGAAGGTGGCGATGCCGCTCTCAGCCGATATGCCGGAACCGGTAAGGGCAACCACCGGTGGATAGCCTTTTATGATGGCAGCCGTCCGCTTTATTAAATTTTCCATAACTACTCCCTTTTAGCCATTAAAAGCGACAGTATCCCCATAACCTCTTTTTTTATAAACAGAGGGTCATTCACCTCAGGGCGGAGCTTCCATAAATGGTCCCTGCCAACTGGTGACTTTTCCGACTCATAAAGCTTCTGCCAGAGACGGGCTGCCTCCCCACCGGTGCAGGCTATGGGGATAAGGGGCTTCCCCTCCTCAACGGCGAAGGATATCTCCTGCCGGGTCCCCTCTCCTCCCCCGATGACGATAAATATGTCGGCTATTTTCACCAGCTCCCTGCGGCGTTCTTCCCAATCCTTCCCCCGGTGGAGGGTGCGCCCGTAGGGATGGAATGAATCATATCCATGGGGCACCACCGAAGTAATGCGGTCAACAGGATTTTCGCCCATCTGTTGTAGATGCCGATAAGCTCCCCGCGAAGCCTCCTCCCCTGCCCCAGAAACTCCTCCGGTGAACAGCTGGTATCCCCGGGCTGCGATAACATCGCCTAACGCATAGGCAATCAGTGAGTCTTGTCGGGATGCCAACTGCCTCCCACCGAGAACCGCTATTTTAGGGGTCATTTTCCTAAGGGATGCCAGAAAATAAATAATAGCAAAACAATGAAGAGAATAAGAAAGCTTCGGCGATACTTTCCGCGTCGCAGCAGAAAATTGATCGCCAGGTAGAAGCAGAAGAACTCCCCGGCGATAAAGTAGAGAGGGAAGCTTACTTTATAGTAAGCCGCATTCTCCGAACCGGATAGAAGGAGGACAAAGGGAGAAAAGATAAAGATGAACAACAGGGCTCCCAGAAATGACCAATCAACAAGAGAGTTGAAGAGCACAAAGGAGCTTCTGTTGAGCACAAGCCCAGCAATGAGAAATAGCGCAGCCATTATTGTAAAAAACAAAGAAGGTTGAAGAGAAAATTGCTGCAGGAGGTCAGAAATGAGGGAGAGGCGCAGAGAACGGGAAAGGACGAAGATAAACCCCAGACTCATCGCTGCTGTGCCGTAATCCTTTGCCAATAGCGCACCTCTTTTGAGGATGAACAAAACCAGAATCAAACCTCCTGCCAGGGCTAATCCTATATAATCCTCCTTTAGAAGCTCCCCTCCCTGGAGACCAAAAGAGAGCAGCGCTGCGGAGAGAGAAGCAAAAAGGAGGAGGTCTATTGCCCTCTTCGCCCTTAAGTCTTCCATTTCAATCCTTGCGGGAAAATTAGTTAGAGGTATCAGCTAAATTTGTATACAGCCCCTGGACTGCGTCTATATCCGCTCCTGCTGACTCATAGCAGTAAATATCTGGGATTTGTGTCCTCTGCTTATCTTTTATAAAGACATATCTTATCGACTTATATCCGGAATCCTGTATATCAAACTCGCAGTATTGATCGAAGCCCCCTCCGCGCCTGCCGCAATTTTTAATACCAAGAGAGACGAATTCTTCGGTCATTGATGGACTGACCCACACCTCCAGAGGCTCGTTGGACACCGATTGATACACCCTGATGTCATTTCCGGAACCATCAGCTACCGGCAGCGACATACGGAGCACTATGCTCCCATCTATACCCAAAGATACGAAGCCGTAGTAATTGCGAGAGCTGGGAACGAACGCCCCCGCATTGGGAAGGCCCAGAGCCTCGGAGGGGTCGGTATATCTGTTTATCCCCTGACAGGTTATATTTGCCCCAGCTACCTCTTCCCCATAAAGATTATCTACTCTTATGGTCTCTTGGATGGTAGAAAATTCTGAGCACCCTGATAAAAGCAGGGTAAAGAAAATGGCTATTAAGAAAAAATGAAAAGATGTCCTCTGAAATTTCTTTCTCCAGTAATAAAGCTTTTTCTTCATCATTGTTCTCTCGAACCAATAAAAAGCTTATCATCTGCAGTCTACCGGGTTAGCAGGGTGACCGCTCCCTTGCCAAACATCTCCTCCAGCCGGTCTATGAGCTGCTTTGTCGGATTGACCTTAATATAGGCGTTCGGCTTGATAGAGAGCTGGAACTTCTGAGGTTGCACCAGCTCAAACTTTACCGAACACTCCCCACGGTTCTCTTCCAATAGCCTGTGAAGTCCCTGGATGGTCTCCTCTTCCAACATGGCAAGGGGTATGGTTATCACCATTTTCTTTGCACTCCGTTGTCTTATCTCTCTCAGAGGGATAATCTCTGAAGCGAGCAGCTTCGCCTTATCCTCATCTGCCTCTACCTTCCCTTTAACCAGCACAGCTTCGTCAGCTTTGAGAGAAGCCTGGGAGGCTTGATATGTTTTCGGAAAAACAGTGACTTCTATAGAACCTACCAGGTCTTCCAAGCGGACAATCGCCATCGGTTCACCTGACTTGGTCTTAAGGCGTCTGATGCGGCTGATGACCCCTCCGATGGAGGTGGTCTGGGAATCCATATTCTGATTGATATCGGCGGTGGTTGAGCTGGAGAACTCCTTCAGCTCGCTCTCAAAGCGGGTCAAGGGATGCCCGGTGATATAAAATCCCAGTGCATCATTCTCATATGCCAGCAGCTTTTTTTCCGACCACTCCTCCATATCGGGAATGAGCTGGTTATCGAGCAAGGTTCCTTCCTGGGGCTGAAAGGTGGCAAACATGCTTATCTGTCCTTTCGCGCGCTCCTTGTGGCGCCGCTGTGCGTGCTCTATAGCGCGGTCGACAACTGCGAAGAGCTGAGAGCGGCGGAGCCCGAGAGAATCGAAGGCACCGGATTTGACCAGACTCTCTATCACCCTCTTGTTGACTAATCGGAGGTCTACCTCCTCGCAGAACCTGACAAATGAGGTAAACACCCCTAACTTCTGCCTCGCCTCTAAAACGGATTCAATAGCCGATAGCCCCACATTTTTGATGGCCGCCAGTCCAAACCTGATGCCATCCTCCACCGCGGTGAAGTCAGCCTGGCTCTCATTGATGTC
>CABWKN010000152.1 GCA_902505605.1 Candidatus Guanabacterium sedimentis
CCCTGCCAGAAGCAGGAAGTGTCTTCTATGATAGCTGTGGGCATGGCCTGGATGCTCTTCTGGCTGTGAAGCGCTCTTTAAAAACATAAAACAGGGAAATAATCCCTCACCAGGGACAGAAAATGAGTGTCGCAAAACCCTATCGGCAATTTTGGGTGAGCAATAATCAGAAGATTTTTTCTGTCTTATGTGATAATGTGAGAAGAATTACGCTAGCCGGAGAGAATCTCACCAGCACGGTGATTATTTTCTTCTGTCGAACTCGCCCCTGGTCTCCCCTGAGAGGCTGTCCCCTTCCCCTTTGTCTGGGGGCGAGCTTGTAGCTAAACTTCCACTGATTATATTGGTTCTTTCCCTGGTAAATGAAGATAGACTTATCCTTGCTTTTGCTGTGCACTCCGATTATAGAGTTAGTAGCCAGAGGTTGTGAGGACTCACCGCCTGGCAGTCGACGACGGGCTTCTGGCAGCCCTCCCCTGAAATAGATAAATCCCCACTTCCCATCCTTGGTCATGGGATCGGTGTATAATTTTCTGATACACTTGGTTTTAAGGAGCTCCTCTAATTGTATCGGAAGGCGCCCAAACTTCCGATAGTAGCGGTCGATAGCTTCGATATATTGATTCCCTCGAAACAGGAGCTCTTTCTCCTTTTCCCGCTTCATGACATGGCGCCATACAGGGACCGCCGCTGCCAGAAGGATAGACATAACCCCGATGGCTACGATCACCGCCACTAAGGTGTAACCTTTTTCTGAATTCCTCATAATCTCCTCTATCCCTCTTAATTTAAATGTATTATGTTTTTCCCCCGAAGTCAAGAAGAAAGCTCCCCTTCCTGGATGCCAAAGATGCAACAAAAGAAGAGAAATCTCCTCTTTTCTTCTACTCCATGATTTTTTCCTTTGTTTCAGCTTTTTTTTCTGTTACAATTTTCTAAAATTAAAGAGGGTATCGAATGACCAAGAAGATAAAAGTCGGAGTGGTTTTTGGAGGACAAAGTGCTGAGCACGAGGTTTCTCTGGTCTCTGCCACCTCCATAATGAGAGCTATGGATTCTTCCAAATATGTCATCGTCCCCTTCGGAATAACCACCAAAGGGGAGTGGGTGGCTGAGCCAGAGCCTATGACGAGTTTGAGGGGAAAAAGGGTTAAGCTCACCACCAAGCATCCCCCAGATTCCCTGCTTGGAGTAGATATCGCTTTTCCAGTACTCCACGGACCCTTCGGAGAGGACGGGACCATTCAGGGGTTATTCGAAATGGTTAATCTTCCCTATGTGGGAGCAGGGGTTCTGGCATCGAGCCTGGCGATGGACAAGGTGGCAGCTAAAAATGTTTTTGCTCAGCACAGTCTCCCCCTGGTAAACTATATGTCGATAACAAGAGCAGAGTGGACCCGAGAAGCTAATCAAATAATGGAGATTATTGAGGAGAAAATCAGTTACCCCTACTTTGTGAAGCCAGCCAATATGGGTTCCAGTGTCGGCATCTCTAAAGTCAAAACAAAGAAAGAGCAGCCAGAGGCTATCAACTTAGCCTTCCGCTTTGACCGCCGGGTGATCATTGAGCAAGCAGTAAAGAACGCCCGAGAGATAGAAGTCGCTATTATGGGAAACGATGAACTGACGGTCTCTGTGCCCGGAGAAATTGTTCCGGGGGCGGAGTTTTATAATTACTACGACAAATATGTGAACGGTAAAGCCGAAGGCCTCATCCCTGCCCCATTGATCCAAGAGAAGGTAGAGGAGTTTCAGAATATAGCTGAAGCAGCCTACCGGGCTATCGACTGTGCCGGGATGGCCAGAGTAGACTTCTTGATGGATGGAGAAAGCCAAAAGGTCTACCTGAGCGAGATCAACACCATCCCCGGCTTCACCGCCATCAGTATGTTCCCCAAGCTGATGGAAGCTTGCGGGATCAGCTATTCCAGGCAGATTGACCGTCTGATTGAACTCGGTCTGGAACGACATCGGGAGAAGAGGAGCCTCCGGTCAATGCTCGACCTCACTAGCGACTGGTACAAAAAGGATACCGAGGAGAAGCAATAGGGGATGAAGAATATCTTTCTGACCGGAAGACCGGGCTGCGGAAAGACCACGGTAATCAAAAAGACCATCGCCCAGCTGGGTAAGGTCAAGCTAAAGGGCTTCTACACCGCCGAGATGCGCTCCGGAGGAATCAGGGTCGGCTTCCAGATAACCACCTTCAATGGCAAACAGGGATTATTAGCCCATGAAAACCATCCGAGCAAAATAAAAGTGGGGAAATACGGCGTATGCCTGAAAGATATTGACGCAGTGATAGTTCCTTCCATTCGACCAGACCGGCCAACATCTCTCATCATCATGGACGAGATTGGCAAGATGGAATGCTATTCCGAAGAGTTCAAAAATGCAGCCGTTCAAGCGATGGAATACGACGCAGCCGTCCTGGGAACCATTGCCATTGGAGGGACCCCCTTTATTGAAAGTTTCCGGCGCCGCCCTGACATAAAGATAATCGAAGTCACCAGAGACAACCGTGACCATCTCCCCCAGCAGATAGCCGAAATCATATTAAAGGAGCTGGGAAAGAAATAGAACCATCCCCATAAAAAAGCTCTTGCCATCACCCTCAAGAAGATATCACCTTCTCCTTATTCCAATAATGCTATTATGAGGCATAGTGGGCAAATAAAAAAGGCGAAGCTATACTCCCCATAACCAGCCCTGTTCAGCGAAAGCCAGGAGCATATCAAGGGGTCTCCACCCGATTTGGCTTGACCACTAGCGCTAAATTATGGTATAAAAATAAGAAAACTTCAGGGAAAGGGCTGATTTATTATAAGACACAAATCTCACAAGCGGCTCCCATTTGCCATACTTATGATGTTTTCACAAAGGGGTGAAGCACGAAAAACAAAGGGCAAATTCTTTCCGGCCATCATATTGATTTTGCATTTACTGCTGTCTCCTTCGGCTTTGTCTCAAGAGGTTGGTATTGTCCCGCAGCACAGCCAAGCAAAACCCCAGAAAAAAGAAAAGCCCAGGAAACTTCACCTGCCCATAGAAGTGTATCTACCACACTCTCTCTCCGAAGCGAACTCTGATAACCAAGCGGGGGAACTCGACCTATCCCTTGATTTTCTGTACGATTACAGCGAATTCTTCGAATACAACCGATACTTCATTTACTATCGCATGACCCCGCGAGTCACCCTGAAAAGCTTAAATATTCTCTTCGGAGGTCCGGCGAGACCATTCGCCGGCGCTCCCCTATGGGATGGCCTATTTCTCCCTGTCTATTCTTTGCACCGTGACCCGGTATTGCGAACTTTCTGGTGGGACTGGTAATTACAAATAGCTTATTAAAACAGCACCGCATATAATAATAAATACCAGATATGCGCTACCATGAGGAGCTTTTGCCAGAGAGGGCAGTTTTATCCCTGACAGTATGAGAGGACCGAACGCAATTATATGTTTACCCTTGCTACTCATAGGCTTGCAAGGCAAGAGCACTATTTTCTAAAAGGATTAAAACTTCAAAAGGAGGAACAATTATGAGCAAAAGGGCTACCGGTTGCTTAATAGTTCTGGGTATATTCCTTGCGCTCTTGGTGGTTCTTTTTCTGGCAACTCTGTTTACCCTGAGAGCTCCATCTATAAAGGCAAACACGGTGCTGAAACTCCCCATTGAGGGAACTCTGATAGAATGCCCCCCCACCTCCATGATGGAGAGGTTCTTCATGGCGAAGGTGACCGTAGTGTGGGATATCCTTCATGTTCTCCAGACAGCCTCCAAAGATAGTGAAATCTCGGGGGTGATTCTGCATATCAGCACATTCAATAGCGGGCTGGCTAAAATTCAGGAGCTGAGAAAGGGAATCATCGATTTTAAACGCTCGGGCAAGTTTGTCTTATCCTTTATGGAAACTGCGGGGAACAAGGAGTATTATCTGGCATCTGCCGCAGATGAGGTCTGTCTGGTGCCTGCTGGGGATTTGAATCTCACCGGGCTGGTCACCGAAGTCGCTTTCTACCGCGGCTTTTTTGATAAGTGGGGGATGATACCCAACCTTGAGCATATTGGCAAATACAAAAGCGCTTCCGATATTCTCACTCGCAAGGACATGTCCCCTGCCCATCGGGAGGCGACAGAGTCCCTGCTCGACAGCCTTTACCAATCTCTTGTAAATGATTTAGCCCAGCGCAATAAACTCTCCAACCCGAAAAATGTCCGGGAGCTCATTGACAGGGGTCCCTTCACTGCCCAGGAAGCTCTTGACGAGGGTCTGGTAGACCAGCTTCTCTATGAAGACCAGTTCTACGAACTCGTCCGCCAGAAAAACAAAGGGCAACTCCCCTTAATCACTGCTAAGGATTACCAGCGCTCTGTCATGAGACTCTCGCCGTGGGGGTGGCCTCCTGAGATAGCCCTTATCAACGCCACCGGCACCATTTCCACCGGAGAGAGCTTCTATGCACCCCTGGTAGGCAGAGTTATGGGGTCAAAAACCATCTCTCAGGCCATACGTTCAGCCCGGAAGAGCAACTCCATCAAAGGGATTGTCTTCCGCATAGACAGCCCCGGGGGGTCTGCTCTGGCTTCGGACATCATCTGGCGGGAGGTAGAACTCACTCAGGGGAAAAAGCCCTTTGTGGTCTCTATGTCGGATACCGCAGCCTCAGGGGGATATTACATCGCTATGGGAGCCGACAAGATTGTAGCTCAGCCAACAACCGTTACCGGTTCCATCGGAGTTATTGCGGGAAAGTTCGACCTGCGGGGTCTATATGACAGACTGGGAATTAATAAAGAGGTCATTACCCGCGGCAAAAATGCTGACCTCTTCACCGACTACCGTAGCTTCTCACCAGAGGAGAAGGAGATTCTGCTGAAGATGATAGGCAACATCTATAAAAACTTCGTCCATAAGGCAGCTCTGGGGAGAAAGGTGACCGACGAGGAGATCGACTCTATTGGCAGAGGTAGGGTATGGACCGGAGAGCAGGCTATAGAAAATGGCCTGGTGGACGAGCTTGGGGGAATAACCGAAGCCATCTCCCTGGTAAAAGAGATGGCGAACATACCCGCAGAGGAGGAGGTGGAAGTGGTCATCTATCCCAGGGTGCGACCGTTAATATGGGGTCGGTGGCTGGAGATGGTCAAAACAGGGGGAATTGACCTCCCTGAAGACCTGCTGTCCACAACACTTGGGCTCACATCAAAAGCTAGAGAGCTTCTCCGGGAAAGGGCCTTCACCCTGCTCCCCTACTCTGTCCGTTTCAGGTGATGTGAGAACGGCAACCATCAGCACACACTGCTCCCGCTGCTTTGGTCTGCTGATTATTTATAGCTGCTATCAGAAAGGCGAGAATTACAGCTCTTGTCTTTAATACCGAAGCCCCACTTGCTCCGGGCAAATATAGATAGGAAAAATAGCCACACTCCAAAACTTACAAGATGGCTGTAATAGTTGGCAAAAAGGATATTTTCACTCTAACTTGCTGAGAACTACCCGCTGCGCTACAGAGCCCTCGACCCTCCCCTTATACCTTTCCATTACCTCCCGCATCACCTTTCCCATCTCCTTCTTCTCCTTCACATCCAGCTCGGCAATTATATCAGCAACTATCTTCTCCAGCTCCTCTTCGCTCAAAGGAGTAGGGAGGTATTTTTTCAGAACGGCAACCTCACTCTCCTCTTTCTCCACCAGGTCCTGTCGTCCACCTTTATTAAACTGCTCGATGGATTCTTTCCGTCTTTTAATCCCTCGCTGGATGAGGGTCCAGATTTCCTCCTCGGATAATTCCCGCCGCAGTCGCAGCTCTTCGTTATGGACCTCTGCCAGGAGCAATCTCAGAGTGGAAAGGGTAGTCTTATCCTTCTCCTTTAACGCCTTTTGCATGCTCTTTTTTAGCTTTTCCAGCATCTCCCTCAACTTCCCAAAGGTAGGCTTTAAGAAATTGTCTGTGGTATATTATGTTATAAAAAGGAGGTTGTCAAGAGATAAACTGCTAAAATAAAAGGGAGTGAGAGCTTCCTGGGAAAGGAATTTTACCTTTACAACCTAAAGCTCTCATGGTAAAATTTTTATAAAGGTAAAAGCTTATGTCTGGACATTCTAAATGGAGCACTATTAAAAGGAAGAAAGGCAAAGAAGATGCCCGCCGGTCGAAAATCTTCGGCAAGCTGATAAGAGAGATATCTATCGCCTCCCGAATGGGCGGAGGTGACCCCGACGGGAATCCTCGTCTGCGGAACGCTATCTTAGCCGCCAAAGCAGCTAATATGCCGGCGGATAACATTAAGCGAGCTATCCTGAAAGGAACTGCCGAACTGCCAGATACCTCTTACGAAGAGATAACCTACGAGGGATACGGTCCGGGAGGCGTGGCTATGATGATACAGGTATTGACCGACAACAAGAACCGCACCCTCCCGGAGATAAGGCATCTTTTTGCTAAAAACGCGGGGAATCTAGGCGAAAGTGGCTGTGTCTCCTGGATGTTTGACAAAAGGGGCTATATCGTAATTGAAAAAGATAAGGTTGACGAAGACCGGCTTATGGAGATAATTTTGGAGGCTGGAGCCGAGGATATGGGCGAAGATGGGAGCAACTACGAGATTTTCACTTCTCTTGAAAGCTTTGAGACCGTTCATGACTCGTTGACAAGGCATAAAATTGAAATGGCTGCTCAAGAGATCGCCATGGTGCCCAAGAGCACAGTCAAGGTAACCGGGAAGAAGGCACAACAGGTGCTGAGGATGATGGAAGAATTAGAAGACCACGACGATGTTCAGAGTGTATGGGCGAATTTTGACATAGATGAATCGGAGATTGAAGGGTAAGACAACAGCTGCAAATTATTCCAGTTATTCTCTTGCAAGAGGTTAGCAAAGCTATCCCAGTCAAGATTTAAAATCTATGTGAGAACCTGAGTGCGAATTTTAGGCATTGACCCCGGCTCCCGGGTAACCGGCTATGGACTCATTGATAAAGAAGGTGAGAGGCTTTTCTTCATAGCCTGCGGAGTTATTCAGCCCCCCCAAAATTCCCCTTTCTCCATTATATTGAAAGAACTCTATCAGAGACTGGAGCAGCTCATCCAGCTCCATCAACCGGAGGTGATAGTTCTGGAAGACCTCTTCTACTCGCGGAATGTCCGCCATGCTCTGAACCTGGGGCATGTCAGGGGAGTACTTATGGTGGCGGCGATAAACTCCGGTCTCCCGGTGGCGGAATATACCCCTCTGGAGGTTAAAAAGGCAGTGGTGGGCTACGGGAGAGCCGATAAGCGTCAGGTGCAGCATATGGTCAAGCATTTATTGGAACTATCTACTCTCCCGCAGCCCTATGACGCTTCCGACGCTCTGGCAGTAGCCATCTGCCACGCCCATTGCCTGAAAAAATGACAGTAACACCTAAACAAGTGCGTGATGAAAGGAAGAAGCAATGATAGCTCAGCTCAGCGGCAAGCTCCGTCGTAAAGAACCCAATGAGGTGATCATCGAGGTCAACGGGGTGGGCTACAGGGTGGTCATTCCCCTTTCCACCTATTACCGCCTCAAATCGGATGAGGAGCCGGTAACCTTAAAAATTTATACCTATGTCAGGGAAAATACCATTGCCCTCTACGGCTTCTTAACCGACGAGGAGAAATTGATATTCGAAAAGCTCATCTCCATCTCCGGCCTGGGTCCCAAATCAGCCATAATAATACTGTCTGGACTCCCCGTCGAGGAGCTCATATCAGCAGTGAGAAAAGAGGATCCTTCCCCATTAAGCTCCATCCCCGGCATCGGGTCAAAAACCGCCACCAGGGTGATTCTGGAGCTGAGAGATAAGCTCAAAGGTGTGGTCCCGCTTCTTGAGGAAAAGGGTGTGGCGCCTCTCCCGGCAGCACCCCTCACCCCTATGAAGAGAGACCTCCTCTCCGCCTTGCTGAATCTCGGTTATAAAAAGCATCAAGCGGAAAGAGCCATTGAGCAAACCCTTTCGTCCTTAGGGGAGAAATTCTCTTTTGAGGATGCCATCAGGGGAGCCCTGAAGATTTTAGCACGGCATTAGATTCTCTATTCATGGTCAGAGAAATGAAAGATGTGCTATAATAACCCAAATGATGGCGATGTAATTTTGCAGCAATTAGCCAGAATTGAAAACCTGCAAAAATGAGCAAAAGAATAACCTCCAGCGAACCGATAGACGACGACCTGCGATACGATGCCTCCCTTCGTCCCACCAAGATGACGGAGTTCATCGGTCAGAAGAAAGTCAAAGAGAATCTCTCCCTGTTTATAGAAGCTACCAAAAAGAGAAACGAACCCTTAGACCATGTCCTGCTTTTCGGTCCCCCGGGGCTGGGCAAAACCACCCTGGCTCACATCATCGCCAATGAACTGGGAGTCAGAATCAAAGCCACCTCGGGACCGGTCATCGAAAAGGCGGGCGACCTGGCCGCTCTAATGACCAATCTGGGGGAACATGAGGTGTTGTTTCTTGACGAAATTCATCGGTTAAGTCCCGCTATTGAAGAGATTCTCTATCCGTCAATGGAGGAGTACAAGCTGGACCTGGTCATCGGACAGGGACCAAGCGCCCGGACAGTCAAGCTGGACCTCCCCAAATTCACCCTCATAGGTGCTACCACCCGGGCGGGGCTATTGACCCCTCCGCTGAGGGGACGCTTCGGCATAGTCCATCACCTAGACTTCTATTCTGAAAACGAGCTGAAGGTCATCGTAGAGCGCTCTGCGCACATTCTCAACATCGACATCACCCCCGAAGGGTCGCTGGAGATAGCCTGTCGCTCCCGCGGCACCCCCCGCATAGCCAACCGCCTGCTCCGGCGAGTGAGAGACTATGCGCAGGTGAAAGCAGACGGAAGAATAACCAACAAGGTCGCCCTGGCATCCCTGGAGATGTTAGAGGTCGACCAATTCGGATTTGACGAGATCGACCGCAAGCTTCTTCTAACCATCATTGACAAGTTCGACGGCGGACCTGTGGGGCTAAACACCCTCTCGGCAGCCATCGGAGAGGAGAAAGATACCATTGAGTATATCTATGAGCCTTTTCTGCTGCAGATAGGTTTTCTCGACCGCACCTCCCGGGGAAGAAAGGCAACTTCCTTAGCCTATAAACATTTCGGCAGGACAAAGGGGGAGCAGCCAAAGCAGAAGAAGTTCTGGTGAAATAAGCTATAGGTCAGTTAGTCAAAGGGGAGCAAAAAGGTTCCCCTTTTTAATATATCAGATGAATATATTAGTCCATATATGTTGTGCTCCCTGCTTGCTCTACCTGGAGGAAGAGCTGCGCAAAGGGGGGCATCGAGTAGTCGGCTTCTGGTACAACCCCAATATCCATCCCTTGCTTGAATATCGATGTCGCCTGGAAACTCTGAAAAAATACTGCCTGGAGAATCGGATTGAGTTGCTGATAAACGACAGCTACGAGCTGGAGGATTTTCTCCGAGGTGCTCTGAACGAACCCGACCTTAGATGCCGCTTCTGCTATCGCCTGCGGATAGAAGCTGCCGCTCGGGAGGCAGCCGCAGGAAAATTTGACGCTTTCACCACCACTCTGCTAATTAGCAAATACCAGAGGCACGAACTGATAAAAACCATCGCCCAGAAAGCTTCCCGAAAATATAAGGTTGACTTCTATTACGACGATTTCCGCCGTGGTTACTACCAGGGACAAAATAAAGCACGGGAGTTGGGCATCTATCGACAGAAATACTGCGGATGCATCTTCAGTGAAAGGGACAGATATATCTGATGAAACCTCGTTCCTTTGAGGTTGACGATGAAAGTTTCCGACTTCGATTTTCATCTCCCACCACAATTCGTAGCCCAATACCCTCCCCCGACAAGAGGGGATTCGCGGTTGATGGTGGTTGACCGTCAAGCGGGTAAGATTACCCACACCCATTTCTCCCTCTTACCCCAATTCTTGCAGGCCGGAGACCTTTTGGTTCTCAATAACACCATGGTCTTTCCCGCCCGGTTATACGGTCACAAAGAGGGAAAACGCAGCAGAATTGAGGTCTTGTTGACCAAACGGCTGACCCGGAATAGCTGGGAGGCACTGGTCCGTCCTGGGAGGAAGCTACATCCAGCGGACCGGATCATCTTCGGAAGCGGCGAGCTCCGGGCTACCATCGTGGAGATAGGAGAAAGGGGGAAAAGGATACTCCAGTTTGATTATCAAGGAGACTTCTTTCAATTGCTTGAAAGACACGGCACCCCTCCCCTTCCCCCTTATATTAAGCGAGCACCCACGGCAGAAGACCGCCTGAGGTACCAGACTGTATATGCCGAGGAACGAGGAGCCATTGCAGCCCCAACAGCCGGCCTCCACTTTACGCCCCAGATGCTTGACTCTCTGCAGAAACAGAGGGTGGAGCAAACGACCATCACTCTCCACATAGGTGTGGGCACCTTCCAGCCCATTGAGGTGGAAAAAGTGGAGGAGCATAAAATGGAGGAGGAGTACTACAAGATATCCCCCCAGGCAGCCGCTATACTAAACCGCGCCCGTGAGGAGGAGCGAAGAATAATTGCGGTGGGAACTACCACCACTCGCTCGTTGGAGAGCGCCTCCTCAACTACCAAACAGAGGATCCCGTTCGGGGAAGGATGGACCGACCTATTCATTTACTCCGGATACCAGTTCAAGCTGGTAAAGGCTTTGTTGACCAACTTTCACCTACCGAGGTCTTCGCCACTGATGCTGGTCTGCGCCTTTGCCGGAAGAGAACTTATAATGGAAGCCTATCGCCTCGCAATAGCAGCCGACTATCGATTTTACAGCTACGGCGATTGTATGCTTATCTTATAGATAGGTCCCTTCATGCTTGCTATTTGTTAAAACAGATTCTTTCCTCGACACCTTATATCAAAAAAAGTGCTGAAGAAAAATGCCTCCAATGTGGGAGGATTAAAGAAATACGGCAGTTGATATTCTTAACTTTCCCTTGGCACTTCGGCTGGTTCCGGCTCAAACTTGCCGAAAATCATCTTTCCTGCAGTAGTCTGTAGCACGCTGGTCACTACCATTTTGATTGTCTTGCCGATAGACTTTCTGGCATTGTCCACCACCACCATCGTTCCATCATCTAAGTATGCCACGCCCTGCGTAGGCTCTTTCCCCTCCTTTATGATAAACACGCTCATCATCTCCCCGGGCAAGACCACCGGCTTCAAGGCATTCGCCAGTTCATTTATGTTCAGAACCTCAATTCCTCTCAACTGGGCTATTTTATTGAGGTTGAAATCATTGGTGATAATCTTACCTCCCAGGTATCTGCACACCTCTAACAATTTCAGGTCAACTTCCTTAATATCGGGGAAATCGAGCTCTGAAATTTGAACGTTGATGTTGGGCTGCTTTTTAATCTTCTGCAAGATGTCCAGCCCCCGCCGCCCCCGATTCCTCTTCAGACTATCGGAGGAGTCAGCTACCCGCTGCAGCTCGCGCAAAATAAACTGAGGGACAACCAAACTACCATCGATAAAGCCGGTCTCGCAGACATCGGCTATCCTCCCATCTATGATTACGCTTGTATCCAGAACCTTGTACCTCTCTATCACTCCTCGCTCTTTGAATGCGGCTTTTATATTCTTCAGGTCGAGCCACTCACCTTTTTTGGCTCCTACCATCAGCCCTAAATAACCCAATCCTCCGAGAAGCAAAAGCTTGAGGAAATAATCCTCCGCAAAGGAGAATTCCATCCCTCCGAGGATTGAGTTTATCAAACTGGCCAAAGCAATTCCCACTAAGAAGCCAATCAGGGAGCCTGTGAGGACTTTTGCTGGTAATTTTCGGACCTTAATATCGAGAGCTATAACGATGAGCGAGAGGATGAAACCGAACGCCAATCCCACCAAATTTGCTAACCCGAAGGGCGCAAAGAAATAGCCGATGATTGAGCAGAGCACAACGAAAACCACCCTGATAATTAAGATTCCCACTATCATTCACCTCCTAACAAAAGAATGATGCCTGTTTAAAATTTATTAGTATTTTGATTAAAGAGCTTTTTTTATTTATCTTATTTAGTATCTTCATTTTTCTCCTATTTTCCGAAGATTAATAAGAGTCTACTGCGCATACTCTTTTTCAGACGAATTCCTGCTTTGTTAGTATTGTATATGTTGAGCATCTCACTCTTTTTAATTGGTTTTGCAAATAAATGTTTACAAATTGTCTGTCGTATGTTCGCCTCTCTAACCAGCTAAAAACCAGATTTGTGAATAGCATCTATTGCTAAATACGATCGATGATTTGCTTTAATTTACCCTGAACTTTTTCTGCAATTTTAAGCAACCTGAGGTTCTCAGTTGCTTTCATTGATGCTACCGGGTCAACAGCAGACACCTCCACTTGGGTTGAAGATACTTCTCTAACAATCACATTGCAAGGCAACATGGTGCCAATTTTGTTCTCAACCTGTAATGCCTCATAGGCAAAAGAGGGATTGCACGCACCTAAGATTTTGTACTTTGGAAAATCTACGTTCAGCTTTTTCTTGAGGGTATCCTTGACATCAATCTCTGTGATGACGCCAAATCCCTCCTTTTTCAGCTCATCCTTTACCCTGGCAATCGCTTCATCAAAAGATATATTCAGCGTTTTGGAAAAATGGTAGCCCACTGATAATTTCTCCTTTTACGATGATACATCCGATATCTGATTTAATAAGCATAATTGAGGTCTCCTACAACAACTTTTACTGGCCTTCTGTAAGCTTTCTTACTCTTTGATCTTTTGCTTCTGCATCTCTTCCATTCTTTTGGTCATTTCCTGTATGTTGTTGATGGCGCTCTCCATGTGCTCGGTCATCGTCTCCAGGCGTTGCTGTAATTGCTCCATGTGCTTTTTTATGACCTCATCCTTCATCATCTCCTCATTCATCATCATCGAATCTATATTCTCCATCATGCCCTTCATGCGCTGAGACATGTTGTCCATTCTCATTATCATATTCTTCGTGTTTATCATGCCCATACACTCAGGATGCATCTTTTGTCCCATCATCATATCCATGCTCTTCATCATTTGGTGGCATCGGCTCATCATTTGGTCCATGGACCTCGTCATCTCTTTCTGGTGCATTATAGCTTTTTCTTGCCCGGAAAAGCCAATTACTCCCCAGGTAACGACTACAAGAAAGATAGAAGAAAAGATACCCAAGGATTTAAGATGATTTGGCATATTTTTCGCCTCCTCTCTTATTGGATTGTACTAGTTACAGCTTCTTCTATCTTCCCATACCAATATATATAACGCCAAATAAGATGTTTTGCTCACATCTTAATTCAATTATTAAGCAGTCGTGGAATAATATCCGAAATCTCACCCCATGGCAAGCATTATTTTCACATCATCTCAATTGCCGCATTTACAAGGTCTTATGGCTGTCCGCAATTAATATCTATGTCACACCTCTATGCCTGAGGAACTTTACCTCCTTTAAAACAATGAACCCATGGCTTCCTTGAGCGACCTTACCCCTATGAGCTCGATTTTCTGCTTCAGCTCCGATGAAGCCCGATTGCTTCTGGGAAGAATACACCTTTTAAAGCCCATAGCTGCCGCCTCTTTAATGCGAGATGATGCCTGGCTTATCCCTCTTACCTCGCCAGTTAAACCCACCTCTCCGAAGATGACTGTGTGGGCGTCAACTGCCTTATTCTTAAAGCTCGAGGCGATAGCAATAGCTACTCCCAGGTCGGTAGCTGGCTCAAGGACCGACACCCCGCCTGCCAGGTTTACGTAGATGTCGTTTCCCACAAGCTTAAGTCCCATTCTCTTCTCCAGCACGGCAATAAGAAGGGAGACCTTATTGTAATCGAGCCCAATGGTTACCCGTCGAGGATTCCCATAACTGGAAGAGCTGACCAGCGCCTGCACCTCCACCAGCAGGGGACGAGAGCCCTCTATACAGCTTATCACTACCGAGCCGGGCACATTTATGGAGCGCTCGGCTAACAGCACCTGCGAGGGATTGGGTACCGGCCGCAGCCCCCGGGTACCCATCTCAAATATACCCAGCTCATTTGCTGGTCCGAAGCGGTTCTTAACTGCCCTGAGAATACGATGGGCTTGATGCCGTTCCCCTTCAAAATAGAGAACAGTATCTACTATGTGTTCCATAGTGCGAGGACCGGCGATGTAACCCTCTTTGGTAACATGACCGATAATAAAAATAGGAATTTTTCGACTTTTGCCAAAAAAGAGCAGCTGCAAAGCCCCCTCTCGCACCTGGCTAATGCTCCCCGGAGCCGACTGAAATCGGAGGGAAAAAACCGTCTGGATGGAGTCTATTATTATGGTTGTAGGGCGGAGCTTCTCCGTTTGCTCGAATATTCTCTCCAGGCAGGTCTCTGCCAGGAAGTAGAGCTTGGCGGGACGGAGCTTAAGCCTTTCACCCCGCAGCCTGATCTGGCTCTCTGATTCCTCGCCAGAAATATAGAGGACTACCTCACCATGGAGGGAGAGCTTCTCGGCTGTTTGAAGGAGGAGGGTCGATTTTCCGATGCCGGGCTCCCCTCCTATCAGCACCAGGGAGCCGGGAACAAGCCCCCCACCCAGTACGCGGTCAAATTCGTCCATTCCTGTTCCGAGCCTCCGAAGCTCCTTTTCCTCAACCTCCTGATACAGGCGAGCGATTGCCTGCTCCCCCAGAAAAGGTGACCACTGCTCTCCGACGGGAGCCGCTTTCTCCCTCTCCTCTACCAGACTGTTCCAGCTGCTGCATTCGGGGCAGCGACCCAGCCACTTGGGGCTCTGGTACCCACAGCTCTGGCATATAAAAATGGTTCGTTCCTTTTTATCCATAGATTTTTTTCAGAATCTGTAGCCTATGCCAAAGAACAGTTGCCGGTTTACCTTGTTTAAAAAGTCGTCATACCCACCGCTAACGAAGAATCCTCCATAAGGGAAAAAGTTGACCCTGAAGCGGCAGTGGGGATTATCGTCCCGACCGAAGTTGAAGGCATCAAGGGAGAAGCTCATCCGCTCCTGGGCAATGAGAAGGTCAAGCCCGGCTCCAAATTCCGATTCAATGAGACCTCCCCTCAGGAGCACATGATTAAACCTCTGTCCGACTTGGGCAGACATCAGGAATCCTGTTTCCCGGGTTGTTGTACTGACCTGGGAAGTAAGAATAGCGCCGGCAGAATCGATGGTCTCCGTCTCTCTGGTGGTGGTCACTCTTCTTCCCACCTCGTCGTCAATCAACTCCAGCAGGAAGAGCCGGTTACCTTCGGTACGAAGACCAAATCCGAAGTAGGTCCTTAAGTTGGAGCTATCGAGATAATAATCGGTTCTAAACCCTAACATAAGGTCCAGAGAACCGAACCCCCGAACGATGTTCCGCGTTTTGCTTGCTGTCTCACTGACACTGCGGATGGTGTTCTTAACTCCATCCCTGACCTCATCATCATATATAAGCTCCCCTATGGTTCCCTCTCCCTTCTTTATCTTGGAGAGAATCTCGTTGAGGGTCCTGAGGCTCTCGTCGAGCTGCTCGCCCACCTTTTTTATATTGGTTATTCCTTCTCGCAGGTCTTCCCTGTTCTCCTCAACTACATCATCAATATTCTGGCTGAAGTTCCTGATGTTCTCAATTATCTGAGGCACCTGGGTTCTTAGGTCATCAGTAAGGAGGACCATCTTATCGAAAGCTTCGTTAATTTTCTCCTTGTTAGTGTCAGATAACTCCATCAGGGTGGAAGAGAGTTTGTCCCAGGTGGCAAAAAACTGCCTAATCCCCTTCTGACTCTCTTCGGAGCCGATAACATCCCGTACATAGTGAACCATATTGTCTATCTCTGTCCCGATGGAGTTCATTACGGCCACCATTTGGTCGATGCTGGTGGGGGCGAGACCCTCAATCCATCCTCCATCTAAAACCTGCGGGTTGGTAAGGGTACCGGAGGAAACCTCTATGTACTTCTCCCCCAAAAGACCGATGGTTCCCACCGCTGCTTTGGCGTCGGAGTAAAGTTTGACCGCTGGATCTATCATCAGGTCTACTTCTACCGTCCCTCTATCGGTGAGTTTTATATTAGCAACTTTCCCTACTTTATAGCCAGCCAGCCTCACATCGGCATCGGTCTCCAGCCCGGCGATTGATGAGAACTCCACTTTTACCGTGTATCCCTTCGCTCTTACCCAGGGGAGGCTTTCAATTTTGAGCAATAGGTATCCGAGAATGGAGAGACCGATGATAACAAAGATGCCAACCTTTATTTCGGTTCTCATAGACCTTCCTTTCACTTCTATTCAAGGGATGGTATTGGTCCCTTGGCTTCGCCATGGATAAATTGTTGCACCACGGGGTTGGGGGAGCTTTTTATCTCCTCAGGTGAACCGGTCTCGATAATCTTCCCCTCATAGAGCATGGCAACGCGGTCAGCAATCTTGAAGGCACTCACCATATCGTGAGTGATGGAAACCGAAGTTACATTGAGCTTTTCTCTCAGTTCAATAATAAGGTTATTGATAGCATCAGCCATTATAGGGTCAAGTCCAGTGGATGGCTCATCATAAAGGATGATTTCCGGCTGTAAAGCGATAGCCCTTGCTAACCCTACCCGTTTTTTCATCCCCCCGCTCAGCTCCGCTGGATTCATATGCCCAACATCCTCCAGTCCCACCATTCTTAAACACTCCTTCACCCTCTTTTCTATTGCTTCTCGCTTCATTCTGGTGTTCTGCATAAGGGCAAAAGCTACATTCTCCCCCACAGTCATCGAATCAAATAGAGCGGCATACTGAAATAGCATGCCAAATTTTTTTCGAAGCTGATTAAGTTCCTTTTCCTTCAGTTCATTTACTTTGATCCCGTCAACCCATACCTCGCCGTAATCGGGCTTCAGCAGTCCGATAATATGCTTGATGAGCACGGTCTTGCCGGAGCCGCTGCGACCTATGACCACCACTGATTCCCCCTTCTTCACTTCTAAGTTAACTCCATCGAGCACTTTGTGGTTTCCAAAGGATATGTGGATGTCTTTCAGCTCAATCATCCCTACTCCTCCCCCATTTAAATGATTATACCCCAAAGGATCTTGGACAGGAAGAAATCGAGAATCAGAATGCTCATGCAGGCAACCACTACCGCTTTGGTGGTGCCTTGTCCTACTCCCTTAGCCCCTCCTTTGGCATAAAAACCGTAGTAACACCCTACCAGGGCAATTACTAAGCCAAAGAAGGCGGCCTTAATCAGACCATTAGTTATATCCTCTAAGTATAATATATCAAAGCTGCTCTTGACATATATAGTGGGGTTAGCTCCCATCATATAAACACTTACCACATACCCACCTAACATGCCAATGCCCACAGCAAAGACGGTCAAAATAGGGAGCATGATGATGCCCGAAAGGATGCGAGGAACGACCAAGTATTTTATCGGGTTGGTGGCCAGGGTTTCCAGAGCATCGATCTGCTCGGTAACCTTCATGGTGCCTATCTCAGCTGCTATAGCAGAGCCAGTTCTGCCTGCTACCATCAGGCCGGTAAGCACCGGACCCAGCTCTCGGGTGAGAGAGAGTGAGACCGCTGGTCCGATGAGGGTCTCAGCTCCAAAACGATGGAATCCATGATAGCTCTGCAGGGCAAAGACCATTCCGGTGAACGCTCCCGTCAACAGCACAACTGGCAAAGAGCGAATGCCGAACTCTTCCATCTGATTGGCAATTAGCCTGAACTGAAAAGGTGGACGAAATATCCACACTAAGCTCTTCAGAAAAAGGAGAAACATACTCCCTGCCTCGGCGCAAAATCTTACCAATCCTTGTTCAATTAATTTAAACATAATCCTTCAACTATAAATTCAATAAAAAGAAGCCACCTACATTTCCTCCTCCCGGGAGGACAGGTCGAAGAAGGTGGTAAACTCCTTCCTGAAGACGAGCTTCAGCATGCCGGTGGGTCCATTCCTCTGCTTGCCGATTATCAGTTCGGCCAGCCCTTCATTCTCCTTGAGAGGTTCGTATTCCTCCTCGCGGTAGATAAAGCAGACCAGGTCGGCATCCTGCTCGATAGAGCCCGACTCCCTCAGGTCGGAGAGCTGAGGGCGATGGTTTTTTCTTATGTCGGGTGCTCGGCTGAGCTGAGATAGGGCAACTAATGGCACTCGCAACTCCTTGGCCAGCCCTTTCAGTGCTCGGGAGATACTCGATATTTCCTGCACGCGGTTTTGATACTGTCCCGTGGGCTGCATGAGCTGGAGGTAGTCGACGATCAGAAGGGTCAAACCATGTTCCAGCCTAAGTTTACGAGCCTTGGCTCGAATCTCAACCACTGATATGGATGGGCTATCATCAATAAATATGTTCGCCCGGGAAAGAACCTCCAGAGCCTGACCCAGCCTCCTCCATTCCTTTTCCCCAAGGTAACCAGTTTTCAGCTTATGGGCGTCGACCCGGGCCTCGGAGCAGAGCATTCTGGTGAGGAGCTGCTCCCTGGACATCTCCATGCTGAAAATCCCCACCGTATTTCCTTCTTTCTTACCCACAAATTGGGCTATATTGAGGCTCAGGCTGGTCTTTCCCATAGCCGGACGAGAGGCTATAACCACCAGGTCTGAGGGCTGAAGACCCGAGGTGAGCTCGTTAAACCGTATGAAGGGTGTGGCTACGCCGGTGATCACCCCCCTCCTCTCTGAAATTTGGTCGAGGGTTATGAAGCTCGCCTTGGCTATGTCTTTTATGGGAACAAAGCCAGAGGTTATCCTTTCTTCAGCAATCTCAAAGATTGAGCGCTCAGCAAGGTCGATAACAGAATCGAGTTCTTCATCCTGAGCATAACATTTGCTAATCACCTGATTAGAAGCGGAAATTAAGCTGCGGAGGACCGACTTTTCTTTCACAATGCGGGCATAATGCTCTATATTAGTGGAGCGTGGAACACCATCGACGAGGGAGGCTAAGTAGGCTGGTCCTCCCACCCTTTCCAGTTCGCCGCTGTCAGCAAGAGACTCCTTGAGAGTCACCAGGTCTATGGCCCTGGATTTCTCCCACAGGTCAACCATCTTGAGGAAAACCCTTCGGTGGCTCTCCCGGTAGAAGTCGTCCCCGTTTAACAGCTCTATCGCGTCGTTAAGGGTTCTGTTGTCCAGCAAAATAGCGCCCAGCACAGAGCGCTCCGCTTCGAGACTATGGGGAAGCAACCTTTCCAAGGTAAGGTCGTCTGCCATCGTCCGCCTCCCCTAATTTGATA
>CABWKN010000153.1 GCA_902505605.1 Candidatus Guanabacterium sedimentis
TATTCTGCAATGGAGATAGATTTAAGGTTGTGTTGGAAGGGGTGAGAGGGAAATCCTATCTGCTAGAGCTAAAAACCCCCTTTGAGGTGGAGTCGGTTGCTGGGGGAAAGATGGTCAAAGATGAGGGGAATGTGAAAGCTGTGGAACTGGTTTTTGCCGCTGAAGGGGAGGGGAGGTATCAGAAAAAGGAGGTTATAATCCAGTTGAGAAGAAAGGGAAATTAAGGGGCGGCGGCTTTCAGGATGCTATTTTCTTTTTAAAGTATTCTATGGTCTTAAGCAATCCCTCCTCGATACTCACCTTAGGTGACCAATGGAGAAACTTCTTGGCTTTGGCGATATCGGGCTGACGGATTTTGGGATCATTTTCCGGCAGAGGGCAGTGAACCATCTTACTTTTGCTATTGGTTAATTTGATGATCAGCCTGGCAAGGTCGATGATGGTCATCTCCTCAGGGTTGCCGAGGTTTACGGGCATATTGTAATCAGATAGCATCAGGCGATAGAGACCCTCAACCATATCCGAGATGTAACAGAAGCTGCGGGTTTGAGAACCATCACCGAAGATGGTCAGCTCCTCACCTCTAAGAGCCTGGCAGATGAAGGTGGGGATGGCACGACCATCGTCAATCCGCATTCGGGGACCAAAGGTATTGAATATGCGAGCTATTTTTATGTCCACTTGATGGATGCGGTGATATGCGATAGTCATCGCCTCGGCAAAGCGCTTGGCTTCGTCATAGACTCCACGAGGACCTATGGGATTCACATTGCCCCAATAGTCCTCGTTTTGAGGACTGACCAGGGGGTCGCCGTAGACCTCTGAGGTGGAAGCCAGAAGAAAGGTGGCCGACTTGTTTTTTGCCAACCCCAGGGCTTTGTGAGTCCCCAGGGAGCCAACCTTAAGAGTCTGAATGGGGAGTTCCATATAATCGCGGGGGCTGGCAGGGCTGGCAAAGTGGAGAATGCAGTCAAGCTTCTTATCTATGGAGATGTAATTAGTGACATTGTGATTGATGAAGAGAAAATCTTTATCGTACAGATGGCTAATGTTCTCAATGGAGCCGGTGATCAGATTATCCATGCAGATGACCGAGAAGCCTTGCTGCAGCAAATACTCTGCCAGGTGAGAACCGATAAATCCCGAGCCTCCGGTAATGAGAACTCTTTTTTTCATAATTGAGGGCTCATCGGTATGAATAGAAGTTTGATAACAATTCACCCTCTGGGCTAATAGGCGTTCTTCTGAGTCAAGCTATTCCAGAGGGTTAACCATATAATTTTCAGGTCAAAGGCCAGGGACCAGTTTTCTATATAGTAAAGGTCATATTCGATTCTCTTTTTGAGTGAAGTGTCCCCACGCCAGCCGTTGACCTGCGCCCAACCGGTAATCCCGGACTTGACTTTATGGCGGAGCATATACTGAGGGATCTTCTCTTTAAAATCTCCCACAAATTGTGGTCTTTCCGGACGAGGTCCTACCAGGCTCATCTCACCTTTCAGAATATTGAATAATTGAGGCAACTCATCAAGGCTAAGGCGTCTTAAGAATTTGCCTACCCTGGTTCTCCGGGGGTCGTCCTGTTTAGCCCATACTGGTCCGGTTTGTTGTTCGGCATCCACAATCATAGAGCGAAATTTATAAATCATAAAAGGATTACCGTCAAGTCCCATCCTTTCCTGTTTGTAAAAAACAGGTCCCGGAGAAGATAGCTTAACTGCCAGGGCTATAAAGGGGAAAAAAGGAAGAGAGAGGATAAGCCCTATGGTAGCGACCATTACATCGAGAACCCTTTTTGCTAATACTTTCCAGCCTTCCAGCGGAATAGCGGTTAGGTTTATTATGGGTATGCCGTCCAGCTCTTCTACGCCAGCTTTTATGGCTATATATTCCAGCAAATCGGGAATAAGCCTCACATCAATCCCCTCTCGGTGAGCTACCTTTATCATCTCCAACATCTTCTTGTGGGCTCGCAGGGGGAGGGCTATGAAGAGTTGGTCGACCCTTTGGTGCTTAATCAGTCGGGGGAAATCAGAGAGTTTCCCTATAACTCTAATGCCTTTATAATCGCTGTGGAGCCTGGCGGGGTCATCGTCTAAAAACCCAATCACCTTAAACCCCAACTCACTGTGGTAGATAATCCTGTCCGCAATGAGCCTTCCCAAATCTCCCGCCCCGGTGATTAAGACCTTTTTAATGTACAGACCCCGGCGATGGGCTTGTTCCAGAAGAAGTCGCATTAACATGCGGAAGCCATACACCATGATTATATCAAGGGCGAGAAAGATAGCGATTACTAATCGAGAGTATTCCAGAGGGGTAACTCCCGGTTGAAACTGATAATAGGTTCGATAATAAAGGGTGAGACCCCAGGTGATAACGGTAGCCAGAGTAGCGGCGACGAAGATAGAGAAGAGGTCGTCGATGCGCGATTTTTCCCGGGGGGGTTGATAGAGTTTACGGAAGTAAAAGGTGATGGGCCAGATTATCGAGATAAAGGGGAGGAGCTTGAAATATTGGAAGATATCTGGTATTCCTTTGGTAACCGGAATAATCTTGAGGCTGAAACGGATGTAATAAGCAAGGAGGAAGGCCAAATTGGTAACTATCAAATCACCTATCAGAAGGATAGTGATCCACATCCGGCGCTGGTGTCTAAGCATCTGTGCTGGAATCCCTCCTCAAGTTATCAAGGGTATGGGAGATAAAATCTGTTATACTTTGTTTGAATTTTTCACGAGAAAATCTCAGTGCGTTAGCTCGTATTTTCTTTCTATTAAAACTCATTTTGTAGAATTTGTCAATAGCGTTTTTCAGAGAAGCAGGAACCTGTTGGTCGAAGAACACGCCGGTCTCCTCTTCAATAACCGATTCCAAAGCCCCTCCTTTTCTAAATGCGATTACCGGCCGTCCACAAGCCTGAGCCTCCAGCGATGTGAGGCCGAAATCCTCTACTCCCGGAAATATAAGGGCCTGGCAGGTCTGGTAGAGTCCCCTGATTTCTTCATTCGAGAGTTCACCCAGAAAGGTAATATTCCTGTTAGCCATCTTCTTCAGGCGAGATATCTCCGGTCCCTTTCCCACAATCCTGAGCGGCAGCTTAAGATGGCTCAGGGTTTCGATAGCTAAATCTATCCTTTTATAAGGCACCAGCGCAGATACAATGAGGAAGAAATCCTTGGGCTCACCCCCGGGGACGAAGAATTCGGTGTCCACCGGAGGATAGATTACCACCGCCTCCCGGTTATAATGGCGCCTTATGCGGGAGGCAACATTTTCAGAGTTGGCAATGAAGCAGTCAACCCGAGCGCTTGAGGTCACATCCCACATCCTCAAGTAGTTGATAAAGAATGGGATCAGTTTGCGGCTAAAGAAACCAAGCCGCTGAGGCGGGAAATAATCGTGATACAGGTCCCATGCATATCTCATAGGGGTATTGCAATAGCAGATGTGGATGGCGTCGGAAGGGACAATCACCCCCTTGGCCGCGCAGTGGCTAATGCTGATAATCAGGTCGTATCCTCGGAGATCGAATTGCTCAATAGCGGTGGGGAACAGAGGAAGATAGTGGCGGTATCTGGCAGAGGCAAAGGGGAGCCGCTGGATAAAGGAGGTCTT
This sequence comes from Candidatus Guanabacterium sedimentis, assembly GCA_902505605.1. Classification (GTDB taxonomy): domain Bacteria; phylum Acidobacteriota; class B3-B38; order Guanabaribacteriales; family B3-B38; genus Guanabaribacterium; species Guanabaribacterium sedimentis. The sequence continues at coordinate 3,619 of CABWKN010000153.1, forward strand.
AATAGCCATCCTCTCTATGATGGAAGAGGTCGCTCCTGGAATATGAAGGAGGGTAAAGATGGTAGCCTCGGGGTAGATTTCACAGAAAACTTCCAGTATCTTCTCCCCGCCGCGCATTCCGGTGAGCCAGTCATGGACAAAAGCAACCTTCATCTGTTATCGCTTCTTCCTTTCCGTAAAAGTGTCTCCGCAGCATTTATTATTAGAACGGATAATATCATATCAGGGTTCTTTTTTAAAGCTCTAAGCTCTACCTGGCCAAAACTTGAGCAAAAAGCACCAGATATTTTCGGGCGGCTTCCTCCCATGAATATCTTTTTGCCTGCTGGGCTCCCCGTCGGATTAGCTCCTCCCTTAAGGGTTTATTCTCCATCAACTGTTGCATTGCTTCGGCAATCTTCTCTACTTGGTGAGGGTTAACCATAAGAGCGGCATCCCCCAGAACCTCTGGCAAAGAGGACAGGTTGGAGGCGAGCACCGGAGTGCCGCAGGCCATAGCCTCCAAGGGGGGCAGTCCGAAGCCCTCGTACAAAGAAGGGAAGGCGAAAAGCTCAGCCAGATGGTAGAGACAGCAAAGTTCCTCCTTATTGACATAGCCCAGGAATCTTATCTCCGCACCGAGGCTCAATCGGTCAATAGCCTCACTTATTTGTGCTGATTTATCCCTCTCTCCCCCCGCTATGACCAGCTTCAAACCTCTCTCGCGCCTCCCTCGCAGAAGGGCGAAAGCCTTTAACAGATTAGTGAGGTTTTTATGGGGCTTAAGGTTCCCCACAAAGAGGATGAAGGGGTAGTCTATATGAAATCTCCCTTTCGCCCTCAAAAGCTCATCTTCACCGGGATGGCGAAAGAAGTGGGGGTCAATGCCGTTATGGATGACCTCTATCCGGCCGGCATGATTGGGGAAAAGCTTCCTTATATCCGCACTGGAGTGGTGAGATACGGCGACTACTCTTTCCGCCTTAGCCAGAGCACGACCTATCATGAACCTGGCATAGTAATACGCCCCCTTATGGGGGAGGTTTTCAGGAAAGAGGAGATGGATGACATCGTGGATGGTCACTATGGCACGACAAGGAGTGAGCAGAGGTAGAACATAATGGGGGGCAAAATAGAGGTCGAGGTTGAGCCTCTTTGCCTTCCGCGGAAGGGAGAAATGTTCCGCGAGTGAGTAGGGAGCTGAATTATCAACCACAAGTTGAAAATTCTCGCCCAGCTGAGGGAGAGCCTCCATATCCTGAGGTCGGCAGAAGAGGATATACTGGTTGTCGGAATCGAGCCGGGAAAACTGGCCGATGAGGTTTTCGATATAAGTCCCTATTCCATAATCCTTTATCTTACGGATGTCTATCCCTATTTTTCCCATTTCCCACTGTCTCTTTAAACCGCTGCATCATTAGCGCGGTATTTAGCTCTGGCAACTAAGCTGAGCAACTCCTTGCTGAGATTATAGCTGTTCTGCGCCTGGCTCTTTCTGGTTATCAGGTATGCCAGTCGGCTGGTGAGCCTGGAGAGGATAAATTTGCCGAGCAGATAAATCCTCAGCGTCGTCCACCGAACCCGCCCATAGTGTTTGCGGTAGAAATGGAGCTGACTCTTCCGATACGCTTTCAAAGCTCTTGCTCTGTTGGTCTCCATACTTTTGCCGCGCAGGTGGATGACCTCCGTTGACGGGGTGTATAGTATTTCCCACCCTCTTTTTCTCATCCGATGGCAGAGGTCCACATCCTCCAGGAACATAAAAAAATTCTGGTCGAAATCTCCTACCTCTTTCAGAGCTTGCTGCCGGGCAATCATGCAGGCTCCGGTGACCCAGTGAGGGTGGTGGGGTTGTCGGCTTTTTCTTTGCAGATACCGCGCTATAAGCCGGTTCCCTTTCTCATATCTCCGACTGATGAACCTTTGCCAGAACTCATTGCTCAGATTAACCATTCTCCCCCAGGAGAGCTGGAGCGTTCCATCCTCGTTGATCAGCCGGCACCCCAGAACCCCTACTTTATTCTCCTTCTGCATTGTTTCCACCAGCGCATCAATAGAGCCGTGCAGAAGCAAGGTGTCTGGATTGAGAAAGAGAACAAACTCCCCCTGGCACTTCTGCAGAGCCTGGTTGTTAGCCCGGGCAAATCCAATATTCTCTTTATTCTCAATCAGGGTAACCTGAGGAAAATCCCTCTTTAACATGCCCACACTGTTATCTGAGGAGTTATTGTCCACCACCAATACCCCAAAAGGGGTGGTCGGCTTGCTCTGGTAGAGGGAAGCGAGGCATTTTTTTAAAAAATCACTGCTGTTGTAGTTAACTATTATTATAGAGAGCTTAATCACAGCTTTCACGCCAATACCTTATGAAGATGCTCTAAGGTGAGACGGGCGGTGGATGTGCAGGAGAATTTCCTGATTAATTGAGCCGCCCTTCTTATCATTTCCTCTCTTTTTCTCTCATTGTCAAGAAGTTCCATCATCGCTTCGGCTATCAAGGATACCTCCGCCTGGGGCAGCATGGCAACGGTATCGTCAAAAACCTCCCGCACAGCGGGGGTATCCTGTACAATCACAGGGGTACCGCATGCCAGAGCCTCCAGCGGGGGCAGCCCGAAGCCCTCGTAGGAGGAGAGATAGATGAAGATTTCGGCGATATTGTAAAACATCACCAGGTCTTCATCGTTTACATAACCTAATAGCTTCACCTTATTATCCAGTCCTGAGCTGGCTACCAGAGCGGGGAGGTCAATCCAGGGGTAGGTTCGGTTCTCCCCCACCAGCACCAGGGTCGCTTCAGGAAACTTTTTTACCAACTCACCAAAAGCTTTTATGACCTCCGGAACACTCCTCCGATTCAATATCGCCCCCGTATAGAGGAGGATTCTTCCGGTTAAGTTGAGTCTCCGGCGGAAGCTCTCCAGTTGTTCAGCGTCAACAATCGGTTTGAAGCGAGAGTCCAGGCAGTTATAGGTTACCTTGATCTTATCATCCGGGACACGGTAGTAACGGATTATCTCCTCCTTAGTGAAGTTGGAGACCGCAAACACCACATCCGCCCGGCGGACTGCTCGGCGACAGAGTAACCTGCGTCGGAGTCTCTCCCTGGGAGAGAACCATTCCGGGTGAGCCTCAAAGGATACATCGTGCACGGTGACCGTCCCCTTGCATTTTAACCTTAAAGGGAGGGAGTAGCCCGGACCGAAGAAGAGCTCTATTTTGTCCCTCTTCAAGCGAGGGGGGAGGACGAACTGCTCCCAGTAGAATCCCGATTGCAGCACGCGGGAGGAGAGGTGGTGGAGATGGAACCACGAAGAGGATAAAGAGGGGTAACCTTCAAGAGCGGAGCGGGAGTAGAGATGAAAGCTATCTCCTGAATTTTCCTTCGACCAGCAGGTGAGAAGATTTTTAAGATAGCGACCCACCCCGGTCGGTCTTCCCTCTAATTCTCTGGCGTCGATGCCGATTCTGCTCATTGCTTTCCACTCTTGAAGAGCTTTTTCTCCTTACTCTCCTGCTGCGAGCTGCCGGTAGAGCCAGAGGGTCTGCTCAGCGGTTTCCTTCCACGAGAAGCGGTAGCTCCTCTCCAGTCCCCGGCGGGTCAGTTTCCCCGTTAGCTCGGAGTCGGTCAGGAGGGAACAGATAGCCTGCTCAATCTCCTCAGGATGGTGGGGGTCTACCAGAATGGCGGCATCACCGGCGATCTCTGGTATGCTGGAGGTATTGGAAGATACAACAGGTATGCCCGATGCCATAGCCTCCACCAGAGGGAGTCCAAAGCCCTCGGCGAGAGAGGGGTAGGTGAGCATGCGGGCTGCCTGATATAGCCCTATCAGCTTCTCAGGGCTTAGATAGCCAGTAAGCACCACCTTTCCCTTCAATGCCGGGGATTGTAGCTCCCTATCAAATTCCTCGGGGTGCCAACCTCGTTCACCAGCGATGACCAGCTTCAGTTCCTGGAAGCCCTTCTTGATCACACCCTGGAAAGCTCGCAGCAGATTAACCAGGTTTTTCCTGGGCTCTATGGTTCCCACAAACAAAAGGTAGTCTCCATCCAGAGAGAACTCCTTCCGAAGAAGAGCCAGGCTCTGGGATGACAACCGATGCCTGAAGCTCTCTGCCACTCCCTCATAGATAACTCGCACCTTTTCCTCGGGTACTTTAAGAAATCGTATTATATCTTTTTTAGTGTTCTCGGATACAGATATTATTACATCTGCCTGATGAGCGTGAAGTTCGGCTAAAGTTAAGTAGTCCCTCTTTATTTCCCCCTTTGTCATCTCCGGGTGCGTCCAGAAGAATAGGTCGTGGATGGTGACAATTCTCTTCCCCTTTTTAGCGGGCATGAGCAGAGGATGGGGAGAGTGCGAGATATTCACCGACCCTACGAGGTAGTCCACCGGAGGAAACCGATATTTATGCCACAAAAAGTTGAGCACCCGAACGGGAATCCTATAATCCTTGATAGAAAAGTTATCCGGTAACGACAGCCTCTTAAGGGGCACGCGGTCCCTAAGGGAGCTGGAGAAGAGATAATAGCGGTTCTCGTGGTCGATTTGAGCGAAGTTTTCTACCAGATTTTGAACATAAGTTCCCACCCCGGTTCCCTTTTTCAGGGCAGGACGCAGGTCAATGGCGATTCTCATTTAAAACCTTAAATTAAAGGCAGAATATCGGAAACTTTTCCCCTGTAAAATCCCTTTTAAACTATCATAAATGAGGGAGAAAATCAATTCCCTTCCGTTCTTCTGCTGCTTGGGGACGATGCCAAGGGCTTTTGATAGGTTTTTCTAATGTTTGACTAATGCATTTTTTTGTGCTATTGTTGTAAGATATTTTGGATGTTATTGAATCTCACCTAAATGGTGGTAGACAGGTCAGATTTGAGAGAAGGGTAATTTTTTTATCTCTTTACATAGGTTAAGTGATTTTTAAGGAGGACAAAATGAAAGTCACCTTATCGGTTATAAAAGCCGATATCGGAAGTGTAGGAGGGCATATAAGACCAAGCCAGGCGTTAGTGAACCGGGTAGAGGAGTATGTGCGCGATAACCATAAAGAGCTCCTTTTTGATTTCAGGGTGAGCTTCACCGGTGATGATATCGCCATCTTGATGACCCATAAGCTGGGTGTTTTGAACGAGGAGGTCCATAAGTTAGCCTGGGATGCCCTTATAGCAGGGACCAAGCTCGCCAGGGAGCAGGGACTCTACGGAGCTGGGCAAGATTTGTTAAAGGACTCTTTCTCAGGGAATGTGAAAGGAATGGGACCGGCGGTAGCTGAGATGGAGTTCGAGGAGCGTCCCAATGAGCCGTTTATCTTTTTTGCCGCCGACAAAACAGATCCAGGGGCATATAATCTCCCTCTCTATTTAGGGTTTACCGACCCTATGTACTGCGCAGGGCTCCTGTTAAGTCCTAAAATGAGTAAAGGCTTCAAGTTCACCATTATGGATGTCGCCTATACCGAAGGGGATAAGATTATAGAGCTCAATGCCCCCGAAAATGCTTATGATATCGCTGCTCTGCTGAGAGATAACGAGCGGTATGTAGTGGAAACGATTCACTCTCGTGATACCGGAGAGATTGCGGCATCGGTCAGCACCACTCGGTTGCATAATATCGCTGGCAAATACACCGGCAAGGACGACCCGGTAATGCTGGTCAGGGTACAGGGTGCTTTTCCGGCAACGGGTGAGATCCTTTCAGCCTATAGTGTGGCTCCCTATGTGGCTGGCTTCATGCGGGGTAGCCATATCGGTCCCCTGATGCCGGTAAAGAGGAACAGCCCCATATCATACTTCGATGGTCCCCCCATTGTCAGTGCCACTGCCTATTGCGTCCACGAGGGAAAGCTCACCGAACCGGTGGATGCTTTCGACCATCCTTTCTGGGATTACATCAGGAACATCGCCTCGCAGAAAGCTCTGGACATCCGCGCTCAAGGTTTTTCCGGGGCGGCGATGCTCCCTTACTCAGAGCTCGAATATGGGGGAATAGTGGAGAAGCTCACCGCGCTGGATAAGAAGTTCAAGGTCAGGGGGAAATAGCTCACCAAACGAAGTCGGGGGACTTTTATTCCCCATCATTGGGCAAAAATCTTACTCCAAAAGGGAGATTTTTGCCTTGACTTTGACCAGAATCTTTACTATTATGTAGTGCCCTGTGAAAAGAGGAAGGGTCGGTTTTCCCCAGGTTATTTTTTTCTTTCCATAGGGAAGATGAATTATCAATCAAATGCTGATATACTGGGAGTTATAAAGGGCATCAAGCGACCAGGGGCGGACCTTTCAAACATTAAGATACAGAGAGAGGTTATTAATGCCTAAAATAGACCTCGATTTCAAAAAAAAGCTGACCCGGGTGGAGTATGCCGATTTCCTCTCCTATTGCTATCAATGCGGAGCGTGTGTGGGGGATTGTCCCAGCGCTAAGCTCTCTCCCGCCTTTAATCCCCGGGAGATTGTTTTAAGAGTTCTTCTCGGATTGGCTGAACCTCTGTTGAAGAAGGACTCCATCATCTGGCAATGCACCACCTGCTATACCTGCCAGGAGGTGTGTCCTCAGGGGGTTCGTCCTATTGAAGTGATTACCGCGCTGAAGAACATAATCTCTGCTCAAGGTATGCTTCCCGATGGCATCTCTGCTTCGGTGGGCATCATCAAGGACACCGGGCGGGTTGTTCTGGTTTCCGAAGCAATAAATAAAAGGCGCACGGAACAAGGGCTGACAGAGCTTAAGCCAGTTCCTATGGATGAGCTGAATAAGATTTTATAGCTTCATCCCTAAAACTCCTTGAGGTGAATTATGAAATACGCCTTTTTTCTCGGTTGTGTTATTCCCACCAAATATCCGCAATTTGAGGCGGTTGCCAGAAAGAGCCTCCCCAAGGTGGGCGTTGAGCTGGTAGATGTAGAGGGATTCTCCTGCTGCCCGGAGCCGTGGAATTTCAAGTCTTATAACATTATGGCCTGGCTTACCATCGCCGCTCGTAACCTGGCCATAGCAGAGGAGGCTGGTCTTGATATTCTCACACTCTGCTCGGGTTGCTTCGCCACTCTGGCGGAAGCTCACCATATCCTTGAGGATAAACCCGAGCTGAAGGAGGAGGTAAACAAGAGGCTGAGCAAGATAGGCAAAAAGTATAACGGCACCATTTCGGCAAAGCATGTGGTCCAGGTTCTCAGGGACGATGTGGGCGTCGAGCAGATTAAAAAGTCAGTAACGCGTCCTCTGGAGAATATAAGGGTAGGGGTTCATTACGGGTGTCATTTGCTGAAGCCCAGTGAGACCCTCCGGGTGGATGACCCTGCTGACCCGCGGATACTGGAGACCATCATAAAGCCCCTTGGTGCTGAGGTAATACCCTACGCTGAGCGTCTCTCCTGCTGCACTGGTGCCTGCCAGGACGAGGAGATGATCTTTAAGTTCCGCTACAACAAGCTGCAGTCCTTAGAAGAAGCACAAGTCGATTGTATGACCTTGGTATGCCCCGCTTGCTTCGAAGCCTTCGACCTGGGGCAGGTCATGCTCAACAGGAAATTGGAGAAGAAGTTCAACATTCCTACTCTCTATTATGTCCAGCTTTTGGGGCTTGCCCAGGGTCTGAAAGGAGAAGAAGTGGGTGTCACCAGGCACAAGGTGAGAAGCCCAGCCCTGTTAGAGAAACTCAATTAGTCAATATAAAAATATACCCGATTATGAAAAACAGGGTGTTAGTTATCGGAGGGGGCATAGGCGGCATTCAGGCTTCCTTGGATTTAGCTGAAAAAGGGATTCCAGTCTGTCTGCTGGAGAGATCACCCAGCATCGGGGGGAGGATGGCTCAATTAGACAAGACCTTCCCCACCAATGACTGCTCTATCTGAATTCTCAGCCCCAAGCTTCTGGATGTCGGTCGACATCCCCTCATTCAGCTGTTCACTTACAGCGAGCTCATTCGAGTAGATGGTGAAGCGGGAGCATTTCGGATTACCCTGAGGAGGAAACCTCGCTTTGTAGAAGAGGATAAGTGCATCGGGTGCGGGCTGTGTGCTGCCAAATGCCCCATCAAGGTCCCCAGCGAGTTCGAAATGGGGATGGGCATTCGCAAAGCCATCTACATCCCCTTCTCACAGGGCACCCCTAATATCTATACCATTGATAAGGAGCACTGCCCCAAGCTCATCAAGGACAAATGCGGTCTCTGCGAGAAAATATGCCCCACCGGGGCCATTAACTATCAGCAGAAGGAGCAAGAGGTTCAGCTGGAGGTCGGTGCTATTGTGGTGGCAGTGGGATTTGATTCCTTCTTACCTCGTTCGTTAACCAACCTCGGTTTCGGCAGATATAAAGATGTGGTCACCTCCTTGCAATACGAGAGGCTTTCCAGCGCCTCCGGTCCAACCGGAGGACATCTCGTAAGACCCTCCAATGGCGAGGAGGCGAAGAGAATAGCCTTTATCCACTGCGTCGGTTCCCGGGATGTCAAGAATCGGGAGTTTTGCTCCAGTGTGTGCTGTATGTATGCCACCAAAGAAGCGGTCATCGCCAAGTCCCACAATAAAGAAATTGATACCACCGTCTTCTTTATGGATATGAGGTCATTTGGCAAGGAGTTTGACCAGTATATCCTCAGAGCCAAAAAAGATTACGGGGTCCGCTATATAAGGTCAAAAGTCTCCTCGGTTAGTCAATCGAACACTTCCGACAGGCTGACCCTTCGTTATTCCACCGAGGAGGGTCCCCCTGAGGAAGAGGAGTTCGACTTGGTGGTCTTGGCTGGCGGATTACACCGGCAAACAGGCTCTTCAGAGATAGCTGAGCTCCTGGGGATAGAGCTGAACAGATACGGCTTCTGCTCCACCATACCATTCGACTCCGTGGAGACCGGAAAAGCCGGTATTTTCGTCTGCGGTGCCTTCCAGGAGCCAAAGGATATACCCGAGACAGTGACCCAATCATCCGCCGCAGCCGCCAGGGTCTCCGCCCTCCTCCGACCACCCCGTTGTAAGCCAGCAGAGGAGGGAGCCTACCCTCCAGAAATCGACATCACCAAGCAGCCCCCTCGCATTGGGGTCTTTGTATGTCGCTGCGGAACAAACATCGGCGATTTCGTCAATGTCCCCGAAGTGGTTGAATACGCCAGGAGCCTCCCCTATGTGGTGTATGCCGAGGAGAACCTCTATTCCTGCTCCCAGGATGCCCAGGAGAGGATCAAGGATAAGATACAGGAGAATAAGCTAAACCGGGTGGTGGTGGCCTCCTGCACCCCGCGAACTCATCAGCCCCTCTTTCAGGAGACCCTGCGGCAGGCAGGGCTGAACAAATACCTCTTTGAAATGGCCAACATCAGGGAGCAGTGCTCCTGGGTGCATATGAGCCAGCCCGAGGAAGCAACCCAGAAAGCCAAAGACCTCACCCGGATGGCGGTCGCCCGTGCCCAGATTCTTCAGCCCCTGGTAGAGGTGCCCGCCGAGATTATCCCCAAAGGATTGGTCATCGGCGGAGGCTTAGCAGGGACCACCGCCGCTCTCAGCCTGGCAGAGCAGGGCTATAAGGCGTATCTGGTTGAAAAGGAAGCCGAGCTGGGAGGGAACTTCCGTCGGCTCAAGTTCAGCCTCCCCTTAGACGATGACCCCCAGAAGTATCTCCAATCCCTCATAGAAAAAGTGGAATCCAATGATCTGGTCGAGGTCTATACCGAGGCGGAGATAAAAGAGGTGGCTGGCTTTATTGGGAATTTCCAGACCACCGTCCTCCACAAAGGCAAGGAGGTAAAGCTCGACCATGGGGCGATAATCGTAGCCACAGGAGGAGTGGAGCTGAAGCCTCCGGAGTATCTCTATGGGAAAGATGAGCGGGTGGTCACCGGTCAGGAGTTTGAAGAGCTTTTAGCCAGGGATGATGGCAGGATAGGGGAGAGCAGGGCTATCGCCATTATCCTCTGTGTCGGCTCCCGGGAGAAGGAGCGACCCTATTGCAGCCGGATCTGCTGTCTTCATGCTCTCAAGACTGCCCTTAAACTGAGGCGAGGCTACCCCGATCTGCAGGTCTTTATAATATACAAAGATATTATAACCTACGGTTTTAAAGAGGAATACTACCGCAGGGCACGAGAGGAAGGAGTGATCTTCCTGAGATATGACGATGACCATAAGCCCTCCCTTCTCAAAGAGGGGGACAGGCTAAAGCTGACCCATCGGGTTCAAGCTCTGGGGGGCGAGGAGATTGTCCTCTATCCCGATATGATTATTTTAAATGCTGCAATTATACCAAGAGATAACTCATCGCTGGCTAAGATGCTCAAAGTCCCTTTGACCGGGGACGGCTTCTTTCTCGAAGCCCATATGAAACTCCGCCCAGTAGAATTTGCCACCGATGGAGTCTTCCTCTGCGGGCTGGCTCATTCTCCCAAGTCAGCGGAGGAGTCCATCACCCAGGCACATGCCGCCGCTTCCAGAGCAGTGTCCCTGCTCAGCCAGACCACCATAGAAGCTCCCGCGGTGATCGCCGAGGTGGACGAGGAGCGATGCCGCGCATGCGGTAAGTGTGTAGAAGTCTGCGAATACAGCGCCCCGGAACTGGTCGATGTAGGGGAGGGGAGAAAGGCTGCCCGGATTAACCCCCTTCTCTGCAAGGGGTGCGGCGCCTGCCCGGTGCTCTGCCCCAGCAGCGCTATCACTCTGAGGCATTTCACCAGCGGGCAGATTATCTCCATGATAGATGCTGCCTTGAAGGTGGCTACTTAAGGCTTAGGTGAGAGTGATGCCCGAATTTGAGCCTCGAATAATTTGCTTTGCCTGCAACTGGTGCTCCTACCCGGGGGCAGACCTGGCGGGGGTCAGCAGGATTCAATACCCCCCCAACGCCCGCATAATAAGAACCATGTGCTCCGCCCGTGTCTCTCCGGTTTTTGTGCTGCGGGCTTTTCAGCAGGGGGCTGATGGCGTGCTGGTGACCGGGTGTCATATTGGAGATTGCCATTACATCTCGGGAAACGAGAGGGCGGAGGAGAATATAAAGCGCACCGCCGAACTGTTGGACCTGCTCGGCATTGGCAAAGAGAGGCTCCGGCTGGAGTGGGTCTCGGCTGGCGAAGGAGGAAGGTTTGCCGAGGTGATGACATCATTTGTGGAGCAGATAAAAAAGCTGGGGAAGCTAAAGTTGAAGGAGATATGAAGGTTTTTGAACAGATAGTTCAACAGACCAAGGCTTACTATTGCATCGATTGCGGCATCTGCACCGGAAGCTGCCCGGTGGCTCGGGTGAACCCTCGATTTTCGCCGCGGCTAAATGTGGAGAAGTCCCTGCTGCAGTTAGAGGGTGAGATAGTGGAGGACCGAGAGCTGTGGTCGTGTCTGACCTGCGGCACTTGCAGCTATCGCTGCCCCTCATTGGTCGATTATCAGAGCTTTGTCCTCTCCTCTCGCATTGAGGCACGAAAAGCCGGACGAGAGGGGATGCTCACCCATGACGGGGTGTTGAAACTAATGA
>CABWKN010000154.1:0-30149 GCA_902505605.1 Candidatus Guanabacterium sedimentis
GAATTGCAAGGGATAAAATCTATATTCAGGAAAAGGTTATTTTATATAATGCTGGGGAGTCTGGTGATTTTAATTCCCCTAACATTGTGGGGTGGTGAATCGGCATCCTCCGGGCAAAGCAGGGGGACCATATCAGGCAAGGTATATGATGCCCGCAGGGGTGCTCTCATAGAGGGGGCGGTGATAGAGATAGAGCCCGGCAGTGCGGCGGAGGATGATGAGCTTATCACCCTTCCCGTCTCTACCGATTCCTCGGGCTCCTTTGAGATAAACTCCCTCTACGATGTGGTCATCCTCACCATCAAAGCCGAAGGGTATGCCGTTCAAAGGTGTGTGGTAAAGTTCACCAAATCAGACAGGATTATCAAGGATTTCCATCTCCAGCCAGAGGCTATCATCAGTGGAATGGTGACCGACGAGCAGACCGGTATCCCCATCCAGGAGGCCAACATCACCATTACCGAGCGGACTGACTCCGGCGTAGAGATTAAGACCGTGGTGAGCGGTGAGGATGGGACATTTGAAGCCCGGGGACTGAATGAGGGACCCAAAGAGGTCATCATCAGGGCCAGTGGATATGGGTACCAGGTGCAGCAGCTTGATATGAAGCTGGGAGAGCTGGTGGGCAATCTCTTTATATCGCTTCCCCAGGGGGCGGAGATAGAGGGAATAGTAAAGGACGAATCCAATATACCGATAGCCGGTGCGGAGATAAGGGTAAAATACATAGCTGAGATAAAATCTGCTCTGGGGATAGACTGGCACAGCGGGAGGAAGACCACAGTGAATGATGGGGTATTCTTCATCAGAAACATAAACCCGGACAAAAAGCTCCTCATAGAAGTCCACCATCCTGACTACCAGCCCTGCTCTCTGGCAGTTTTGGCTCTTAATCCGGGACAAAAGCTCAAAAATATGGAGATTACCCTGGTGAAAAAGTGATGCCTGCCTTTCTCCAAGCAAAATGATGTATAATATGTCTTCGATAAAGTAGAAGACTCAAAAATTCACGGAACTATTTAAATAACAGAAGAGGTTGATAAGTATTCGTAAATATAGGATTCTAACTACATCATTATTCCTGCTCATGCTGGCAATGGGACTTTATGCGGAAGAAAATGACCAGCCTAAATGGAATACCACAGCGATTGGGTCTTATGTTTTATCTCAAGGGGACGCTTTCGGAATCGGCGGGGCAGTGGGTTATAGCCTCACCCCCCGGCTAGAATTAGAGGGGGAGATTGGTACTCTCCCCGGTGTAGGTGGAGTTTATTTTGTGAGCGAAGGAGTGCTTTACAATTTCGATAACGGAACTAAGAATGCAATCCACTATGTTTTAGGAGGTTTCTGTCAATTTATAAGTTTAGGAGATATAACCAATGCTCTGATGTTTGGCGGAGGGCTTAAAATGCCTTTAACCAGGAGTTTCAAGATAAGACTTGACCTCCGCCTTTATCTTTTCGATGAGGGCTGGTTGATGAGGCTCTCCACCGGATTGATGTGGAGCTTCTAATGAAGGATCGCCATCAATAATCTGAATACTAACTATTTCCGCAGTGCCGCCTTGGAGAAGATATAGGCTGGAATGTCGGCATTAAATTCAATGGAATTGAGGATGAATTCCGTGCCATCTCCCTTTTTAAGCACATCCTTGAAAACCGCCCTGTCAGCTACCCACCGGTTCTGAATCCTGGTAACTGTCTTCACCTCGAAAGTCTTGAGCAGCTTCCCTCCCTTGGCGTAGCGATTTTCCTTGAGGGGAACATATCGTTCCTTATCCACCCAGATTTTACGGGAGTAATAGGCAACATCGGTCTTTTTAGCTGTGAGCTCCAGCACCCAGCACGGGCGGTCAAGAAACGTCTCCTCCCCGACGACTATTGCCGAATAAAGATTGCCTAATACGGGGTCTTCCATCTTGTCCTCGTAGGAGAGGTCCGACCCCATTATCGATTGCCGCAGCATATGTCCTGAGATGAGAATCGTCCGGTCGGTGGAGGGGGTGTAGGTCCACAGTTGGTCGCCCAGCTTCAGCATCTTGGTTCCTTTTTCCCGGGCAGGAGCCAGAAACTCGGTGAAAGACTGCTCGGTGCCCTGAATCCACGACTTTGATTGGATGGTGCGGCTGCCCCGTCGCCCGCGAATGACCATCTCTGCCACAATTATCTTATTATCGGAGCCCATATTCTCATCCACCTTTTGGAGAATCCAATCTCCCGACGGGGTCTGCGCCGTGGCTGCGGCGGCTGCGGTGATGAAAACGAGCAGTATGAGAGAAAATAATTTTCTCATGTTTCTAACTCCTTCATTAATGTCGAAGTCTGCCGCCGGTAAATCCCGATTCCGGAAATGGAGGTGCCGAGAAATGTGGCTAAGAGACCGGGGATAAAACCAATGATATAACTGGCGGGCGTTACTTGTGCGCGCCATACATTAGATACCATCATCGAGGCATCTCTCGCCAGGAATGAAATGTTAATTCCTCTAACCTGAAGATAGTAAGATATTGCCAGCCCGAGAGCGGTACCCAATACGGAACCGATACATCCAATCATCAGGGATTCGGCAATCATTGAGCGGTAGATGTGCCCTTTATCCTCACCGAGAGCCAATCGTGCCCCAATTTCACCATATCGTCTGAGATTGCCCATCAGACCAGCATTCCATAGAACAATGGACATTGCCATAATAAAAATAATAATTGCTGCGTTAGAAACGGATGAGACCATGTCGAAGTATTCCGCTAAACCACCCTGGTTTCGAAGGGTAGTCATTACGGGTGAAAATTCATCATCCGTTTTCATATAGCGGGTATTGAAAGTGGAGGTAATCTCTTCAGACTTTTCATTGCTATAGAGAAAATCACTGAATAAACCCACTATCTCGCCGGCGGTGTCCGGCATATCCAGTGCAAACTGTATGTCCGAGACTTCTGCCAGCATGGCACCGCGATCCATGGCGGCAACCCCGAAGCGGATGGTCCCCACTACGGTAAAATTCGCCGTAGCCATGCTCCCGTACATGGTGGAGCTAATCAGGGTTGCGATTTCGCCGGGCTGAATATTTAGCTGATGAGCAAATTCATCGCTGATGAGAATCTCGCCCGGCTCTTCCGGCAGGCGTCCTCTGACAACAGCATTTTCCAGATTGAGTAAGTTCCGCTCCGGACTTGATGCCGAAAAAAGGTCCACAGCCAGGCCTACCACCGGTCCCTGGGTTCGAGTCTCGCCTTGCTCGTCCGGGATGTCAAGCAAGCCGCCGAATCGAATCCTGGGTGTCCAGATTACATCTGGAAAATCTTCTTTCAGATTTAATAGAAGACCTTCAATTCCTTCTAATGCGAGGTCGTTGGGAATCTGATCAGCTTCTGCGGCATAGGCGCGCGACATGATTTTCATGTGTCCTGTGTTGAATTTTGCATTAACCTGGATAAAATTATTCTTGACTCCGTTGATCCAGTTGAAAAGAAAGACAGTGAGTGCTACCCCAACCAGAACCACAAGAGTGGGGAAGAGACTTCTGGTCCGATCTCTAATCAATCCTTTTAATAAGAATCTTATCATGATAGACTTCCTCTTAAAGCATCAGTTGGTTTAAGATTAGAAATTTTCCGTGTGGGTATATAACTGACAATAGTGGTTATAATGAGAACCAGGGCGAAGGTGCCTATTATTAATTCTGCGGTAAACACCGGAAAGAGTGTCTCTCCAATAGCAAGGCCCATACTATCGGTTATTTGGGGCATTGTCCAACCTTTAGCAGCGCTGTACAATAACAGAGGTACTCCGTAGATAGCCGCCATAATAGCAGCCAAAATCCCTTGCAGAACACCTTCCAGAGTAAAAAGCAATATAAGCTTGCCTCGGGTTAACCCTAAAGCCATCAGAGTACCCATTTCTTTTCGTCGGCGAAAGATAGACAGTATCTGGGTGTCAAAAATAGCCAGCATGGAGAGAAAAAGCAGAATCACATATATAATCATAGACCCAAATGTCTTAACTTTAGCAAGTTGCCGAATATCACTGAGCAAGAAATCTAAGTTTTTAAATGTCCACCCTGAGATATTCTGTGGATTTTCCATATTTTTATCGATTACTGCCAGCGTTGCTTCATCTTCCATACTGGTCATCATTTGCAATTTTTTCAGAGGCACCCAGATCTGGTTATTGTCGATTGATTGAACCGTTGTGCTCATGATGTATACGACCTGTGCATCTAAAGCATCAAAAGTGCCGCGAACATCTCTCCATTGAACGGTGACAAAATCACCCACCTGTAAACCCGTGCTTTTAGCCATTCGACTGCCAATCAATACGGGTAAATCTTCTTCCTCCAGGTGGAGAACATGTGAGGGAAGAGATATTATTCTCTGCGAAGGGTCTATCCCCTTTATCAAAATTGGACGCAATCGACCCTTGGGATAGATGGAGCCCTGGACAATTAAAATGGGCGTAGCCTGGTTATCATCAATGAATTGCTGAAGAGGTTCTGCAATCCTGCCATGGGCATCCTGAAGGGTGAAAGGGTCGTAAGGGTCGTATTTCTCATGCCAGTATTGACCACCTCCGTATTCAGCCGCTACCTGTGCTTGTTCTGCTTGTTCATTCAAACCATTAATAAATCCCTGGGCCCAAATGATGACCACAAACACGAATGACAGCACTACCACTTTGAGCCAGGTCCGCAGCCCAGCACCCAACACATTGCGTAAAGCCAATCGTGGAATGACCATTAGTTTTCACCTCCTCCCTGTTGAGGCTTAAGGATTTCGTCCTTGGCAACCGCACCATCCACCAGTGTAATTTTACGACGCAGGTAGTGCATGACTTTTTCGTCGTGTGTGGCAAAAATAAATGTGGTGCTCAGCTCTTTATTGAGTCGTTCCATTATTTGCAAAATATTATGAGAGTTTTCCGCATCGAGGTTTGCCGTCGGCTCGTCAGCCAGCATAATCTCCGGTTCTTTCACAATGGCACGGGCGATGGCCACTCTCTGACTCTCTCCGCCTGAGAGCTGTGCCGGCTTGGATTTGGCGCGATCTGCCAGATGCACCCATTCCAACGCTTTCATGACCGTGTTTTTTCGCTCTTCTGCCGGCATGCCGAGAAGCAATAGAGGAAATTCAACATTCTCAAAAACCGTGTAGACCGGAAGCAGATTAAAGGTCTGGAAGATAAATCCGATATGTTGGTTTCGCAGGTGAGCGGCTTTCTTATGAGAGAGGCTTTCTATTTTCTCCCCCAGCACCATGGTGCTGCCTTCGGTAGGGACATCCAGGGAGCCGATGATGTTGAGCAATGTGGTTTTTCCCGAACCACTGGGTCCCACCAGACCGGCAAACTCGCCTTTCTGAAAAGCGAGATTGACCCGATTCAGCGCCACCAGCGAGCCATACCCCATGGGGTACGTCTTGACCAGGTTTTCGGTTTTAATCAAATACCCATTTTCCATGTTAACCTCCTTAAAAAAGCAAATCTGTTTCCTTTAAAATGGCTATCATACATTTCCTAATGGTTAAAAACAAGCATAATCTGGAATCCCTTGCCCGCAAATATGTTGTCGCCTTGTTGGTTTTGATAAACCAGAAACTGCTCCGGGTTCCAGAATCCGATAAGATGAAAACTCCAGCGGTCGTAGGTCCGCTGCCAGTTCACAAAGCGGTAAAATTGCTTGTTTTCCCAATCGTAGTAGATAATTCCCCTGACACTATCCAACAGCCCGAGCGGATAATTCAGCAGCAAGGCTGAGAAGGAGATACCTTCTCCCTGCCCAAAGGGCTTGTTGGCATATTCAAGAAGGAAATGCTCGCCTAACACATTAAGACCGTTGCCAAGACCAAATGTGTAGTCAAGACCGATGTTTATCGCTCTGCGCCAGGGGAAGGAAAGGTCTTGACTGTTTTGATGTATCATAACGCCTTCCACCCAGAGGCCAATTCCCATATCCCATTTGCCGTCCAGGGCAAAGCGATTCTCCGGTACCGATTGGTCAGAGAGCTGATTCTGCGCGAAAAGCTCCTTGCTCAGCAACGCCTGCCTGTGATGATAGGTGAAGGCGACTTCTCCATTGAACAGAGGAACCTGCACGCGACCGCCATATTCGGGCGATTTGTCCTCGGTATGGTCTATCTCCCATCCTTTTGGATTCTCATTCCCGTAAAGACCCCACAGCCAGATATTGGTATTATTGAGAAAATAATATTTGAATAACAGGCCGTAGACACCGTCGGTTATCTTCAGGGGGTCGCGCGGGTCGATGCGGTCGAACCACATCAACGGGCGCAGGAGCATCGCCGAGCCAAAACTGATTTTCTGTAAGCCAAGCCTGGCTTCAAACTGCGAAGAGGAAAAGCGCAGCCACATACGATAAGGCTTGATTTTTCCATCGGTTTCCATATTATCAGATGAATGCAATTGTGCGTATCCATACGCATTCAAAGAGAACTCAACATCAAAAGTATATCCTCTGGAGATTTCTTTTTCTATGGAGAAACTTGGTATATATCGGAGAGCAAGCTGCAGTTTGCTGGACTCGTCTTTATTGCCTGTTAGCCAGCCGGCGAACATACCTCTGAACTCAAAGCTCTGGGCGGAGGCGCTGCTATGAAACAGCACATACAGGACACCTGCCATGAGTATCACTTTAAGTGCAGGCAGCAGTTTATTTCTCATTTGACTGCTCTCGGGGTAAGATTCCATAGAAAAAGAAATTGGTCAACTCCATGATTAATGCCTGTGGTGAATCATACAGTTTCGCCAGCTCCTCATCGGATATCATCTCCACCATATGGTTGAAGAAGTAAAGGATAAACTCGGGCTTGACATCCTGTCTTATATCTCCCTTCTTCTGAGCCTCAATAAAATCCCTGAGTATGAGATGAAAGCTCTCCTGCCTTACCCGATGGAGCAGCTCGGCAATCTCGGGTTCTGTACTGTGAATGAATTCTCCCAATGAATCCCGGCTGAAGCCATCGGTCTGTTCCATTTTCATATTGACCATCTGCTTGACTTTTTCCAGATAAGGAATATCTTGGGCTAAAAGTTTACGATACTTATCAATCGACTCGGATACCATTTGCTTAATGGCATATTTCGCCAGGCCGACTTTGTTTTTAAAGTATTTATAGAAGGTCATTTTGCTGACATTGGCGGTGTGACATATCTCCTCAACGGACACCCGCCTTATGCCATGCCGTAAGAAGAGCTCGGTGGCTGTGGTTACCAGTTGTTGAAACTTGGTGCTTTTGTCTGCTTCGTTCATTTTCCCTTTCCCTTTATGATTTTCCTCTTATTATACATTTTATGTCTTATAAAACAATTATCGTAAATAATATACATTATTAGTAAGGAGTTGTCAAGTACTTTTTAAAAAAAATCACCTGTGGGAAAATAGGGATGAGATATAAAGATAATTTGCAATCAGCCAAAAGCTATTGCGCTTTGTGGGAGGACGAGATACAAAAATTGACCATCTTGCAGCAGATTATTATGATGAACCTGATTTATTTATTCGACTTTTTATAACTGATGGAGATTCCGCTCCAGCTTGACCTGTCATAAGTCGTTTCTACATTGGGCAGGCTTTCCAGATAATCGACAAAATCTCTCATGCCTCTTTGGCGTCTTCCCGATACATTATGGGCGGCAAAACATCCACCAACTTCAAGTTTTGGTAATACGGCTATCAGGTAGTTTTTATACCAGTACTTATCGGCATCGCAAAATACGAAGTCAAAAGGACCTTTGAGTTCCGGAACAAGGTCATGTGCATCAGCCAGCCTGGCATCAATGTAGTCGGAAAGTCCAGCCTCTTCAAAATTCTCCAAAGCCTGTCTGTAACGCCTTTCATTGATTTCGATGGTAATAAGCTTCCCACCGGTTTTACTGAGCGCCCAGGCAATCCATATAGCTGAATGACCGGTAGAGGTTCCGATCTCTAACGCTTTCTTATAGTTATGTGCAATGATCAAATCGTAGAGTATCTTCCCGTCAACTGCAGAAACATTCATATCTCTCCATTGATATCTATGACTTTCGAGAAAATTTTTTACTTTCTCATCAATGGCTTGAACATCCTCAGGCTCAGGGTAAAATCCAGATGCCACAATCGATAGGCATAGGAACACACACAACGAAAAGAACAGCACATTAAACTTAAATTTGTGTTTCATGTAAATCCTCTAATTTTCTTCAGAGTTAGGTGAAATACGGCAGCGAAACATTTATTTCTGGAATTCCTTAATTTCATATCTCTTTTTAAATACAAAATATATGGGTATTCCAACTATGGCAGTTAAGATGGCAATAGAAGACTCAATCGGACGCTCAAAGAAAGCCAGAAAAAGAATGGAAACGCCCGCGAGGATATATATCATGGGAACAAGGGGATAACCTGGCAACTTATATACACTTTTCTTTAAATATCTTAATTTAAAAACACCGATAACCGCAAGAATGGGAAAAATTCCCAGCGAAAACCCCATATAGGTTAATAGTTGGTCAAAAGTTCCCGATAGCACCATGATTATTGAAATTATACACTGCAATAGTATCGATTTTGAGGGAACACGATAAACAGTATGAACCTCCGAAGCAAATCTGAAAAAATATCCATCTTTTGCCATTGAGTAATAAACTCTCGGACCGAGAATGATAAAAGCGCTTAATGAAGAAAATAAAGCAAAGGATATAAGAATTGAGAAAAAAATCTCCCATGATTTACCAAATAAATTACCTACCGCAAGTCCTCCTATTGAAATAACCCCTCCCATATTTTCCGGTTCAATAGCATACACATACAATAGATTCAAGCATAAATAAAGAAATATAACTATTCCGGTTCCTAATATCAGAGATAAAGGCAAATTTTTTGATGGATTTTTTATCTCCGACCCTATATATGCAGATGCATTCCAGCCACTGTAGGCAAACATTATCCACATTAACGAAAGACCCACAACTTTCCATCCTTCAAATCCAAAGCTGAAGTCACTTCCTTGAGACAAGTGAATCAAACTCCCATTTCCATATGAAAACCCTATAACTATAAGCCCACCTATTAAGCCAACTTTTAGTATTGTTAAAAAATTCTGAACTCTGGAGCCAAATTCTATCCCTCTAAGATGAATTAAGGTAAAAACTATGATAACCAGGATGGCGTAAAACTTTTTTAACACTGCTGGCTCATAGATGCCTATAAAATTTCCCCAACTGAGAAGCTGGGGGACAGCTCTGGTAAAATACTCAGTAAACCCTATTGAAGAGGCAGCTATAGGAGCAGAAAAACCGACAAAAAAGGAGACCCAACCGCTTAAAAAACCAAACAGAGGGTGAAATAACCGCGAAAGAAAAATATATTCCCCTCCTGCACGGGGAATTGCTGCACCAAGCTCTCCATAGCATAATGCACCGCACAAGGCGATTATTCCACCTCCAATCCACAAAAAAATCATTAATAAAGGATTACCCAGGTCTCTCATTAAAAGCCCTGATGTCAAAAAAATTCCCGCTCCAATCATATTGGCTATCACAATGTTTGTTACAGGGAAAAGCCCGAGCTTTCTTACTAATCCGTTTTCTGATTTTTTAGCCACCGTAATAAACTATCCTGAAAAGAAACGACTTCGTCTTAAAGTCTGGGTGCGTAACATTAATCCGAGCTTATGTTCGTATATACCGCTTTCTACCTTGAGTGTATGTTTATGTTGTTCTTTATTATAGACACCATAAGGAGATAAAGATTAAAATCCTCCGTTCAATATTCTCCCTTATCAGAAATGCACACGAAATCTCCCTCAAGTCACTTTAACTATACCCTCAAACCTCCTTTTTTACAACATTATATAAGTTTAATATTTTTATCATTCCCATAGCACACTATCCAATGTGTGGTGAGCTTGGTCAGAATGCCTTTACACTCACGGCCCCTGGCTTAGACAGATTCACGATTGATTTGTCTTATGCTAACTGAGGAAGGATCAAGATATGCCCGATGAGGAGGGGGGTAGGAGTGAGTCAAGCACTATTCAGAAAGCGGCAGCTTATCCAGACCGTGTGTGCGGCTCTCGCTCAAGGCAAGCTCCCGCAGACCTTTCTGGAGGTCGCTCGCCAGAGGTGGGGAGACCTCTTTTTGCAGCAGCTCCTCCACCTTTTCTGCCGCCTTATCAGCCAAGCTTTTACTCCCTTGTTTCAACCATTCTCCGTGAGTTCGCCTCTCGATTATAGAGGGGAAATAGAGCTCCTCCCGGAACCAGCGGAGAGTGTGAGGAGAGGAGAGGAAATTGGTATCGGGCTTGACATCCTTAAGGAGCTCAGTGGCCAAGGGCTCGTCCCTCTGAGAAACTCCCTCCAGCAGCCGGTAAGCCATGCCGCATATCTCGTCGTCGATGACCAGCTTCTCCAGGCTCTGGCAGCTCTCAAACTCAAGCATCCCCGGACCGGAAACCACATTTACTCCCGCCAGGGCAGCAAGCAGGACGCTCATCCCACCTTCCAGACCCGCCTGGCTGTCGAGAATTTTGGCATCGCTGAGCCCCATATAGGCGTGAACCGGCAGACCAAGGCGCTTCCCTATCTGGCAATAGGCACAGTTGAGGAGCATGGTCTCAATAGCCCCCATAGGGGTAGTCCCTTTTCTCATATCCAGAACAGAAGGAGAGCCTCCGTAGATTACCGGTGCGCCCGGCTTCACTAACTGGCTGATAACCACCCCGCTGAGATTCTCGGCGGTATGCTGCACCAGGGCAGCCGCCAGGGTTACCGGCGAGGTCGCTCCCGCCATGGGCATAGAAATTATCTCCGATGGTATCCCCCAGCGGGCACACTCAATCACACTCTGGCAGGTGAGCGCGCTCCATTTCAGAGGAGGAGAGGGGCAGGCGTCGAAGATAGCCAGGGGCTTCTCTGCCAGCCTTGTTTCGTCTCCCCTGAGCATCACCAGCATATCCTTCATCAAAGGGAGGCTCTCTTCGGCGAAGATTCCCGTTACCATAGGTTTGCTGCAATAAAGAAATCCAATATAAAGCCGATACCAGTCGGACATAGCCTGGGGGATATCGGTGCTGATAAGGGCGGTGCTCTGGAGATTGATGTGCTTTAGGGAGTTGGTGAGCCTTGTCAGCCTGACCAGGTCAGCAGTCACCGGCTTTCTCATCTCCCGGCTGGGGTGATCGAGGATATACAGCGCCGCCGACCCAGGATTGAAATACACATTGTCCCCTTCCAGAGTAGCGGTGAGTGCCCCTTCTCGGTCGTAGAGCTTGATAGTTGAGGGTGCGGACTTCAAGCACTTATGGACCGTCTCTCTCTCTATGTAAGCCCTTCCTCTGGAGGGGTCGGTGCGTACTCCGAGCTCCTGGAGGAACTCGAGGATTTTTTTTCCTTCAATCATAACCCCGGTGGTTTCCAGCAGTTCTACGGCCTCGCCGATAATCTTGTCTATTAACTCATTGGAGAGAACCTTTAATTTAGGGCGCAGGGGAGCGTTCATAATGGCTACTTCTCCTTGTTTAAAGGTGGATGTTCATCCTTTTTATAAGGGCAGTGAGGGAGCTGACAGAAGTGGCATGGGTTTTTCTTCAGCCGGGGGTCGGGATGAAAGAGGAGATTTATGGCAAAGGAAATTGATTTTCTGGGAACCATCATACAGGAGGGATTGAGATGAACCCCGATGCTGTCGCCCGGGAGGAGACTGAAGATAAGTCTCTGCTCCTCAATACTCCATTTGCCATAGCCGGGGCTGAACCGCCGACTGGGAAAAAGGTGGAGCGGGCTGATCTCCCTGCATATCTGGATGTTGGCGTAGTTAGCCACTCCCTCGGCAGCTTCGGAGCCAAGGGCATCAAGGATGACCCCCTCCAGCAGACTGCCCTCCTTCATCAGAGCGGAGACCTTTTTCTCCAGAGAGGGACCGATGGTGCAGATGCAGAGGGCCACCTTTTCTGCTCCTTTAAATACCGGGTGGCGGTCTACCTTGCTTTTGTCAAAGATAGCATACACCGCCTGCGGGCTAACTAACTCGGGCAGCCCCTTCTCCTTCTCCTTCAAAAGCTGGAGGGTGGAACGGTCTGCTTCTTTCTTACGGTAGCCGAGTAAGCGGAGGACCTCCCTCTCATTTACCGTGATGGAAAAGTCCTTTATGATTTTTATTCCCATAGCCTGATAAAATCCGGATGATTCAGAAGGGTTTAACTGGGCTCTCTCCCCGGCTTTTGCCTCTTCACCAGAGGCGCCATCAGCCTGATATATTCCGGTCCCGCACCGCAGCACCCCCCTATTATATCAGCCCCTGCCTCCAGCAGCTTCTCGGCGTAGCTGGCATACTCCTCGGCTGAAATGGGGTAGGTCATTTTGCCATCTTTCAGCTGAGGAGTTCCTGCATTAGCTTGGGCTATGATGGGTATGTCGGTAGTCTGCCTCATCAGCTTCACCAGCTCGAGCATCTCCGGCATCCCTAAAGTGCAGTTAGCTCCCACTACTTCTGCACCGCATTTTTCCAGCTCCTTGAGCGAGGTAGGGACATCATTGCCCATGATGGTGTAAAATCCCTTTTTGGTCTTAGAGAAAGTCATGGAGGCAAAGACAGGGAACTCGGTCGCCCGTCGGGAGCCCCTCACAGCTGTTTTTGCCTCCTCCAGGTCGTACATGGTCTCAATGTTGATGAGCTCCACACTCCCTTCCACCAGCAGGGAGGCCTGCTCATAGAAAACCTCTTCCAGCTCTGACGGTGTGAAGCGACCTACCGGCTGCAGGAATCTCCCCGTGGGTCCGATGTTGCCTGCTAAGAATCCCTCCGGGGGCTTCACGGCAAGGGCTATTTTTGCCGCCTGGATGTTGACCTCCCTCACCAGGTTGTCCAGCCCACGGGCTGCCAGCTTCAGACGGCTGCCGCCAAAAGTGTTGGTTTGTACTATATCGGCGCCCGCCTCAAAGTAGGCACGATGGATTTCTCTGATTATTTCGGGACGCTTAAGATTCCATTCTTCAGAAGCTTCTCCCGAAGAGAGCCCCCGGGCGATTAGCTCCGTTCCCATCGCCCCGTCGAATAGAACTCCTCTCTTGAAGATTAACTCCTGCAGTGCTGACTTCATAACAAAGGATTTCCCCTCTCCTCAGGCTCCTACCAGCCTCTTCGCTTCTGATACCGCCTCTATGACATTCTCCCCGTAGGAATCCGCCTGGATGTCCTTTGCCCACTGCAGGCTTACCGGCGCCCCTCCGACCATCACCTTGAACTTTTGGCGGATGCCCTTCTCCTGCAAGAGTTCAATCAATCTCTTCTGCCCGAGCATGGTGGTGGTGAGGAGAGCTGAGATACAGATGAGGTCTGCCTTTTCCTCTATAGCCCGGTTTACCATCTGAATGATAGGGACATCGGCTCCCATATCTATTATCTCAAATCCATTAGCAGATAACATAGTAGCCACCAGGGTTTTGCCTATGTCATGGATGTCCCCTTCGGCGGTTCCGATGACCACCCTTCCTATCTCCTGCCTTTTTTCTCCCTTCTCACTCAGTGCCGGCTCCAACACCTTCAGTGCAGCCTTCATGCACTCGGCGGCAATCACCAACTGGGGTAGAAAATACTCACCTTCTTCCCACAGCTTTCCCACCTGTTGGATGCCGGGTGTCAGTCCGTGGTCAATGGAGTCCAGAGGGTTGATACCGATATCAAGGGAAAGCTTTGCCAGGCGGATTGCCTCGTCTTTATCCCCTTTTAACAGGGACTCCTTCATCTTTTCAAAAATATCCTCTTCTCTGTTCATCTCCTTCATACCGCTTTATACAGAACTCTTATATCTGGCAAACTCTTGTAAATTGGTTTATTTATACTATAAGAATAGCCTCTATTGGTCAAGAAATTAATAGGGGGTTCAGCCCTTCTTTCTTTTGCTGTCAATGGGCAAGGGAATGTGACCCCAAAAATAGTCCTTGACATTTTAAGTCCAGTTATGCTAATTAATAATAAGGGGAGCGTCGATGGTTTTTGCCGGTAGAAGCTCCCTTTTTTCTTTCTAAGTGAGCGTGAACTCTGGCTTACAGAAGAGAAGAGAGGAGGTAGAACGAATATGGAGCCCATGAAAGTAGCCATTATGGGAGCAGCGGGAAGAGATTTTCACAATTTCAATGTCTATTTTCGAAATAATTCTGCCTACCGTGTGATAGGATTTACGGCAGCGCAGATCCCCAATATCGCGGGGAGGAAATATCCTCCGGAATTATCCGGAAAGCTCTATCCCCAGGGAATTCCTATCTACCCAGAGGAGGAGCTGCAGAAATTAATTATGCAGGAAGGAGTAGAGGAGGTCGTCTTTTCCTATAGCGACATCTCCTATGAAGAGCTTATGCACAAGGCATCGGCAGTTTTAGCCTGGGGGGCTAATTTCAAGCTCCTCGGGGCTGAGGCAACTATGCTCCGCTCTACTCTTCCTGTGGTTTCGGTCTGTGCGGTGCGCACTGGCTGTGGCAAGAGCCAGACCACCCGTCGGGTGAGCCGGCTGCTGCGTGAGCTGGGGAAACGTGTAGTAGTGATCAGGCACCCTATGCCCTATGGTGACCTCAAAGAGCAGCGTGTCCAACGCTTTGCGGTGATGGAAGATATGACCAAGCACGATTGCACCATAGAGGAGATGGAAGAGTATGAGCCTCACATTCAGCAAGGGGTAGTGGTTTACGCCGGTGTCGACTATGAGGCTATTCTGCGCGAAGCGGAGAAAGAGGCGGAGGTCATCCTCTGGGATGGAGGGAACAACGACCTGCCTTTTTACCATGCAGAACTCAAGATAGTAGTAGCAGACCCGCACCGTCCAGGACACGAGGTCAGCTATTACCCGGGAGAAGCCAACTTACGAATGGCCGATGTAGTGGTCATCAACAAGGTGGATACCGCCAAGCCCGAAGGAGTGGAGGTAGTAAGAAGAAACATCGAGAAAATCAGCCCCGATGCAGTAGTTATTGAGGCGGCTTCCCCCATTGCGGTAGCTGATGCGGAGCAAATTCGGGGTCGACAGGTGCTGGTGGTGGAGGATGGTCCCACTCTGACTCATGGAGGAATGACCTATGGGGCCGGGGTGGTGGCTGCCCGGAAATTTGGCGCCCGCGAGCTGGTGGA
Organism: Candidatus Guanabacterium sedimentis; assembly: GCA_902505605.1. Taxonomy (GTDB): domain Bacteria; phylum Acidobacteriota; class B3-B38; order Guanabaribacteriales; family B3-B38; genus Guanabaribacterium; species Guanabaribacterium sedimentis. The sequence goes on from CABWKN010000154.1 coordinate 15,109, forward strand.
CCCCCGTCCCTGGCTGAAGGGTTCTATTAAAGAAGCTTTTAAGCACTATCCTCATATAGGGCCCCTCCTGCCGGCTCTGGGCTATGGCGCTGAGCAGATGAAGGAGCTGGAGGAGATTATAAATAAGATAGACTGCGACCTGGTCATTGTGGGTACCCCCATTGACCTGGGGCGATGGCTTAAGCTGAAGCATCCCTCTCTCAGGGTGCTCTATGAGCTGCAGGAGATAGGCTCCCCCAATCTGCGGGAGGTTTTGGAGAGGTTTTTGGAGAAGATAGGATGAAGGTGGCTCTGGTAGCCTTTGGAGGAAACGCCATTCTGAAGGCAAATGAGCAAGGTTTGCAAGAGGAGCAACTTCGCAATGCCGAGGATGCCTGCCACCGTCTAATAGAGGTTATCCGCAGAGGATATGAGATGGTGATAGTCCACGGCAATGGTCCGCAGGTAGGGAATATCTGGATTCAGATGCAAGAGGCATCCACCAAGATCCCCCCTTTCAGCCTCGATGTCTGTGGAGCGATGTCGGAGGGCTCTATGGGCTATATGCTTCAGCGTTCCCTGACGAATCAGCTCCACCTCCATGGCATCAAGAAGGGGGTGGTTACCCTCATCACCCAGGTGGTAGTTGACCCAAACGACCCTCTCTTTCATAAGCCAACAAAGCCAATCGGTCCCTTCTACCCTCTTTACCTGGCAGAGTGGTTCCGCCGGGAGAGGAGATGGCATATGGTAGAGGACAGCGGAAGGGGATGGCGCAAGGTGGTGCCCTCCCCACGACCAATCCAGGTGGTGGAAGAAGCGGTTATTCGGAGGCTGCTCGAGGTGGGCAGTGTGGTGATCGCCGCCGGTGGAGGCGGGATTCCCGTTTACCTCTCCAAAGATGAGCATCTGGAAGGGATTGAGGCAGTTATTGATAAGGACCGCACCTCCAGCCTTTTGGCTCGGAGTATCGGAGCCGAGCTGTTCATAATCCTGACTCAGGTCTCCCAGGTGTATCTCCACTACGGCACACCGCAACAAGAGGCTTTGCGTGAGCTCTCAGTAGAGCAAGCTCGAGATTATCTCCGCCAGGGTGAGTTTCCTCCGGGGAGTATGGGTCCCAAGATTGAATCAGCCATTGAATTCATAGAAGCCCGGGGTGGTGAGGTTCTCATTACCTCGGCGGAGGAATTGAGGGCTGCTCTGCGGGGTGAAGGGGGAACTCGCATCTTCAAAGGAGGGTAATCCCAATGGGTGGTAAGAGTGATTTTCTGTCCATCAAGGAGCTGAGCTTTGATGAATTCCATCAGCTCCTCGGAATGACTGCAGAGGTGAAAAATGAGCCAGAGAGGTTCACAGGCTCACTTCAAGGGAAAACGCTGGGACTTTTTTTTGAAAAGCCTTCCACCCGCACACGGTTGAGCTTCGAGGTCGGCATCTATCAACTGGGCGGAGTGGGACTCTATTTTAGCCCCCAGCAGCTTCAGCTGGGGAGAGGGGAGACTATCGCTGATACTGCCCGAGTTCTCTCCCGATACCTCAATGCTCTGATGGCACGCGTCTTCAGCCACCTGACCCTTGAAGAGCTGGCTCGCCATGGCACCATCCCCGTTATTAACGGGCTGAGCGACCGCTTCCATCCCTGCCAGGGAATGGCAGATTACTTCACCATCCAAGAGGAGCTGGGGAGGCTTCGAGGAGTAAAGGTCTGCTACATTGGCGATGGGAACAATGTCTGTCATTCCCTCCTTCTGGGGGGCGCCAAGGCAGGAATTGACCTGCGAGTGGTATCCCCTAAGGAGTGCGCTCCCGACTCGCAGGTAGTAAACAGCGCTCTGGAGGACAGCAGCATGAGCGGGGCAAAGATAACCGTGACCGACCGCATAGAGGAAGGAGTCAAGGGGGCGGAAGTGGTGTATACAGATGTCTGGGTAAGCATGGGGGAAGAAAAGGAGCGGGCAAGAAAGCTCAACCTTCTGCAGCCCTATCAAGTGAACAAGAAGCTAATGGCTCTGGCGGAGCCGGGAGCTCTCTTTATGCACTGCCTCCCTGCCCACCGGGAAGAGGAGGTCACCTCCGAGGTTATCGACTCTGAGCAATCAGTGGTCTGGAATCAGGCGGAGAACAGGCTCCACTTCCAGAAAGCTCTCCTTATCTATCTTTTGAAAAAATAATAATAAGAAGGCATCAGGTTTTATTCTTTTCCACGATAAACCGGGGGAGGCTTTTATCTATATTGCAAAGAACCTCCTCGGGAAGGATATTTAAAGGGTCTGCAAAATCCGCCGCCCGGAGGTACTCCCCCTGGCACTCTCCTATAATCACCACCTCATCTCCCGGCTTCACCCCTGTGAAGTCAGTCACATCTACGAGCGTGAAATTCATGCAAATCTTACCGACGATGGGGACTTTTTTTCCTTGCCAAAGGAGATAATTAACCGACGAGTAGAGCCGGGAGAAACCATCCCCATATCCGATGGGCAAGATGGCGATAAGGCTCTCACGCTTGGTAATATAAGAGGATTCGTAGCTTATAGGTGTATGAGGAGGAAATTTTTTCAAGCACATTATGGTGGTTTTGAGTGAGAGGACCTGTTTTAAATGGGGCTGACTGTATCCAGTGGGGTAGCTGCCATAAAGGATAGCACCTGGTCTTACCATATTGAACCAGGAGGAGGGATAGCCCAGCACTCCGGCGCTGCTGGCGAGATGCCGATAGCGGGGGGAGAAGCTGCGTGCCTGGAGCTGGCTCAATGCTTTGCTGAATCTTTCAATCTGCAAATAGGTAAACTTGTGCTCCGGCTCATCAAAGCTCAGGTGGCTGAAAATCCCCTCCATCCTGAGTTCTTTGTGGGAGGCTATGGTGCAAGCGAAATCGGCTGCTTCGGAGTGGTGAATTCCCAATCTCCCCAGACCGGTGTCCACTTTGAGATGGCAGGGGATGACCGTCTGATGTTTACAGGCGACGGTAGCCAGCTCTTCTATCATATGGTCGGCATATACCGCCGGGGTCAGATCGTATTGAACCAGGAGCTCTCCCTGTCCGGGTTGAAATCCCCCCAATATAAGGATGGGTATCCCCTTAAGCCCCGCTTGGCGAATAGTGATCCCTTCTTCGACAAAGCATACCGCCAGCATGTCCATTCCTAACTCTGTGAGCTTTCGAGAGACCTCCACCATTCCATGCCCGTAGGCGTTAGATTTGACTATTCCTGCTATGTAGACCCGGGGACCGACGAGGCTTTTCACCATGTGAAAATTGTAAGCCAGGGCATTGAGGTCAATCTCAACCCAGGTGGGATAAAAGGGCTTTTTCTCTTTGGCGGGCATCTTCTTTTAAGTACCTCACAAAGGAGACAATAAAAGGCTTCCCTCTGTGGGGATTACAAATATGGCGGAAGCGCGTGGGAATCGAACCCACCTCCCCTAACTCACGCCAGAGGACATTGGATTTGAAGTCCAAGGGACACACCAGCACCCATTCGCTTCCGCCCTTTAGTTTCAATCATTTAGAGAAGAGGTCTTTTCTGGTTCTCTGTTTTGTGACAATATTCTGCATCGACCTCTGCTTGAAACTGGGAGCAAGATGAGCATATCTCTGGGTCATGGTTATGGTGCTATGTCCTAAAATTTCCTTCAATGTATTGATATCAATCCCACTCATTACCATATGCGATGCAAAAGTATGCCTGAGGTCATGAAAGGTAAAATCTTCTATTCCCGCTTTTTTCAGTGCACTATTGAACGATCTCCTTATATCTGTATAAGGTCTACCTTCCTGATTGCAGAAGACATAGTCACTTTTGATATGCCTCGGGACACTCAACAGGACTTCTCTCATAGCTTTGTTCAACGGTATCTCCCTTGTTTTTCCGCTCTTAGTGTCTGATAAAACGGTGAGATTGTTCTGGAAGTCCAAATCGCTCCACTTCAAATTGGAAACCTCCAGGTAGAGCTCAACAAGCTTTGACAGCTTTGTCTTGCTCAACTTCCTTTTGTCAAAAAACCTGTTTTCAACCAGTTCTGACTTTCTTTTCGCGAAAACCCTTTCAGCAAGCCTCTTGGATTCTCCCACACATGCTCTTATTCTTGTACCTTTGTAGTAGACATCGATATAGTACTTCTTACCCCTTTTCCTGATACCCCTGTCAGAAAGTCAAACCCTTCCATACTTTAAAATATAGCATTTAAGTCCTCTTAAGTCAATCGCTCTTATTAGAATAGATTTTCCCCCTAAAAATCAATGTAGACAAGGTGTTGCTAAATTAATCCAATTTAGATCAGTGTAAGTGACTCAAGCTGAAAATCAAAAACAGGGAAAAGCGTAAATTAGATTTTAAAGTTTCGCTTTAAATTGATTTAGCTACCAGCCAGCGTTTTATAGCGAGAACAAATGGAGTCCGTAATAAGACAAAATTATCCTTACTGGTTTGAAACAAACTGAAGTAAATAGAAGGCTCAAAAGTCTACGAGCCTTTTAGCTGAATAAAAATATAATAATCCATCAACTTCGATCAGTAATTCGGTCAGTAAAAAGTCACTCAAAATGACTTAATCTGACATAATCTGACTAAAAAGACCGAAAAAATAAAATAACCCTAAGTTGTTAAATTGGATGCAAAAGCTGATAAAAAATGGCGGGACCGACGAGACTCGAACTCGCAACCTCCGGCGTGACAGTACAATGGTCTTATTAACCGTGTCTAAGCTTTTATCAAAATTGATTAGAATAAAAACTGTGTCACCTAATGTTATTTTTTAAGGCTATTGTCCTTTTTTAGAAGGGTTATAGAATTAGCAATTATGCACAATTGTCCAATTGCTGTTTGTAACAATCCATTTTTATTTTAATTATGGTGAATGCTCTTGATTTTTTATGGGGAGTTGTTAAAATATCAACGTAATAAAACTACTAATAGGAGATATTCTGGAAATGATAAAAAAACTATTAGCTATCACAACCGTTGCATATCTGCTGTTTATTATTGGGTCGTGCGGTGAGAAATATGCAGCACCGCCTGCCGATCTGGTGATTAAAAATGCCAAAGTTGTAACAATCGACAAAGATAATCCCAGAGCAGAAGCTCTTGCCTTAAAAGGAGAGTTTATAATAGCCGTCACATCAAACATAGACATCAAAAAGTATATCGAAGAGGGAACTACCACGGTAATAGATGCTAAAGGGAGACTGGTTATTCCGGGATTTAATGATGCTCATTGCCATTTCGGACCCATTGATCCTGATTATATCGATTTGCGCTATATCACTGACCCCAAAATTATTACCGAGCGGGTAAAGGAAAAAGTTGCCCGAGCACAACCCGGCGAACTCATCAGGGGCGGGCGCTGGGAGCACGAGTTGTTCCCCAATAAGCAATGGCCCACGAAAGAGCTTATTGACCCGGTTTCACCGGATAATCCTGTTGTTCTGAGCCGTATCGACGGTCATTCAGTACTGGTAAACAGCTACGTCATTAAGCATTCTGGCATCGCAAAAGATACGCCCGACCCACCCGGCGGAGAAATCCAGAGGGACCCGGTTACTGGCGAAGCAACAGGAATCTTTAAAGAAAGTGCCAAACGGTTGTTAAAGTATGGAGCTGTCGAGGTAAAGAGAACTCCTGAAGAAGAAGAGAAACGGCTCATGAGAAACTGGCAGGCGGCATTTGATATGGCAGCCAGATTGGGAATAACAAGTATTCAGCATCCTGGAGGTGGGAACGCTGAAATATATCAGAAGTTCATGGATATGGGTAAGCTTACCCTACGTGTGGATGTAGCAGGACGTTTGATGGAAGACGAACAAGAGTTACAGCGATATGATGAAATGAGAAAACAATACCCACGGGAAGGAAACTGGATAAGGTTTGGTATTCTCAAAGGAGTTATTGACGGGACATTCGGTTCTGGCACTGCCCTGCTGTTTAAACCATTCGAGGACGCACCTGATAAAACCGGATTGCCTCAGATGACATATGAGAAACTTGAACGTCGGGTGATTGCTGCTGATAAAATGCGATTTCAAATTGGAATTCATGCCATTGGTTCAAAGGCGAATCATTGGATTCTGAATGCATTCGAAAAGTCGCAGCAGGTCAATGGAAAGCGCGATAGTCGTCACCGCAGCGAACATGCATCGATTTTAACTACGGAGGATATTCATCGATTTGCCGATCTTGGAGTTGTTGCCTCAATGCAACCGGCATTTATCTGTTCAGATATCGTGTTTGCTGAAAAGCGAATCGGTTTTGAGCGGTGTAAAGGGGCTTATGCTTTCCGGCGACTGTTGGAGGTAGCGGCACATATCGCTTTTGGGACTGATTATAGTGTTGAACCGCTCAATCCGCTAGAAGGCCTTTACGGCGCCGTAACAAGAAAAGACCGTTCAGGCTGGCCCGAAGAAGGTTGGTTCCCTGACCAGAGACTATCAATGGAAAAAGCCGTCGAGCTCTATACCTTGGGATCCGCATATGCACAATTCATGGAAGACCGTAAAGGCATCATTAAAAAGGGCTACTTAGCGGACATGGTGATCTATAACAGGGACTTGATGACCATTCCTCCAGAAGAAATAATGAAGGCTTTAGTGGATTATACGATTGTCGGTGGAAAGGTAGTGTATCAACGGGAAGGTGTGAATCAACTTCACAATCCAGAAAATCAATTCCCCCATGATGAGCCCTATCTCTATATGGGGATAGGATTTTAGAAAAAATCGGGAATTACGCAAAGGCAAAAGTAAAATTAAATCGTTTACCGGACTTAAATTAGGCTCTTATTAGAGCCCCGATTTAGACCCTAAAGTTCTATTATATGTTGGCTTCTTATAACGCATTTTAAGCCAGTAGGGATTGCAGCTCAGTGCACTAACAAGATGAACAAGAAAATGCAAAAAGTCACATATATTAAACAAAAATAATTAGGGAGGTAGACAATGAAAAAATTGTCGATTTTTTTAGTTGTTTTGATTCTTTGCCCTGTCATACTTTATGCCCAAAAGTTTGAGTGGCTGCGTGGCGGTACCTACGATCCGGCAATACCCACACCTGAATCGGTTTTAGGCTATGAGATTGGAACCTATCTTACCGACCACTTGCAGATGGTAGACTATATTCATAAGCTGGTGGAGTCGACGGACAGAGTGCAGATTTTCGAATATGGGCAGACATACGAAGGCCGCAAAATGTACATATTAGCCATCAGTTCTCCTGAAAATATGAAGCGGCTGGAGGAAATCCGTCTTACGATAAAGCGTTTGACAGATCCTCGAAAAACAAACGAGTCCGAAGCAAACAAGATTGCCAAAGAGACTCCCCCAATTGGATGGATAAACTTTGGCACAGACGGCAATGAAACCTCTGCTTTTGAATGCGCCATGCAGCTGGCATACCAGCTTGCTGCCGGTACAGATCCATTGACTAAGAAAATCCGCCAAAATGCAGTTACTATTATTAATCCCTGTTTGAGTCCGGACAGCCACCAGTGGTTCGTTACATGGGCCAAAGCGGCGACTATTGGAAAACCCGGCACCCCTGACCCTGCTGCATCTGAGCATCGTTCTCCATGGTTTGTAAGTTCAGACGGCAACCATTATTTAATCGATGTGAACCGGGATGCATTCGCCCTCACACAATTAGAGACGCAGGCAGCTTCGAAAGTGCTTTACCATTGGAATCCGCAGATTTGGGTGGATAATCACGGTCAACCAGAAGAATATTTCTTTGCCCCTTTCTGTTCGCCGGTAAATCTCAATTATCCTCCTTCCCTATTGAAGTGGGCAACAGAAGTCGGCAAGAATAACGCCCGTTACTTTGATCAATATGGCTGGACATTTGTTAAAGATGAAAACTATGACCTCTATTATCCAGGCTACTGGGATGCATACCCATCGTTTAGCGGCGCCATTGGTATGACCTATGAAACCGACGGTGGGGGAAGCAAAGGATTTGTATATGAACGCTCCGATAAAACTCTGGCAACCCTTCGGGCTTCTATTCACCATCATTTTATAGCTGATATGTCGTCACTTGAAGTTCTAGTTGACAACCGGGAGGCTATACTGCGAGACTTTTATAACTTCCGGAAGACCGGCATGGAAGAGGTAGACAAAGAACAATTCAAGCAGTATATCCTGCAGCCGAGTGATGATGAGGGAAGATTTAACAGCCTGATTGAGCTTCTTCTCCGCCACAAGATTGAAGTATACAAGGCAGATACACCCATCGCATCACAAAAAGCCCAAACCTACTTCGACCGAAAATCGAAAGCGAGGAAATTCCCTGCGGGCAGTTATATTGTTCCGCTTAAACAGCCACAAAAGCGGCTGTTGAAGGTGCTTTTTGAGCCAGACCCAAAATTGGAAGAAAAGTTTCTCAAAGAGGTAGAAGCAATTAAGGAGCGCAATAGAAAACTCGGTACAGATGTTCCCAAAGAACCACTCTGGTTCTACGACATAACGGCATGGTCGCTTCCGGTGACCTTTGGTTTTGGTATAGAGGCAGCCTTCACTGAAGATGTCATTCCAGTATCCCAGAGTCAACTTGTCACTGAAAAACCCACAACCGAAGGGAGAATAATTGGCGGCAAGGCTGGATATGCTTACCTCTTTTCTTATACTGATGCAGGGGCGAAACTGGTTGGCAAGCTTTTACAAGAAGGATACAATGTTGCTGTTGCACTTAAAGGTTTTAAAAACAGCGGCAAAGATTATTCCAAGGGGACTTTGATCGCCCGGGTTGAGCGCAATCCGGAAACGCTGCATAATCGGATTACCGAGCTTGCTCAAGCTTATGGAGCTAAAGTGTTTGCCGTAAACACCGGCTGGAATGACGAGGGCATTTCTTTCGGCTCAGTTTTTGTAATAAACTTGAAAAAGCCGAAAATCATGGTTCTCACAGATAATCCGACACAGGCAACAACCTTTGGAGGTGTCTACGCTTTACTGGATCAGCGTTTTGACCTGGCTTTTTCGGCAGTTCGCTCAGAACATTTCGCCCGTGCTGACCTTTCTCGTTACAATATCATCATCTTCCCCGACGGATCAGCCAGCGGTTATCAAAGATTACTGGGAGAGTCCGGTATCAAAAAACTTAAAAATTGGATTAGCGAAGGAGGAACCTTTGTCGGCATCAAGGGAGGGGCTGTCTTTACAACACGGAAAGGGGTAGAACTAACTGATGTTCAGATTATCACTGAGGTTCCCGATAAGGATGCCGGAAAGGAAAATGCTAAAAAACCGGTGGAAAATCTTCCCGGGGCCATCTTCGAGGCAACGGTAAATAATGATTATTATCTCGGATTAGGCTACCCCAAGGAGATCGCTGTTCAAATTCGAGGCAGTTACCTCTTTTCCAAAACTAAAAAGGGAGTAAATGTAGCAACATTAGCCGAGAAATCACATATAATGGGACACAAATGGGAGGATACAGAGGAGATTCTTTCGGATAAGCTCTATCTTGCTGATGTACCGGTGGGTCAGGGTCATGTCATTCTGTTTACAGACGACCCTACATTCCGTGCCTACTGGCGGGGACTTGACCGACTCTTTTTGAGCTGTATTCTTTTTGCACCGGCAATGTAATTTGGCGAGCCTTTATTTTAATCCTCAATTCAAGATCCAAGATCGTACTAATATCTCGGAGTGATCACATATATTTGCTCCCTCAAATTTGTTCTTTAAGATTTTTTTACATAGACGGAAGAGACTGTCTCCGCTACTCTGCTTTGCCAGCTCCTTATGAGTAATAGATTCTTGCGCCTCATGCTTACCAAAAATAGTTAGTCTCAAGGGTTCTACTCTTCCTCGACCTCAGGCTATTAAATTATTTTCCATCATTCTTCACCTGAACAGGTTCCCACCCTATGAAGGCTTCGCTGCACAAGGCGGTAATGCAAGCATTATCCTGTGAAGCGGCTCAAGGTGTTCTAACAATTATGTTGTGGATATCCTTCTCCTTAACAGGTTGTTAAATCCAGGTAGATATTTGTCGAGCAGCTCGTTAAACTGACTCTGGTATGTCTCCAGCTTTTCCTTAAATATTTCATGCACTTCAAGCTGTTCGGTGGTCGGTGGGAAATCGGATTGACCAATGTAACCAGCAAGCTTCATCAGCCTGGTGTAGAGCTTGTCTGGCCAGCGCAGGGTATCTTGAATTCCTCCCGTAAGTCTTAAGTCAAAGAAATTATCTTGCACATCCATGAGCTTTTTGTCCGGTTCTTCGCCTGTAGTTATGACTGGTTTTGTGTTTGCGTCACCCTTCAGTAGTGCTTTGAGGTCACAAATCTGTTTTCTGATTAATTCGATTTGATTAATAATATCCACCACGGAGTTGATATTATTCCGAATCTCCAGTAATAGTTTCAACTGAGCCCGTATACTCTGCTCACTTCTGGCTGAAGGCGGGTCCTTCTTCACGATAAGATTTTTGGTAAATTCTTGTTCCCCAATGGTGAGTTTCACTGTGTATGTCCCAGGCGCTACCCGAGGTCCGCTCGGTCTACGCCTGCCTAAAGGCTGCCATCCTTCAGATGCGACTTCTACATGAGGATACTCGAGGGGGTTAGTTCTCAGCATGACCTGCTTAGTTTGCTCATAGCTCAGGTCCCACCGCACCCGGTTGATGCCAGGTTGCTTGGTCCCTTTGAGAGTTCTTACCGTTTGACCCTTATCATCCAGGATGATGAGCTTAACCTCATCCTTGGGAGCAGACTTCAAATAGTAATTAAGGGGAGCCCCATGGGGGATTCTTTCCAGCGCACTGAAACTCTGGCAGGCTTGTGAGAGTAGCTTTGGAGAGGAAGCGGTAAGCCGGTCGGGGAGCAAAAAGATGAGCATCTGATTTGAGGACCTCTGGAATGAGCTGCTGAAGGGGGGTGATGTCATCCAAAATCCAGAAGCCGCGCCCGCTACCTAAAATTAGATTATTAATGTCAAGAAAAATCTTAGATGGGTCCCTTGAGAGGCAAGAGGATTGCCTGGTTATAAAAGGGGGTTTAATGCTTTGCTAAAAGTTGATAAAGTGGTATAATTTTAGTTGATTTTACTTTTTAGGTTTAGGACAATGTTTATGAGAAATCAACACCGGGGAGGAAGGTACTATATTATATGGTTATGTATATTTATGTTTATAGCAACAATTGCCATAGGTCAGGAAGCCAGAGAGCACCTGCGTAGGGGTTTGGTCTATGCCCGCCAGGGGATGATAGATAACGCCATAGAGGAGTATAAGAAGGCATTGGAGCTCGACCCCAATCTGGCGTTAGCCCACACTAATCTGGGGGCAGCCTACGACATCAAGGGACTCCGTGATGAAGCTATTAAAGAGCATAAGATGGCGTTATCCATCGACCCTAACTTAGCCCTCGCCCACACTCACCTGGGGCTTTCTTACGAGTACCAAGGGATGCTACAAGAGGCGATTGAGGCTCATAAAAAAGCCATTGAACTTAGACCTGACTTAGAGTTAGCTCACAACAATCTGGGGGTTGCCTATGCCAAGAAGGGGCTGACGGAAGAGGCCATAAAGGAGTTCAATACAGCATCCAGCCTGAGCCCAGAATACTACGACCCCCATGTCAATTTAGGTTCAGTCTACGAAACAAAAGGTCTCTACGATGAGGCAATTGCTTGTTATAAAAAGGCTCTAGAGATTAATCCCGATATGATAATGGTACATAACAGCCTGGGACTTATTTACAGCAAAAAGGGGATGTTTAAGGAGGGGATGGAGCAGCTGAAAAAAGGGATAGAGATTAGGCCGAACGTAGCCCTTACCTACACCAACCTGGGAATGGTATATTATGTTCAGGGGAAGCTGGACGAAGCAATTGCCGAGCACCAGAAAGCCCTGGAACAGAACCCAAAATTCGCTTTAGCCCACAACAATCTGGCACTTACATACGCCGCAAAGGGGCTGTTGAAGGAGGCTATAGCTGAGTTTAAAAGAGCCATAGAGCTCAATCCCCGACTCCCTATGGTCCATTACAATCTGGGCTTGGCTTACAGCAAAGATGGGTCGTTGACCGAGGCTATTGAGCAGTATCGTAAAGAGCTGAATATTGCCCCTCAAAACGCCGATGCTCATCTCAACCTGGCCGTGGCGGCATACCTGCAGGGCAATTACAACCTGGCATGGATTCATGCCCGCAGGGCAGAAAATCTCCAACATCCCAAGGCAGCTCAGATAATCGACATCCTCAAAAAGGTCTCCCAGGAGCCTCCTTCGTAGAAAGGGGTCCGACCATGAATAAGGTTATGCCTTATCCTCTCATTCTTCAAGAGCGTCCCAGGCTTCCTGCCTGCTGGAGAAAAAAGAGAAAGGCCCATTAAGCAATGAAAATAAAGCTGACCAAAAAGCAGCGGAGGTTCTTGAGGGAGAACTACCGGCACAAGTCGGATGCCGAGTTAGCCCGAGAGCTTAATCTCCCCGTGAAGCATGTCCGCTATGGCCTTGAAGCTATGCACAAACGCCGGACAAAGGAAGAGGAAAGGTCAATTAGCGAAAGAGAGAAGAAGAGTGTCGAAAGAGCTGGAAAAGGGCTCCCCAAGGTTGCCAGAGCCCTTAGAAAGCCTCTCTTCCTTATAGCAGTGGCTTCTGTGTTGGTTCTGACTCTTGTAGGCTACATAATTTATAGGCATTATCTGCAAGAACCGCCTATAAAAGATGCCCAGAAGTTCCAAGCCCTGATAGCCCCCCGACAGCCTTTGGATCTGAACATCCTTCTTATAATTATCGACACCCTGCGGGCTGATCACCTGGGTTGCTACGGATACCAGGAGATTAAAACTCCCAACATCGATCGGTTAGCAAGGGAGGGGGTTCTGTTCACCAATGCCACCTGCCAGGTCCCGCTTACCCTCCCCTCACACTGCTGTATCCTCACCGGCACCCACCCCATGTATCATGGAGTCAGGGACAATGCCGGCTTTTACCTGGAGGAGAAGAATACTACCCTGGCAGAGATACTCAAGGGTTATGGTTACGCCACCAGCGGGTTCATCGGTGCTTTTGTCCTCGACTCCCGGTGGGGGATTGACCAGGGATTTGACTATTACTTTGATAACTTTGACATATCCCTATATGAGACGGCCAACCTCGATGTTGTGCAGCGGATAGGGCAAGAGGTAGTGGATGAGGCTTTCCACTGGTGGGATGAGAACGGTCATAATAAGTTTTTCACCTGGATACACTTATACGACCCCCACTCCCCTTATGACCCCCCAGAGCCTTTCAAAACGATGTTCGGAGAGAAACCTTATGAATTATACGATGGAGAAATCGCCTATAGCGACATGCTAATTGGGCAGATTATGGCTAAGCTGGAGGAGAAAGGGGTGCAGGACAACACCCTGATTATCTTTACCGCTGACCACGGGGAGATGCTGGGGGAGCATAAAGAGAGCTTTCATGGTTTCTTCATATATGATGCCGCGACTAGGATACCTCTCATCATCAAGCCACCCACCACCGCCCTGAATGGGAAGGTTATCGAAGCTCAGGTCCAAAGTGTGGACATAGTGCCCACCATATTGCATATGCTTGGTATCCCCATCCCCGAGGAGATTCAGGGTCAAAGCCTCATCCCCTTTATAATGGGGAAAGGGAGCCATAGCAAGGATCTCTATGCTTATAGCGAGACCTATTACCCCCGATATCGGTTCGGCTGGAGTGAGTTGAAGAGCTTGCGAAACAGCCAGTTCAAATATATCGAAGCTCCCAAACCGGAGCTGTACGACCTGATAAGAGACCCCCAAGAGAGCCGGAATATCCTCAGCTCCAACCCCAGGATAGCAGAAAGATTCAAGCAGAAGCTGACCGAAATAAGTAACCTCTATAGCGCCAAAGGGGTAGAGCAGAAGGGACCACAGAAGATGGATGAGGATTCGCTGCAAAAGCTGATGGCTCTCGGATACCTGGGTTCCTATAGTATACCAGTGAGAGGGAAAGATGATATTGAGCTGGCAGACCCCAAGGATAAAATAGAACTCTATAATAAGATAAAGGAGGCGGAATGGAAATTCTCGGAAAATAAGTTGGATGAGGCACTACAGAAGATGAGCGAGGTGCTGGAGGTTGACCCCAACATAATGGAAGCTCAGCTAGTCTTGGGACGTCTTTATATGAAAAAGAAAGAAACCGAGAAAGCCATCGCAGCTTTTAAAAGAGCGTTAGAGATAGACCGCCAATTTGAATCCGCCATCTTCAGCTTAGCCCAAGCCTATAAGGAGCTGAACAAATTGGATGAGGCGATAGCAGGCTTCACGAGGCTGACCCAAATAGACCCCCGAGACTCCAAGCCTTTCTTCCACTTAGGTGATATCTACATCAAACAGGACGACTTTGATCAGGCAATAATTTTCCTTAAAAAGGTTATTGAAGTTCAGCCTGAGCTTAATGCCATTGCTCATAGCCAGCTGGGATTCTGCTATCTGAAGAAAAATATGCTCCCCCAAGCGGAACAGGAAATAAAGACGGCTCTGGAAATTAATCCCAAAATTCACGAAGCTCATTTCAACCTCGGTTTAGTGTATGGAAGACTTGCTCGCTATACGGAGGCAATAGAGGCTTTTAAAGAGGCTATACGCATCAAGCCCGATTTTGCTGAAGCGCAATTCTATCTCGGTTTGGCCTATGGCTCACTCGGTCGCTATAAAGAAGAGATGGAGGCTTTTAAGTCGGTTATTCTAATCAATCCAAATTATTCTGATGCTCATTACCTTCTCGGTTTACATTATATTAGGCTCGGGGAAAAAACCTCTGCTCTTGAGGAGTATAAAGTTCTGAAAAATTTGGACCCGAATCTTGCTGACAAATTATATAACCAGATCTACCAGTGAAATACAGAGTATCTGAATATTGACCCTGTCTTATCGCCTCTGTAAAATCCTCCTTTAACAGCTTACGGCATAGGATGTATAGTTATTGAGGAGGATTCTTTCTGTGAAAATAGAATTATCAAAGGGAAGGGCATGGATTCTTTTCAGCTTTCTTGAGCTGCTTTTTAATCTCGATAATAAGCGATTTTACACTCTCAGCCTCGGGGTATTGAGGCTCTAACTGGAG
>CABWKN010000154.1:30596-34858 GCA_902505605.1 Candidatus Guanabacterium sedimentis
CGCATCGATGATCTCTTTCGGTCATCCCGGATTCCGTAGAGCTGTGCTAAAAGCATATCCATAGAACGCCCAGTGCTGGCTCAAGGGCATAGCTTTGAAGATGGGCGCCTACTTCCCAGCAGTTGTCATCTGGAGGCTGATCACCTCCACCTCACTAACCCTGCTGATAATACCTCATATTTATAGCCACTTGAAAGACTCCTTCCGTGGCAAGAAGAGGAAGGTTCATCAGAAAGAGAAGCAGTAGAGCCCTAACATCCCCCGGCAGGAAATAATAAAAGTAGGCTCATAACCTGAGAGACCGTCCCGTGCCCACTAACTTCATCTCAGGCAGAGCCCAGAGGTGAGAGAAAGCTTGGGGTTGTCCTTCAGTTTATTGCCCTTAGAAGGAGACGAGATAGGAGAACTTGAAGAAGAGGCGGGTATCCTCGGGTTCGGGGTCGCTCACCGCTCCCAGGTTCCTCCGGTCGCGAAAGCCAAGATAGATGCCGCTGCGAGCGGTAAGCTCGTAGGATACGAGGGCATCAGTGGTGAGCTGAGTAGTTTCTAAATTATATTGGGCAAGAATCCTGCTCCTTAGCTTATTGGTGAAATTGTAACCCACTCGCAACATATAAAGCCCTCGCACTTCGTCTAACTCACCATTGCTGAAGAACTCCTGGATGTAGTACACCCTCCCACCAAGCCGGAGTTTTGTCCCAGCTCTTGCAGCTAAATCGATACTAAATGAACGGTTCTTACCGATATAGTAATCCTTGTAATCAATGAAATCCCCCATAGAGACATTAAATTTTCCATAGACCGCGCCGAATTGAGGCAAGCTCAAGTAGATGTTTATCTGCCGGGGAAGATCATAAAGGGTCTTTTCAGAAAGCATATCTCCCATGTTGAAAATGTAGTACAGCTCCTTCTCGGTGCTCAACTCTATCCCCGTATTCCAAAAATTCTTCCACTGCTGGTCAAAGCCAAATTCCCAGCGAGAGCGCTCCAGCCCCCCCTGATGGTTATCAAATTGGTTAAACTCCGCCGAGAAGGTGAGCTGGCGTATCCTCCATCGGCTGATGAAAGGCTTGAATTTGAAACTAATCTCGTTTCCTACCCTATCGGTCTCGGGGTAATAGCCTATCTGGCTTATGTCAAACTCCTCACCGATATCGCGGCGGGTAAGATGGAATTCGTAGAGATTGGAGTTATAGTTAAAGCTTGCCATATAAGCAAGGTTGTCTCTGAGGCTCTTGTTATCCTTAGGATTGAAGCTAAAAGCCATCTGGGAGCTGATTCTTATATGCTCGCCAAAGACAAAATTGAAGTCGAGCCCATGGGCTCGCTGAGAGTGGAAATCGAGCCCCTCCTTCTGGTCGCGATTGACAGTGATAAAACCGATGGCAGATTTGCTCAGGATATCTCTCTGCAAACGAAAGATAAAGAAATTAGCCCCTTCTATCCCATAGGAGTCTCCACCGTAGAAGTATGAGGTCTCGCTGGTGAGGGCTTCTAAAATGCCTATTTGCTGGTTGCCCACCTTCCCGGTTATCTTACTGCCAAAAAACAACCGGTGCTCGCTATTGTCAGGCAGCAGAGCACCAATCCTCCGAGTAAAGAAGAGTGAGAGAGGAGTTTTGAAAATGTTGGCTCCCTCAACAAAAAACTCCCTCTTTTCGGGATAAAAGAGCTCCCAGCGGGATAATTGCACATTCTCCTCGTCAACCTCGGTCTGACTGAAGTCAGGGCTTACCGTCAGGTTGGCTACCAGGTTAGGGGTGATGCTGTATCTGATATCGACCCCGCCGTTGTAAAAGAACTTCCCTTTCCCGGACAGGTACTCAGATGAGGTCTCCTGGCGGAAGGTGCTGAAGGGTAACAGGTCGATGTGCCGATATTGGGGAAGATTTCTCAACCCTTGCAGGACACCACATTTAGATGGCTGAACTGATCGGTCGTATCTTTTGATAGGATACCACCAGGTTTGCTCATTGTTGCGAGGCATAAAACGTCCTAAGTTAAACCCCCAAGTTTGCTCCGGCTTGGAAGGGTATCTAATAGTCTTAAATGGAACGGCTATTTCCGTTGTCCATCCCCCCTCGAACATAGAGACAGCGCTATACCATACTCCATTCCAGCTATAGTCTCGCATACTGGGACTCCCCCTCCCCCCACCTGCTCCACCTCTGCTCTCCAACACAGTGGCATCACTCTGAATCCCCTTAGCAGTGACCACAAAAATGTAACCAGTGCGTCGGTCGTGGAAGGTATCTATCATGAATGCCACATCGTCTGAACTCCATATCGAATCTCGGTTCTCTATCCTGCCTTTAATCTTATGTGGTTCCGTATCGTAGCATTTAAAGGAAAAATAGATATTTTTGTCATCATAGAAGATATAAGCTTCGGTCTGCTCAGTTTCCAGTGCCCCTTCATCTGGCAGCATTTGTATAAACTCGATTATAGGCGGCAGCTGCTGGTAAACGGGCTCATCTAACTTCCCATCGATGTTGATAGGGGTAGAGTTTGGGAAGGAGTTGATGTGGGCGGTGGTGTAAACATAGTTTTCGCTCGGATGGGGTCCCAAGGTTCCCTGCGATAGCGTTTTTAGCGGCTCTGGAGCGGGAGGGACTTCCTTGCCCTTTAAAGGGGGCTTCCCTTGAATATCTTTTATTTTAGGAAGAGAGGGATTATAGCGGTAGGTCTGCTCCCAATCGATCTGGTTAACGGAGAGCTTGGCGATAAGCCCACTGGGGAGGGTCATCACCACCATGCCATTCCTTATCTCAAACTCCTTTACCTCTATCTTCTTGTTGTCTTTCGTAAAGAGCCAATCGGCATAAGCTGGAAGGATGGATATTAATATAAAGATAAGGCAAATCATAAGGGCGAGCTTTCCTCTCCACTTCTTTTCATTAATTTTAGATGCTACCATCTTCTCTTTCAGTAAACCCATATTACGTATCACCTAATATTATAAAAATATCGAGTAATATAATAATACAAAAAATCACTAATTGGGTAAATATTAACTTTCATATTAACTTTTTTGAGTTGAAAAAGCTTGCAATAAGTCTCTAAGCATTAATCTTACTGCCTGAGATTGGCACTTCTGCTTTTGCGACTCCAATTTAGCTGTTTTTTCAAACCCAAGATTTTTGAATTTTTTTCTGTCTCTCTATAACTAAATGGTGAGCTTAACCTCATCCTTGGGAGCGGATTTCAAATAATAATTAATAGATGCCCCATAAGGGGGATCCTCTCCGACACAGGGAACTTCTGGCAGACTTGTGGGAGTGGCTTTGGAGAGGAAGCGATAAGCCGGTCGGGGAGCAGGGGGTCAATCCACATGTCGTGATTGTCGCCACCTACCACGGGAAATATCTTGAATGTCTCGCCGCCATCGTCTGACCTCCACAGCTCTTCGTCTTCAGTCTCAAGCAATGCATAGATATGAATGGAATTATTCCGCGCTATGGCAACCGCAATCTTCCCCATGGTGGTGTCCGGCAGTCCATGACTGGTGAGATGCTTCCAGGTGGTGCCACAGTCCTGGGATATGTAGAGACCGCTCCCAGGTCCACTGCTCCATCTACCCCAGGTGCTTATAAACATCTGCCACATTCCAGCAAAGAGAATCCCGGGATTGTTGGGGTCCATGGCTATATCCGAGCAGCCGGTGTTTTCGTCCACAAAGAGCACCCTCTCACAGCTCTTGCCCGCATCGGTGGTGCGGAATACCCCCCGCTCCTGCTGGGGTCCGTAGCAATGCCCCATGGCAGTAACAAAAACGATGTTGGGGCCCGTGGGGTGGATGATAATCCTCCCTATCCTGCCGGTCTTCTCCAAGCCCATGCATTTACAGTTCTTGCCATTATCATTGGATTTCCATATCCTTCCTGAAAACCCTCCGATGTAGTAAACATTAGGGTCGCCCGGTACTCCGACTACCGCAATTACTCGCTTGCCCATGGGGCCAATGTGGCGATATTTGATCTGGCTACACAACTCAGGGCTAACCTTGTGAGCATAGCCTGGACTAAGATAGCCAACAAAAATGAAAAACAGCCACCCCAGTAATCAGTAATAAGTTAGTTATTAACCTGGCATTTTTTCTGAATATTTAAGACCTCCTTGAATCCCTTATATAGAACCTTGAATTATGTGCCCGAAGACCGTTATCCCCCCATGGTCTTCGTAGAGATTGAAAATTGCTGAGGGAATTGTCACAAAAATGTAGCTTAGGCCTCTTAGCTAACGATATTTTTGCTGATCAACTA
>CABWKN010000155.1 GCA_902505605.1 Candidatus Guanabacterium sedimentis
TGCCTTGAGTTCACCTGAGAGATAAGCTTAAGAGAGAGAAAAAAAGAAGAGGGTGTCCCTGCCAGAAGCAGGAAGTGTCTTCTATGATAGCTGTGGGCATGGCCTGGATGCTCTTCTGGCTGTGAAGCGCTCTTTAAAAACATAAAACAGGGAAATAATCCCTCACCAGGGACAGAAAATGAGAATCGCCAAACCCTATCGGCAATTTTGGGGATGGATAAAAAGCTTGACTTTCCGCGCGGTTCTGCTATGCTAAACTAAAAAATATGTTACACACAGAGCAAATTCTGGATATCTTCAAAAGAACCGGAGCCTGGCAAGAGGGACATTTTTTATTAAGCTCAGGACTTCATAGCACCGCCTATCTGCAGTGTGCCCTGGTATTACAATATCCTGACCTGGCAAGGCAATTGGGGGATGAACTTGGCAGGCTCTCCAAAAATGCAGAAGCGACCTGCGTGGTCTCTCCTGCTCTGGGTGGTATTATTATCGGCTACGAAGTAGCTCGCTTTTTGGGCGTCAGAGCCCTCTTTTGCGAGAGAGAGCAAGGGAAAATGACACTGCGGCGGGGCTTTAAGGTCACACCTGGCGACAGGGTGCTAATAATCGAGGATGTTATCACTACCGGTAAATCTACCCGAGAATTAATCCAAATAATGCGGAAGCACGGTACTGCTGTGGTGGGAATAGGCGCCATAATCAATAGAGGGGAAGCTGAAATAGAACAAGGGCTCCCTTGCTACTGCTTAGCCACGATGAAAATCCCTACTTACTCCAAAAAACAGTGCCCCCTTTGTCGGGATAAAAAGATACCCCTTATAAAACCGGGCAGCCGTTGAAACCGGCAGCAAAGCCTCCCAACCAGAGGATTCTTGATTATTTCCTCTTTAAGCGTTATAATTAAACTAAAATATCCTAAAAGGGGGGATATTTATGAAAAAAATATTAGCATTAATTATTACCATTCTGGTAATTATAGGAGGAACAATCTTAATAGTCATGCTGCTCAGGGGAACATCGGTAGACAGAATTGAGAAGCTCCTCCCCGAAACCTCGCTCGGCTATTTTTCGCTCTCGGACATCTCCCAGGCCAAAGAGGACATAAAAGAGACACGGCTCTGGCATGCGCTGCAAGAAGCAGAGCTTCTGCCCCAGCTGAGAAAGCTCTGGGGGGAAAAGGTTGAAGAGTTTGCCCGGGAAACCGGGGTCAGTATAGGACAAATCATTCCTTTTTTTAGCCGAGCTGCGGCCATAGCCATTACTTCCTTTCACCCATCCGAAGCAATCCCCTTGGGAGTGGTAATTGCAGCCGATGCGGCCGGAACTAAACAGGCGTTAAATAAATATCTCAAGGACACCCTTTCTCCACAGCTAAAAGAAAAGGGGCTACTCAGTGGTGAGGCTGAGCATAAAGGGATTGCCTACCATTATTGGGCTTCAACCTCAGGGAAAAAGGTGTGCTATGGATTCATTAAGAGCATCTTCCTGGTATCGGTTACTGGTGAAGAGACCTTCAAGGCTGTGATAAACACTTATCAAGGGGAGAATGATTCTCTGCGGAATTACCGACCCTTTAAGCGAATTAAGCGCCTGCTGGGCTATAAGAAGGGTTCTCTCGGTTACCTTAATTTTAAGCTATTCCTTGAGCAGAGTGCTATCTCTTCTTTATTAAATGCTGCCTCAAAGAGCGAATTCTTAAAACTAAGCGGTATCACCTCCCTGGAGGGCATCGGCTATTACTCCTTTATTGAAGAGGAAGGTTTCAAAGAGCGGTTCTTCCTGGCTACTGAAAAGCATCCCCAAGGTCTGCTAAAAATAATGTTGCGACACCCACCTCGGAAGATGCATTCCCCGGCTTATGTCCCTAGAAGTATAAAAAACCTTTCCATTCTCACTTTTGAAGACCCTTCGGAGCTATGGGAGGAGATAGATGAATTGCTTTCTACCACCCTTGCCAAGGAGAACTATAATCGGTTCAAAGAACGACTTAACGCAGCGGAAAAAGGGCTGAACTTTAGCTTGCAGGAAGACTTTCTGGAGTGCCTGGGAAATGAGTTAGCCGTGGGGACTGACATAGCTCCCCTCTTAGCTCTTTCTGAAAAACTGACTCCTCAGACCATAATGGCGAGGCTCCCTGTTATTCTTCTCATAAAAGTGGAAAATCAGAAAAGGCTTTCCCGAACTATGGATAGGGCACTATCCCTGGCATCCTTGACTTTGAATGCAGCATCCAAAGAGGAAATGTATGGAGAGCGCTCTGTGAAGTATATGGAACTCGAACTAGCGGGTCAAAAAATAAGCCCGGGCTTGGTCTTCGTGGATGACTTTCTGATTATAGGAAGTGATAAGTCGTTGGTCAGAGAGGCAATTAACGCCTTTGATAAAGGGGAAGGTATCGACTCAGCATCGGATTTCTCTTTTGTGCGAAAAAACCTGTTCCGTTCAGCCACCTGGTTTAGTTACTCTAATACCAAGGAAATATTTAAGGCAGTCATCTCTCAGCTCCCCACAGGAAGTGGAGAGGAGGAATTCGATTGGCAAGCAGGGATGACAAAAGTAGCAGAGAGACTCTTCGGAACGGGCATAGTAGCGGTTCCCACCAGACAGGGTATACGAATGCAGGCTTATTCGTCAATAGGTCATTCTGCATCTATTGCTATTATGATGGCACCTCTGGCAAAGGAACCCCTTTTTAAACACTTCCTCTCTTACCCCCCATCAAAGCCCGAGCCCGCAGGGTCTACCAAGGAGTAACCATTTCTTATACCCCTTTCTTTCACTTTCTGAGGAAGCCTTTCTCCAGGTCTCGCTGACTGAGGCGAAGAATTATCGGTCTCCCATGGGGGCAGGTCATCGGGAGCGTGGTCTTAAACAGGTCAACCACTAAATACCTCATCTTCTCCAAAGAGAGCGGGTAATTCGCTTTTATCGCCGCATGGCAGGCTAAAGAGGTTATCATCTTCTGGTATATATCTTCCACCTTTTTAGTCCTGAGTTCCTTTTCCAGCTCGTCGACCATATCAACAAAAAGGGTCTCTATCTGACAATTAGCCAAAAGGGCAGGTATTTCTTTTATGATATAAGTCCTGTCCCCGAAATTTTCTATCCCGAAGCCGACCTCTCGGATGATGGTGAGGTGCTCTTCTATTATTAATCTTTGAGATGAGCTGACCTCAAGCACAACGGGAATCAACAGAGCCTGACGGCCTAACTGTCGGTTGGTAAAGCCATTCCACAGTTTCTCGTATAAAATCCGCTCATGAGCAGCGTGCTGGTCGATGATGAGAATTCCATCTCGGTCTATGCCGACAATATAGCTGTTCTGATACTGCCCCAGTACTGCCACCTGCGGGGTCGCTTCTTCTGATTTAGTCTCCTCTTCTGACAGATCGAGCCTTTGAGTGGAGACAGGCGGCAACACCTCCACCTCCTCCTGGGCTGATCCTTCCTTCTCTATTTTGAGGGGCTGATGGATGCTAACCTTTTTTAGGGTTCCCTCGGTGGGCTTGAACTCAGCCAGAGGCTTCTCTCTGACAATGGTATCCATCAGAACATCTCTGACCCTATCGTGTATGAAACGAGGTTGACGGAATCTCACCTCCAGCTTTGAGGGGTGGACATTTACATCCACCAGCTCGGAGTGAAGAGTGATAAAAAGAAGTACCACCGGATACCTGTCTCGAGGAAGCATAGTATGATAGGCTTCTCGAATGGCACGATTCAAGAGTCTATCTTTCACTAACCGCTGATTGACATAAGTAAGGAGCATATCGGCTGAAGAGCGATAATAACCGGGGCGAGAGAGATAACCATTAAGACCCAGCCCTTCCTTTTCATATTCAAAGGGAACGAGATTCTCCATGAGGTTTTTGCCATACAACTGATATATCCTCTGACGGTAGTGGTCAACAGGTGGTGCTGATATAAGCTCTTTATCGTCGTGATACAGAGTGAAGTAAATCCCGGGATAGGAGATGGCATAGTGAGTTACCAGCACTACTATGCGACTTAGCTCATAGCGAGTAGACCGGAGGAACTTTCGCCGGGCGGGAGTGTTAAAGAATATGCTTCTCGCTTCCACCGAAGTCCCTCGAGGTATCCCGACCTCAGAAACTCCCCTGAGCACTCCCCCATCTACACGCACCTGGGTTCCATAAAGCGAACTCTCATCCCTTGATTTCATGGTGATGCGGGTAACCGCGGCTATGCTGGCAAAAGCTTCCCCGCGGAAACCGAGGGTCTGCACCGCATTCAGGTCTCTCAGAGTGTTAATCTTGCTGGTGGAATGTCGCTCAAAACAGAGAAGAACATCATCGCTGTCCATTCCTTCCCCATTGTCGACCACCCGAATCAGCCTCTTTCCTCCTTCTTCAATAAAAATGCGTATCTCGCTTGCTGCAGCATCGATGGAATTCTCCATGAGTTCCTTTACAATAGAAGCCGGATGTTCTACCACTTCGCCGGCAGCAATTCTGTTGGCGATATTTTCGGGTAAAATTTTGATCTTGCCCATCCTCTTTTTCCATTAAATCATGGGATTGGGTGCTTTTCTTCTCTGCATCAAAGTCCTAAGAGACCGGTTGGCGGCTGTGATTGATTTTATTTAGAGCGCTTAAGTCCCAACCACTCCTGAACATCTTTTCCTACCATTTTTTGGAACTTTTCTGAGAGGGATGGCAGGCTTCCCACTTTTTCATCTAAAAGAATCTTCACTACGCGGAGAGAAGGTATAAACATCTCCGATAGTCCTATGCTCTCCTCCCCTTTGGCTACTTGCCTGCACCAATCTTCGAAGGACTCAAGACTGATCCCCTTTATTATTACCCCGCTCTGGTCAAGAGAGAGGAGAACACCCCATATTTGCTCTCTCGGCTCCTTAAGATAGGCAACTATGAGCGAGTTTTTCTTTATCATCCTGTTTTCCTTTCATCTCTCCACAATTATAGCTGCACCTTGCCCGCCACCAACGCATAAACCAGCGAGCCCTCGCCGGGCCCCCCTCTCCTCCATGGCATACAGCAGTGTGGTCAGGATTCGGGCACCTGAGGCACCAATGGGATGTCCCAAAGCTATGGCTCCACCTTTGAGGTTTACCCTGCTGGGGTCAATCTTCAGTTCCCTCAAAACCTGAATCGACTGTACCGCAAAGGCTTCGTTAAGCTCAAAGATTTCTATGTCCTCAATTTTAAGATTGGCCTTACTGAGGGCTTTTCTTACTGCCGGGATGGGACCAAGCCCCATCATCCCAGGCTCCAGAGCTGCCACAGCATAAGAGACTACCGAAGCCAAAGGGGTAATGCCTCTGCTTTTTGCCACACCCTCACTCATAATTACTAATGCGGCTGAACCATCGTTTATCCCCGACGCATTACCGGCGGTGACCGTTCCTCCTTCCTTGAAAGCAGGCTTCAGGCGGCTAAGTTTCTCCACAGTGGTCCCGAAATGGGGGAACCCATCGGTATCAAAGATGAGAGGCTCCCCCTTCCTCTGAGGTATCGGGACGGGGATTATCTCTTCCTTGAACTTTCCCTCCTTAATAGCTTTTTCTGCCTTCTGCTGTGAGCCAGCGGCAAACTCATCCTGCTCCTCGCGGGATATATTATATCGCTGGGCGATGTTTTCCGCGGTGAGCCCCATATGAACATCTTCCAGAACACACCAAATTCCATCGTGAATCATAGAATCAACCACCTTGGCATCTCCCATGCGATATCCCCACCGAGCTTTGTAGAGCAGGAAGGGAGCCTGGCTCATACTCTCCATCCCCCCGGCTATTATTATATCAGCATCCTGACATTTTATGGCTTGAACCGCCAGAATGACCGATTTCATCCCCGAGGCGCACACCTTGTTCACGGTATGCGAGGGGACATCGAAAGGGATACCTGCTTTCACGGCTGCCTGTCGGGCGGGATTCTGCCCCAGTCCAGCCTGTAGAATATTCCCCATAATCACCTCGTCCACTTCTTGAGGCTGTATACCGCTGCGCTTCAAAGCCTCTTTGATAACAATTGCCCCCAGGTCTATCGGAGAGACATCCTTTAAATTTCCCCCGAAACTCCCAATGGGAGTTCGCACCGCACTGGTTATCACCACCTTATCCATTGCAATACTCTCCTTTAAGATAAAGACCTTAGATAATTGAATATGGTTAAGCTACTCAAAGACCGCCTTCACCTTTCAATTCCCAGCCCTATGAGCCCTACCAGTTAAGGGAATTTTTTCCATATTACCACAAAATCTTCCCGTTTTCACCTATTTCCCCCTTACTTCTAACAATCTCCTCACCAAATAACCTATTGATGACCTGTTCGCTGTTAGAGTATAATGAGTGCGTCTGACAGGGGAATAATATTTTGATGTGTTCTTCTGACTGGCTAATCAGGGCTGAAAGGAGTTCACCATACTAACTTCAAAGAAAGGAGGAGTACCATCTCTATCAGATTACGCAGATGTAAATATCTCATCCTTTTAATCCCGCTTCTTTTTGGTCATGGAAAACTGGCGGGTGAATTGGTGGCTACATGCCAAGGGAATAATAGCAGCATACATTCTTTCTATTATACATTAGCGGCAGATGATAACCTGTATATTTTCCTCTCATCCTTAGACCAAACTACCTCGGCTGACAGAGATGAACGACAAGGTTCGCCTGCTCTCCTTTATAAGCAGACACCAATTTCGGAAAGGAGAGAGCGGGCGATTATGTGGGGTATCATCCTGGGATTGGTATTGGGGGCGCTCTTTCTTTGTGTAGTCGCCTGGTTCATTCTGAAAATAACACATTATGGAAAAAAGTAGATTTATTGTCGATAATCCATAATTTTCGTACTTCATAGGGTTTAAATAGCTATCTCTTCTTTCTTGCTAAGTAGGGAGTTACAGCTTCTGCACTGGCCAGCATGGATGCTGCCTGCTCTGATATGGCAAGGAGGAAGAGAACTCAAGATGAAAAATAAAAAATGGGGAGCTGTAAGCCCCCCTCTTTAAGAACCTGGCAGATATTTCTATTCCTGAAAGCCTACTCCAAAATCATTGTAATTGAGAATGGCGTTGAACACAAACATATAGCTCCCTCTGCTCAGGTCGCGCCAGAACGGATTGAAAGTGAACAAAACCATATGTCCTTTATCTACAGGCACATCCACTATGGCTGCTTTTCCCTTTATCTCTCCCTGGCTTTTTACTATCCCGCTCAGGCATACCTCACCTTCACTGGCATATTTAACCACCACGAACTTCTCCGCTTCGGAAGAAAGGCGCAGTAGTGGACCTGAATGACTGCGATAGAGGGGCATCTCCTTTTCATAGCCATAGGCAATGGGATGCTTGCAGTTAGCAACCTCAGCTTTGAGCAAAGAGCCGGGGTTGTAAAAATCGCGGCTGGTATCGAAGATACTAATTCCCCTTACCATACCATAATCTACCGGCACCCTCACAGGACTTTGCAGAGCGATTAACAGACCACCCTCCTTTACGAACTTTTGAAGATTACTCACGCCTTCTATTCCCATGCCGCCAGTGATATCCTCGCAGGAGTCGGGAGTTCCCAGGTGTTTGAATTCCTTACTCTTGACAAAGGATAAAGGACCTCTGAAATCAGGATCCATCCCATTCACGATATTAGCGCCGCTCCTTCCTCCGCAGTTGCTGAAGACGATGACATCGTATTTATCCTTAAGGTTCCCTTTTCTGAGATGGTCTTTGTGTATTATAGCAAAGGGAATACCCAGTTGATCGAAAGCAAACCGCACCCAGCCATCGTCCTGGGTGCTGAACCAGGTATGATAGATAGCTACACGGGGGATGTCCAGCTCATGGGTTTTAACCTCGGGAAGGCTGGCACTACTCACTATTTCCAGCCCAAACTCATTGGCAACACTCTGGACAGCACTGTGCAGCTTGGCAGAAGCTCCGGAGACAGGGATTATCATGGAGCCGGCATCAAAGTCTCTGCCCTCCGCCTTAAAAGGAGCCTCCGCTGCCAGGGCTTTGAAGTCCTTGAGCTTAATTCGGGCGCTGAGCAAATTGTTAATGGTGCCATTGTTGATGATATACGCACCAGCCGCTTCCCCTCCGACTATCTCCCCTTTTGCTTTCACCGGCTGGTTAACGGGAACTAATGGCGCGTCAAAAATAGCCTTATCTTGTATCTCTACTGTTTTTAAATCCATATGAAGCCCGAGAGTCCATCCAGTATCGTCATAGGAACGAGGGGCATCCTCCGGGTATTGTTGAATACCGAGAAGGTTGAGCACAAGACTGCGATACGGCTGATCCATCCTGACCACATAGGAACCCGCAGGGAAGCTCTTCTCTTCGACGCTTATCGGAGCTGCGGCTTGATGCACCTCAATCCTCTGTTTTAAAAGGATATTGACCAGGTAGGCGGTATCTACCGGGTCTTTCTGTCCGGCAGGGATGACGAAAGCATAAGGAGGTTCATTTTTCCCCAGCTTATAGGCCTCTGACCCTCTTCTCCAGAAATTTCGCAAGAAATATTCCTTGTTCGTGGCCACAAAGTAGAAGGCTAACAGGTCTGCGGTCTGCTGGTAATTGACATTGTTCCTCATAGACCATAGAACTTTGTCATAAGGAGGAATGGGCATATACCACTGCCTGGAAGACGGCCCGAATCGTTGCATACCTAAATCGCGCTCCATGGTGTTGCCAATGGAGTTGCCGAAAGTCTCGTAGAAGCGCCCCAGTGCATTATGGTTGTTAGCTACTGAGAAGAGGTAGTTGGGAGCCCACCCATCCCAGAAGCCGTGGGTCCACACCCCGGGCATACCAAAGGAAGTGAGCCGGGTAACTTCCCACCAGGCTATCAGGTTCCATTCCGAGGTCACGCTCGGATGGTAGGTGGCATTATAAGGACCGGTTCCCGAAGAGACATAGAGAAAGGGGATGGATTCGTGGTTATCCTGAATCACAACAGGATGCCACTCAAAGAAGTTATTGGCTTCGTTCTGGGTCTCTGGCTGGGAGATGCTGATCATATCACGGTTATTATCGTGAAAGGTATACTTGCCCCAATAAGGTACACGGGTGATCTTGCTGGTATCGGTAACATCTTTATTGTATTTGTAGAACCAATCGGTGTGCTTATCGTGCCCATCGGGTTCCACTGACGGCGTGATGAGTACTATCATGCTCTCTCTGATCTTTTTCACAATAGGATTGTCATCAACAGCCAGGCGATACGCCAATTCCATAGCGCATTCAGCAGCACCACTCTCACTGGAATGGAGATTACAGGTCAGCCAATAAATGGGCTTGGCCTGGGCAATGATAGCCTCTGCCTCTTGCTCTGTCTTCACCTGTCGGGGGTCAGCCAGCTTAGCCATGAGGTCCTTATATTTCTGGAGGTTCCTCATAGTCTCGCTGTCTGCTACGGCTACCACGACCATCTCCCGCCCCTCAGAGCTCTTGCCCATGGGGAAGACCTCAACATTGGGTGATGCCTTAGCAAGGGCTTTCATATACTTAAGGATGTCCTCATAGTAAGTCAACTTGCCAGGGGCACCAGCGATATATCCCAGAACATCCTTAGGTGTGGGCACTCCTTCAACCTTAGGAAGATAGCTAGTCAGGGGGCTTAAAAATTCCGGCTTGGTAGTGGCTTCCTTGATTAAGCGCGTGTACTCCTCGTCCACAGCTTGGTCAGCAGCATTGCTTTGAGCTAATATCGGAAAGCAGAAAAAGAGCACAGTGAAGAGGACCAATATGGGGGCAAATAATATTTTAGAGAAGCTCG
>CABWKN010000156.1 GCA_902505605.1 Candidatus Guanabacterium sedimentis
CCTCCCGAGAGATTGCGAGCTAACATTTCTTTATAAGATTGGAGGTCGAAAAAGTCTATCATCTCCGCTACTTGGCGGACTGCCTGCTTATAATCTTTGAGGTATATCTGAGCGTAAAAACGGAGGTAGGGAATTGCTTTCTTACAGGAAATTGAAGCAGAAAGACCTTTACCAGGCCTATCAGCTTGACCAACTGTGCTTTCCTCGGGGGATAGCATACAGCTTTGATACCTTTTTGTATTTCTACTTTTATATCGACCACTACTCCCTGGTAGCAGAAGAGAATGAGGGAATTGTTGGCTTCATTATTGCCTCTATTGAAAGGAATAAAACCTCACAGATAATAACTCTGGACATCCACCCAAACTATAGAAGGAAAAAAATCGGGTCTAAGCTGTTAAGCAGGGTGGAGGAACATCTCATCTCTTTGGGTGTTAAAAATGTATGCCTTCAGGTAGAGGTAAATAACACCCCCGCCATCAGTCTCTATAAAAAATGTGGCTTCACCGAAGCGAAGCGTCTCCCCAAGTACTACCTTAACAAAATAGACGCCCTTTTAATGAAAAAGAATTTAGCAGAATAAAGCCGATTGTACTATTTTTGACAGAGAAAGGAGGGGATGGCATGATTAACCTCAAGGGGTGCACTTCCGTTATTACCGGAGGTTCTCGTGGAATTGGTAGGGAAACAGTTCTAAAGTTTGCCGAGGTGGGCTCCGATGTGGTGATAGTTTACCTTAAAAATCAGAGAGAGGCTGAGGAGGTGGCCAGCTTGGCCGAGGCGAAGGGTGTAAAAACTCTATCGATTAGGGCAGATGTCTCCTCTCGACGGGATATGCAGGGGGTCGTTGACCAAACCCTGAGGCACTTCGGCAAGATAGATGTTCTGGTCAACAACGCCGGCATCTGGGAACGAGCTCCCATTCACACCATGAAAGAAGAAGATCTGGAGCGAACCTTCAGTATCAACCTTAAAGGGGTGTTCTATGGCTGTCAGCTGGTCTGCCAAACAATGATGCCCCAGCGCAGTGGGAGAATCGTAAACATCTCCTCTACCGCCGGGCAGCGAGGGGAACCTTTTTACTCCCACTATGCCGCCACCAAGGGGGCTATCATAAGTTTGACCAAGTCGTTGGCGGTTGAACTTGCCCCTTACGGGATTACCGTCAATGCAGTTGCTCCCGGCTGGGTAGATACCGATATGGCAGTGGCTTCTCTTTCTAATAAAGAGGAAAGAGAGGGTATTATTTCCCTTATCCCTCTGAGAAGGGTGGCTCGTCCCGAGGATATCGCCGATTCTGTGCTTTTTCTGGCCTCAGATATGGCAAGTTTTATCACAGGAGAAATCCTCAATGTCAATGGCGGGGCGGTGCTGTGCGGTTGATATGAATTCTGATTTTTATAAATATCAAAATTTACAGTTGATTTTAAATTCACTCTATGTTAAACTTTGACACTTTATAAAATATAATTGTTGACAAAAAGGAGGATAATCCATGAGCGCAGAGGGGAAACATCTATTTACTTCTGAATCGGTAACCGAGGGGCACCCCGATAAGGTTGCCGACCAGATATCGGATGCTATTTTAGATGCTATCATAGCAAAAGACACCAATGCCAGAGTAGCCTGTGAGACCCTGGTCACCACCGGGCTGGCTTTTGTCACCGGGGAGATAACCACCAATTGCTATGCGGATATACCAAGCATTGTGAGGAATACAATTAGAGAGATAGGCTACACACGGGCAAAATATGGATTCGACTGCGAGACCTGTGCCGTTGTCACCTCTATTGATGAGCAATCTCCTGACATAGCCTTGGGCGTAGACACAGGCGGAGCAGGGGACCAGGGGCTGATGTTTGGCTATGCCTGCCGGGAGACTCCAGAGCTAATGCCTCTTCCCATCATATTGGCTCACAGGTTAGCCTATCGGCTGGCAGAGGTGAGAAAACAAAAGATTTTAGACTACCTTCGACCCGATGGGAAGACCCAGGTGACTATAGAATATTTTGGTGACCGACCGATCAGGGTACATAATGCGATTGTCGCTGCTCAGCATAACCCTAAAGTTGATATCAAGAAGCTGCGCCATGACATTTCTGAAATTGTGATTGATTATATTATACCAGAGCAATTCCGCGATAAGAATACGGTATATTATATCAATCCTACCGGGAAATTCGTCTCCGGAGGACCTCTGGCAGACAGCGGGATGACCGGCAGGAAGATAATCGTGGACACCTATGGAGGGGTGGGAAGCCACGGCGGAGGCTGCTTCTCGGGAAAGGATCCCAGCAAGGTCGACCGTTCTGCTTCCTATATGGCACGCTATATTGCCAAAAATGCAGTAGCTTCGGGGCTGGCTGACAAGATTGAAATCCAATTAGCCTATGCCATTGGAGTAGTTGAGCCGGTCTCTGTTTTTATTAATACTATGGGGACTGCAAAGATACCCGAGGACCGAATAAAAGAAATAGTCCTCAGCCACTTCAATCTCACCCCTCGGGGGATTATAGAGCATCTGAAACTACTTCGCCCCATCTTCAGAAATACTGCAGTATATGGACACTTCGGTCGAGAAGAGGAAGATTTCACCTGGGAAAAGACTGATATGGCCGCTACCTTAAAGTCTGAAGCAGGACTGTAAATATGGACTACGATGTAAAAGACTTAAGTCTGGCAGGGGAGGGGAGACTGCGAATTGAGTGGGCGGAAAGAAATATGCCCGTCATCCGCTTCATAAGGGAGCGATTTTCCAGGAAAAAGGTGCTTTCGGGGATGAGGATATCCGCCTGTCTTCATATCACTACCGAGACGGCTAACCTCGCTTTGACCCTCAAAGCAGGGGGAGCCGAGGTATCTCTATGCGCTTCCAATCCGCTGAGCACCCAGGATGATGTTGCTGCCTGTTTAGTGCAGGATTACCACATCCCTGTCTTCGCTCGCAAAGGAGAAGATAATAACACCTACTACGAACACATACACGCTGTTTTAGACCGCAAACCAGACATCACTATGGACGACGGTGCTGACCTGGTATCCACCGTCCACGCCAAACGCCGGGAGCTCATTGACGACATAATTGGAGGAACCGAGGAGACTACCACCGGTGTAATCCGCCTCCGTGTAATGGCGCAGGATGGTTCATTAAAATACCCTATCATTGCCGTAAACGACGCGCAGACTAAGTACCTATTTGACAACCGCTATGGCACTGGTCAGAGCACCCTCGACGGAATAATCAGGTCCACCAATATTCTCCTTGCAGGGCTTAACTTTGTGGTGTGTGGTTACGGATGGTGCGGCAGGGGAGTAGCCATGAGAGCCAGAGGCATTGGTGCGAATGTCATTGTAACTGAAGTTGACTCCCTCCGAGCGCTGGAAGCGACCATGGATGGTTTTCGGGTAATGCCTATCGCTAAAGCAGCTGAAATGGGTGATATCTTCGTTACCCTGACCGGGAATAAAAATGTCATCCAAGCCGGGCACTTCCGCAAGATGAAAGATGGAGCTATCGTATGCAATTCAGGGCACTTCAATGTTGAGGTCGATATACCCGCCCTCCAAGAAATGGCAACTTCCCAGCGGAAAGTTCGACCCTTTGTGGAAGAGTACACCTTGAGCAATAAAAAGAGGCTACATCTGCTGGGGGAGGGGAGGCTTATAAATCTGGTGGCTGCAGAGGGACATCCCGCTGCGGTAATGGATATGAGCTTTGCCAATCAGGCGCTATCAGTAGAATATTTGAAAAAGAAGGGCTCATCTCTGGAGGTTAAGGTTCACCGTGTTCCCGAGGAGATAGACCGTACTGTCGCCGAGCTTAAATTACATAGCATGAAGATAAAAATTGATAAGCTCACTCCCGAGCAGAAAAATTATCTCTCCTCTTGGTCTGAGGGTACCTGACCCTCGCTGAGGCTTATTCCCTTCCATTTTATGTCCGGATGGTGGCCATCATATAGACCCCACCTATCCCAAAAATAAAGTTGGGAGCCCACGCCCCCAAAAACGGGGACACCACTCCCACGCCGCCAAGGCTCTTAAAAAGGCTGACAAAACCCCAATAGACTATTACCAGACCCAAACTGATAAAAATGCCGGAAAGCGCACCTTTTCTCCCTACCCGAAAAGCGAAGGGTATCCCTATAAGGACCACAATCAGGGTAATCAGCGGGAAAGAGAGCTTCCAGTGGAGGTCGACCTGGTATTTGGTGACATCGTATCCTCGGCGTTTTATCTCTTTAATGTAAAGCTTCAATTCTCGATAGCTCATTTGCTCGGGAAGGGTCACCTCTTGCCTGAAATAGGATATATCCTCCGCCAGTTTCATCCTCTGATGAGAGCCGAAAAAAGTGATAGTAGGTGCTGGCTTGCTGAAGTCCTGTACCCAGCCGTTGTTCAAAAACCACAGCTCTTTTTGTCCGTCCCATCTCGCCTGCTCTGCATAAATCCGTCGGGTCAGCCTGAAGCTCTCAAGGTCGTAATCGAATAGAGAGAACTGATTTATAGTGTTATTTTCCACATCCAATAGGGCATAGAAATATATCCGTCCTTCTTTCCCTATGACCCATCTCTGCCCCAGATATTGGCGGTGGGTTTGGGTGGGTCCCCCCTTTATCTCCTCCAGCACCGTCCCCAGTCGACGACTGGCATAGGGGAGGATTGTTTCGTAAATTCCAAAGCCTAATCCGCTGATTATAATAGCCATGATCAGAATAGGTGCGGAAAGACGATAGAGACTTATACCCTCTGCTTTAAGGGCATGTATCTCATTATTTTTTGATAACAATCCGAAGGTCACCATGCTCGCCATCAGGGTAGCCACTGGAAGTATATAGGAGAGCACCTCGGGCAGCTTGAACTTGTAAAAATCTACCAGCTTTAAATAGGAGACATTGTTTCTATGCATCTCTTCACTGATGTCTATGAAATCAGTCAGCGCTAACACAGCGTAAACTGCAAACGCCACTAACAGGAACATCTTACCGAAGGTTATCAGGATATACCGGTCTATAATAGGGGGGAATCCCCCGTATCGGGCTTTTCTCCCCTTGCTTTTCGACCGCAGCCTTACCTTAACAGTTGGACGGGAGGGTCTCATAATGGAATTGCTAAATCTCTCCTTCAGCCATCTCCCGGCTGTAGTTAAAATGTGAATGTCAACCTCTTTCCCTCTGCGGAATAGCAGGAATACTCCCAGAGCACCAAACAAAATGTTAGCCGCCCACATGCCAAGAAACGGGGGTATATCACCTCTATCCCCCAGAGCTTCTCCGTTTATTAAAAATAGCCAGTATACGATAAATATGATAAGCCCTGTGATATAACAAAGAGACTTTCCGCCTCGACTAAACTTTATCCCCAGGGGTAGACCTAAGATGCCAAAGATGATACAAGCAAATGGAATGGAAAACTTCTTGTGAAGTTCGACCATTAATGAGTTGTAATTCTGCGGCAGGCTTGCTTTCTCCATTTTTAAATCGGTGAACACCAGAAAATCGCTGCCCTTTATCTTCTTCTGAAGTATAATGTCGTTGTTTAATATGTCCTTTGTATTCAATATATTAGCAAGAGAATAAACCCGTTTGAAGAGAATCTCGTCCTCTGAGGCTCCCTCCTCAGGTGGCAAATGAAAGATGGATATGCCAAGATAAACCTTCTCCAGGGAAGAGGGGAAGTAATAGGGAACCCGAACCGCAACCTTATCCTGTGGCTGGATACGATGTTTGGTTCTCCCTTGCCAGAATATGCCAACGCCGGTAATGGCTACCTTAAGTTCAAAAAGAATCCTCTGTTCAAGGTCACCATGGTTCTCTACCAGCATGCTGAGCTCGTTTCTCCCTTTTCTCTTTTGAATCTCTTCCCATAGCTCTGCGGGTTTCATAGCTCTTTCGTCTGTTATGCCTTGGAATTGGGTGCTTATGAAATCTTTTTCCTCAAAAAGGATCATCTGCATCTCCTGGAAGGAGTTCATTCGGGGAGCTTGCGAGCTGGTAGGAGGTTCGTAGAGAGCGCCTTCCACTAATTGTACACCTATTTTTTTCATCTCAGGGTCATATATCGGTCTTCCTTGATTGGCAAATACAACCCTCGGTTTTCCTATCTCTCTGGTCTCGCAAAGGAAAACTTTTTTCCATATTTCACCTCTTTTGTCCATATCGGAGACATATAAGACATGATGGGGAAAGTTTTCCTCAAATATCCTCGGCTTGATCTCACCGGAAATGGTCCTGGCAGACATGATCTTAAACTGCAGCTCATTGGTGGAGCGGTTACCCCAGGGCAGGGCTTCGGTCATCAGGTAGGTGTCTAATATCCACGCTGCCGCGCAGAATATAAGCACAGGGACGAGTAGCTTGTATATGCTAATACCAGCAGAGCGATAGGCTACTATCTCGCTATCCGACGATAGCCTGCTCAATGCGATCATAGTTCCTAAGAGCGTAGCCATGGGAAGGGTAAGCACGACAATGCTGGGTAACATATAAAGCAAAAATCTCATTACATTGCCAAGATTTACCCCTCGTTGAATGAACATATTTGCTAAGAGGAGAAGCTGGTTCATAAGTATGATGAAGGTGAATACCAACATACCCAGTAAAGACGGCGAGAATATCTCTCTTATTA
>CABWKN010000157.1 GCA_902505605.1 Candidatus Guanabacterium sedimentis
CACCCTCCCTATTATTTCAGGTGATAGATATTCTACCTCTTTAATTTGTGCCATTTCATCAAATACCAGAACCCTTGGTTTATCATCAATGCCAACTATCTGCTCTGTGGAGATATAAATTTTGGGTCTAATGTCTATGTCAAGTAATATAAATATTTATTTCTTGTTTATTAATTCTATACTACCTCTTTTTACTATAAATAAACGACATTATTTAGAAAATTATTACAACTTTTTTTCCCACAGCTCAATAAATATATCAACAAAATCAAATGTAAAAGGATGAGAAGATCGAAAAGATTAAAAATCACATTTAAACTTGACAAATAAAGACTAATATTATATATTATATTATGACTAAAGATTAGAGGAGGTAATGTTCAATGCAACTCATCAGATGGAAACCTTTCAGAGAGTTCTTCACCCTTCCCGAACGCATCGACCAGCTCTTTGACGAGAGCCTGGCTCGCATGGAGGAAAATCTCCCCTCCTGGTGGATGAGAAGATGGCCCTTGACCGAAATCTACGAGACCGACCAGGAAATCATCCTCAAGGCAGAGCTGCCGGGTATTGACCCAAAGAATGTAAGCATTCATGTGGAAGATGGCAGGCTGCGCATAGAGGGTGAGCGGAAGCATGAGAAGCGAGTGGATGAGGATAACTATCATCGTCGGGAGCTTGCCTACGGCAAGTTCTCCCGCTCATTCACCCTTCCAACCTCAGTCGACCAGGGTAAGATTAATGCCCGTTATGAAAAGGGCATCCTCCACATAACCCTCCCCAAGAAGGAGAAGCACAAGGGGAAGAAGATAGAAATAACGGTCGAATAATCAGCGTAATCCCGGGGCAGTGGAAGATTAAAGTGCCACTGCCCTTTTTTTATTTTCTCCACCTGGATGCTTATAATCTTCTAATCAACGTAGAATAATGGGGCTATTTCCCCTTGACAAACGAAGGTGCTTATGATAGAAATAATAGCTCTGTTGTCCATTTTTCTCTACAAGGGAAGGGGAAGAAGAGGCACAAAAGAGATTCTTGCGAATGTGAATTTTCTTTCTGAATTAATCTTCTGCAAAGAGAACCGGGAGGGATATTCTCTCCTGGACCACTTGAAGTGAGACACAAGGGTTAAAAAAGTGGATAAAAGTGTCCTGGTTATCGGAGCCGGAGTAGCGGGAATTACAACATCCCTTGAGTTAGCCAACAGCGGAGTGCAGGTTGTCCTGGTGGAAAAAAGCCCAGGACTGGGTGGTGCAGTCGCTTCATATTGCTGCAAAGCCACCGACCAATGCAACAAGTGCTCTGTATGCGTAGCCAATCAAAAGATGGAAGAGCTGTGGAGCGCGCCCAACCTTTCACTTTTCACCAATTCCGTTATACAGAAGCTAGCTCGCAGTGACGGCGGGTTCCATATCACAGTAACGCACAAGCCCTCCTATGTTGATGACGATAAATGTATTCGCTGTCAGCTGTGCACTGAGAAATGCCCCACTACGCCAAGCTCTATTTTCCTGCCTCCTCCTCACTCCTCATTGCAGAGCTATGTGATTGATACTGATAGGTGTCTGCATTTTCAAGGCAAAAAATGTAATCTTTGTCAGGAGGTATGCCCTGCGGGAGCAGTCGACCTCTCCCAAAAAGAAAGGGAGGAGAACTTCCAGGTGGGAGCCATTGTGGTAGCAACCGGCTTTTCACCCTTTGACCCCACCCGAAAGAAGAGATATGGCTACGGGGCTTATCCCGATGTAATCACCGCCCTTGAACTGGAAGAGCAGCTGCGAATAGAAGGGAAGCTCAGCCGACCCTCCGATGGCAACCAGCCCAAACAGATAGCTTTTATCCAATGCTTCGGCAGCCGGGACGCCCATGTGGGGAATAACTATTGTTCCAGAGTCTGCTGCACATACACCATGAGACTGGCCAACCTTCTCAAGTTCAAGCACCCCGATTCAAGCGTTACCATATTTTACATGGACATCCAGACTTTCGGAAAAGAATTTGAGCAGTTTTATCAGCAGTGCCGCCAGAAAATCACCTTTATCCGTGATATGCCCTCACTCATCCAGCAGGATGGGAACAACAAGCTCTTAATCACCTATCAGGACAGAAAAGAGGGGCAAGTGGTGCGGAGCAATTTCGACCTGGCTGTCCTCTCCGTGGGTCTTTGTCCGGGAGAGGATACCGCCAAGCTGGTTGAATTGCTGGGGCTGCAGACCAACGAGCACGGCTTCTTCAAATCATTGAGCCCTCTACAAACCAACGAAACAGAGGCAGAGGGAATATTCCTCGCCGGCACCTGTCAAGGACCCCGTGACATAAGCGAATCCATCGCCCATTCTATCGGAGCGGCGGAGAAAGCCCTCGCTTATCTGGGAGCTGAATAGATGACAGAGGGAAAAAGAATAGGGGTCTTCCTTTGCAACTGCGGGGGAAGTCTTGACGCTCATTTAGACCTCAAGAAACTGAAGCAATACTGCCAGGGACTACCTCAAGTAGTGTATGTAGAGGAGCTCAGAACCTTTTGCCTCCCTGAGGACCCTCAGAAGATAGCCTCCGTCATCAAGAAGGAGAACCTTTCGGGCGTCGTATTAGCCGGGTGTCCCCAACGGAATTCCGAATCTATAGCTTCAGCTATAGCCCGAGAGTCTCACCTGAGCCAGCATTTAATCAGCTTTGCCAACATAAGGGAGCAGTGTGCATGGGCCTATCCCCAGCGGGAAACAGCTACCTTGCAAGCCGAAAAAATGCTGGCATCGGCGGTAGCCCGAAACATCCGTCTTCATCCCCTGGAAGAGGAGGAGTTGTCCGCCGAGAAAAGCGTCCTTATCATAGGAGGAGGCATTGGTGGCATTCAGACCGCTCTGGAACTCTCCCGCATGGGATTTGGAGCCACCATACTGGAGAAGAAGCCCCACCTGGGAGGACTGATGAAGGGCACTGCCGCTCCCTTCGATTCGGTGATCCAACCTCTGGAGCTGATTTCCTCCCGCATAGAGACCGCCACCAAGGACCCCAGCATAGACATTCTTACCTCCAGCGAACTGGTAAAACTGGAGGGAGAGCCGGGCAGATACCAGGCTCATATAAAACAGAAAGGAAAGAAGAAAACCTTAACTGCGGGCGCTATTGTGGTGGCTACCGGCTATCTGGTCAGCTTTCCCCAGGAGCGGTATGGATTCCCTCTCTCGCAGCGGGTCATCACCCAATCGCAGTTATCCGCCATACTGGCCGACGAGAAGAAAACCCAGGCTTTGCTGGGAGGCGCTAAAGGAAAAGAGAAAAATATCATCTTCATCCTCGGAATGGGTGGAGAAAGCACTCCTCTGACCACCGCCTTCACCCTCAAGGTATCATCGCTTATTAAAGAAAAGTATAATTGGAACGTCTTCATTATTTACAACAATATCAAAGTTGCTGGCGAGGGGCTGGAGGCACTCTTCCGGCAGTGTCGGAGTCAGGGTATTATCCTGCTAAGATACGATGAACTCCGTCCCGGGTTCACCATCAGCAAGGAGAAGATAGGCATCCGACTCGGCGGTCTGCTCACCTCTTTGGAAAAAGAGGAGGAGGAGGTAACCATCCCCGGTCACCTTATGGTGGTCGAGGAGCGGATAGAGCCCGAGTCCGACTTTGAGAACCTCGCCCCACTATTGGGGATAAATGTTGACCCTCAGGGTTTTCTCCAGAAGGACAATCCTCATTTGTTTCCCATTGCCACCAATAAGGCGGGAGTTTTCGTGATGGGCTCTTGTCATCATCCCATGCTGCTCCCATTTATCATGGAAGAGGCGGCAGCAACAGCGCTCCATATTGCTGAGCAGCTCTCCGAGGGAAAAATCAGGGTCTTCAAAGAAAGGGCAATGGTAGATAAAGGTAAGTGCACCCTTTGCCTCACCTGTATTCGTCTCTGCCCCCATAATGCCATCTCTTACGACCGGGCAGCGGTCATCTCGGAGGCTTTGTGCCAAGGCTGCGGAGTCTGTGCCAGCGAGTGTCCGGCAGAGGCAATAGAAATTAGAAATTATACCACCCATCAGCTTATGGCTGAGATAGGAGTGAGCTGAAAGGCTTCTGAAAAGGGGGCTTTAAATTGCCAAAATACGATGTCGCCATAATAGGAGGGGGACCCGGAGGTTATGTGGCTGCCATAAGAGGAGCTCAGCTGGGAGGGAG
Organism: Candidatus Guanabacterium sedimentis; assembly: GCA_902505605.1. GTDB lineage: Bacteria > Acidobacteriota > B3-B38 > Guanabaribacteriales > B3-B38 > Guanabaribacterium > Guanabaribacterium sedimentis. The sequence goes on from CABWKN010000157.1 coordinate 4,174, forward strand.
AATCTGCGTGATAGAGAAAGAGGAGCTGGGGGGAACCTGCCTCAACTGGGGCTGTATCCCCACCAAAGCGCTCATCGCCTCCACCTCAGTGCTCAGATACATCAAAGAGGCACAGCACTACGGAATACACATCAAGGGTGATGTGGAAGCAGACTTTCCCGCCATAATGGAAAGAAAAAATAAGGTAGTAGCCACCAATGTACAGGGGGTAAAGGCCACATTTAAAAGTTACCATATTAACCTTATAAAGGGCAACGCCTCATTCCTCGCCCCCCACAGACTCAAGGTAACCCTCCCCGATGGTTCTACCGAAGAGATAGAAGCAGAAAAGGTGATCATCGCCACCGGCTCTGTCCCCGCTATTATTCCGGCTTTCCCCATTGACGGGAAGAAGATCATTTCCAGCGACGAAGCCGTCACCATGAAAGAGGTCCCCAAAAGCATCCTCATTATCGGCGCAGGGGCTATCGGCTGCGAGTTCGCCTTCATTCTCCACGAACTTGGCTGTCAGGTTACCATGGTAGAGATGCTGGCTCATGCGGTACCTCTGGAGGACATTGACACCTCCAGGACCATGGACCGAGAGCTAAAGAAGCGCAAGATCAAGCTCTACTGTGGCATCAAGGTTCAGCATGTCAAGGAAGATGCTGATGGGATGATGTTAGCCACTCTGGAAAGTGGCGAGCAGATAAGAGCCGAAAAGGTGCTGGTCTCCATAGGGAGAGTCTTCAATGTAAAGGGACTCGACCTCGACAACGCCAAAGTAGCCCAGGGGAAGAGGGGTGAGATTCTGGTCAATGAACATATGGAGACTAATGTCCCCGGAGTCTACGCTGTAGGTGATGTAATTGGGGGAATCATGTTAGCCCATGTCGCCTCAAAAGAGGGGATAGTAGCCGTGGAAAACGCTCTTGGCAAGAATAAAAAGATGGACTACCGGGTAGTGCCGGCGACCATATTCACCAATCCCGAGATTGGCAGCGTCGGTCTGAAAGAGAGAGAAGCCAGAGAGCAGGGATACGAGATCCGCATAGGAATGTTCCCCTACCGGGCTCTGGGGAAATCACATGCCATGGGGGAGATCGTAGGGCAGGCGAAAATCATCGCCGACGCCAAAACCGACAAGATTCTGGGAGTCCACATCGTGGGAGCGCATGCCACCGACCTCGTCCACGAGGGAGCGATAGCAATCCAGCACGGAATCACCGCTCAGCAGTTGGGCGATACCATACACTCCCATCCTACTTTATCCGAAGTTCTTATGGAAGCCGCTCACGATGTCCACCAGATAGCTATAGATATGCCCAAAAAAACCTGAAAAGGGGAAATAATTAAATGGCTTTAGATATACTAAATTTAACATTAAAGGAGGCCCAATAAATGGGAGACGAGAGCTACAAATTTCACAAAGAGCATCTATGGTTTAAGGTGGAAGGCGATACCGGGATTATTGGCATCACCGATTACGCCCAGGAACAACTGGGAGAGATTGTATATGTTGACCTGCCCGATGAAGGAGATGAGATTAAAAAAGACGAGTCCCTGGGTGAGGTCGAGTCCGCTAAAGCCCTCTCCGACCTTATCGCCCCGGTGAGCGGAGAGGTAATTGAGGTCAACAACAATGCCGTTGATGACCCTTCAATCATCAACAAAGACCCTATGGGTGAGGGATGGCTTCTCAAAGTTAAGCTGTCCGACCCATCGGAGCTGGATGACCTCCTTTCTGAAGAAGATTATAGCAAATTGGCAAAATAGCCTGAGAGAAATCCATCTGCCTGGGGAAAGAGCAGTAGTGTGAGGTTGTAAGGCATGGGAGACCAGGAGAGTCGCGGAAAGCAATCCGATGACTTTTGTCCGCGAATAGTAGCCTTCTGTTGTCAGCGTTCCGCCTACCGTGCAGCAGACTTAGCAGGTGAGATGCACCTTAGCTTCCCCGAAGGGCTTAACATCATCCAGGTTCCCTGCACAGGTCGGGTCGACATCGTCTACCTGCTTCGGTCACTTGAAGAGGGCGCCGACGGGGTGCTCATCCTTGCCTGCTTTGAGGACAATTGCAAATATATCTCAGGCAACATTCGAGCACGCAAACGGGTGGAGTACGCTCGAAAACTCCTTAAAGAACTCGGACTGGAGGAGGAGAGAATAACCATTGGTAACCTCGCCTCCAACACACCCCATCGGTTTGTAGAGCTCACCCAGGCAATGACAGAAGAAATTAAAAAATTAGGACCAAGTCCCTTGCGGGCTAAGCCATAAAGATTAAGGGCTTTTCTGAGAGATGGGCAACGAACAGAAAAAAGTTGGCGCAGTGCTGGTAGTGGGAGGTGGAGTTGGAGGGATGCAAGCCGCCCTCGACCTGGCGGACTCCGGCTTCAAAGTCTACCTGGTGGAGAAAAAGAGCTACATCGGCGGGGTGATGGCTCAGCTCGACAAGACCTTTCCCACCAACGACTGCGCTATGTGCATAGTAGCCCCCAGGCTGGTGGAGACCGGAAGACACCTCAACATAGAGACCATCACCAATACTGAGATAGATAAGGTCGAAGGAAAACCGGGAGACTTTAAGGTCACCGTCCGGAAGAAAGCACGATACATTGACCTTGACATATGCACCGGCTGTGGAGAGTGCGCCGAAGTCTGTCCGGTGAAGGTGGGGAGTGAGTTCGACCTTGGAATGGTCGACCGTCGCGCCACCTATCGGGGCTACCCGCAGGCAGTCCCTAGCGCTTACCTCATTGAGAAGTCTGGCAGAGGACCATGCGCGCTCACCTGCCCCGCAGGGGTAAACGCTCACGGGTATGTAGCGCTTATAGCTGAGGGAAAATTCGCCGAAGCGCTGACCCTGGAGAGGAAACAAAACCCATTCGCGGGTATCTGCGGGCGGGTCTGTCACCACCCCTGCGAAATAGCCTGTCGCCGGGGCGAATACGACCAGCCCATTGCCATCTGCCATCTCAAGCGCTTCCTCGCAGATTGGGAGCTGCAGCACGGACCCCTCCCCCTCCCCAACATAGAAAAGCCCAAAAAGGAAAAAGTAGCCATTATCGGCTCCGGCCCGGCTGGTCTGTCAGCCGCCCACGACCTCGCCCTGATGGGATATAAGGTCACCATCTTTGAAGCGTTGCCAGTTGCTGGCGGAATGCTGCGCACAGGCATCCCCGCCTACAGACTGCCCCGCGATGTACTCGACTACGAAATAAAGAGGATTACCGACCTGGGGGTGGAGATTAAGCTCAATGCCCCCATCGGCAAGGATTTAACCATTGATAATCTTAAGAAGAAAGGTTATAAAGCTATTTTCATCGCCATAGGTGCCCACAAGGGACTGAAGCTCCGCATCCCCGGGGAAGACGAGTATGAGGGCTTCATGGACTGCATCAGCTTCCTGCGTAAGGTTAACCTGGGCGAGAAGGTGAGTCCGGTAAAGAGGGTTATTATCATCGGCGGCGGGAACGCCGCCATAGACTCTGCCCGTGCATCTCTGAGAATAGGATGTGAGGAGGTCGTCATCGCCTATCGCCGCTCCCGTAAGGAGATGCCCGCCAATGAGACAGAGATTCAGGCTGCAGAGTTTGAAGGGGTGAAAATCCACTACCTGGCTGCTCCGGTGAGAATCATCGGTTCCAATGGCAAGGTTACCGGCATGGAGTGCATCCGTATGAGACTGGGAGAGCCTGATGCCAGTGGTCGCCGAAGACCTATCCCCATAGAGGGGACCGAGTTCGTCATAGAATCCGACCGCATCATCCCCGCCATCAGCCAGGAACCCGACATCTCCTTCCTTCCCGACGACCACAAATTTAACATTTCCCGCTGGAATTCCTTTGTGGTCAATGAGGTCAGCTACCAGACCAACATCCCAGGAATATTTTCCGCCGGGGATGCAGTGACCGGACCTAACACGGTCATTGATGCCATTGCTGCCGGTAAGGAGGTGGCTATCTCCATTGACCGGTATATTCAGGGAAAAGAGCTCCTGACTGATAGACCGGGAAAGAAGCCCTGCGAGGGAAGACCGGGCCAAAAGGCTGGACCATACACACCCCGGCAGCAGATGCCTACCCTATCTCGCCAAAAAAGAGAGGGAAACTTCAAGGAGGTAGAGCTCGGCTTTACCGAGGAGATGGCTGTTGAAGAAGCCAAGCGATGCCTCGATTGCGGCGTATGCTCCGAATGCATGGAGTGTGTAAAAGCCTGCGAGGCAAAAGCCATCGCCCACGAGATGCCTGATGAGCAGTTAGAGGAGCTGTCGGTCGGAGCTATCATACTGGCTCCCGGCTACCGGCTCTTCCCTGCTGAAGAAGCCCAGGAGTTCGGCTACGGTAGGTTCTCCAATGTGGTCAGCAGCCTGGAGTTTGAACGCATCCTCTCCGCCAGCGGTCCTTATATGGGGAAGGTGCTGCGACCCTCCGACCAGGAAAAGCCGAAAAAAATTGCTTTTATTCAATGTGTCGGCTCCCGCGATGTAGAGAGAAACTACTGTTCGTCTGTGTGCTGCATGTACGCTATTAAGGAGGCAGTGATTGCCCGGGAGCACGACTCTGACATTGATTGCCACATTTTCTATATCGACCTGCGAGCTTTCGGCAAAGGATTTGATGAGTATTACGAGAGAGCCAAAGAGAGCGGCATCCAATTCACTCGTTGCCGCCCATCCTCGGTGAAAGAGATACCCCACAGCAAAGACCTCGTTGTCCGATATCAGACCGAGGATGGAAGGTTTATCGACGAGGAGTTCAATCTGGTGGTGCTCTCCTGCGGTCTCCAGCCGCCCGAGGGAGTCGAAAAGTTAGCCTCCACATTGGGGCTGAAACTCGACCAGCATAAGTTCTGCCAGACAGAGAAATTCACCCCCATTGAGACCTCCCAGCCCGGAATCTTCGTTTGTGGACCCTTCTCCGAACCCAAGGATATACCCGAAACCGTTACCGAAGCCAGCGGCACCGCTGCTCTGGCTATGGGGATGTTAGCCCCCGCTCGAGGGGAACTCATCAAGGAGAAGGAATACCCCCCCGAAAAGGATGTAGCTGGACAGCCGCCGCGCATTGGGGTATTTATCTGTCACTGCGGCAAGAACATAGGCGGAGTCATTGAAGTGAGCAAGCTGGTCGAGTATGCTAGCCATCTCCCCGATGTGGTCTATGCCACCGAGATGATATACTCTTGCTCCCAAGATGCCCAGGAGATTATGAAACAGACCATTGAGGAGCACAAGCTGAATCGCGTGGTGGTCGCTTCCTGCACCCCCCGAACCCACGAGCCGCTTTTCCAGGAAACCATCCGTCAAGCGGGGCTGAATCCCTATTTGTTCTCCATGGCTAATATTCGCGACCAGTGCACTTGGGTTCACATGCACGAGGCTGACAGCGCCTTGGAAAAGAGCAAGGTGCTGGTCAATATGGCTATTGCCCGAGCGCGTTACATTCAGCCCCTCCACAAAGAAACCATCGGTTTAACCAAGGATGCTCTGGTCATAGGCGGTGGTGCAGCCGGAATGGTAGCCGCCCTCAATATGGCGGATGAAAGATACAATGTCCATCTGGTAGAACGAGAAGAAGTGCTGGGGGGCAACCTGAGACACATCTATTTCACCCTTGAAGGGATGGACCCGCAAAAGTATTTGACAGAGCTTATAAATAAGGTCACCTCCAACCCGAAGATTACCGTCCACCTGGGTAGCTCTCTCACCGGGTTTTCGGGATTTATCGGCAACTTCCAGGCTACCTTAAGTGCCAATGGCGGACCGCCGAAAAATATAAACTGCGGAGTGGTGATAGTAGCCACCGGCGGCACTGTCTACCAGGGTGAGGAATATCTTTACGGCAAAGATGAGAGAGTCATTAACCAGCAGAAGCTGGAAGAAACCATCTATCACCATCCTGAGCGGATAAAGGAACTGGGGCAGGTGGTGATGATCCAATGTGTGGGCTCGCGGGAGCCCGACCACCCCTCCTGCAGCCGCATCTGCTGCGGAGAGGCGATAAAAAACGCACTGAAAATCAAAGAGATGAGCCCATCTACCAATGTATTCATCCTCTATAGAGACATCAGAGCGTATGGCTTCCGGGAAAAATATTACCGGCAAGCAAGAGAGCAGGGGGTCTATTTTATCCGCTATGAGCCTGAGGAGAAGCCCGAGGTAACCAACGAGGGAATGCTCAAAGTCAGAGTTAAGGACTATATCTTCGGTGGGAAAATGGAGCTGAGACCCGACCTCCTGGTACTGAGCACGGGTATCCGAGCCCATCCCGACAGCGAGGAACTGGCTGCCATGCTTAAAGTATCCTTAACCCAGGAGAAATACTATCTGGAAGCTCATATGAAACTCCGACCGGTTGACTTCTCCGCTGACGGCATCTTTCTGGCGGGGCTGGCGCATTATCCGAAATATATTGACGAATCGATTGCCCAGGCTCGGGCGGCGGTATCGCGGGCAAGCAGGGTCATCTGGCAGGATACCCTGCAGGTGGGAGGCGCTATCTCCCAGGTGGACGAGAACCTCTGTGCGGCCTGTCTCACCTGCATCAGGGTCTGCCCCTATGATGCACCCACCTTCCGTGATGGAGTAGCTTACATTGAGATAGCCAAATGTCAGGGATGTGGAATATGTGCCGATGCCTGCCCTGCCAAAGCCATACAGCTATTGCATTCCACCGACCAACAGATTATAGCTATGACCGACGCTTTGGCTGAGGCAGCTTCCTGAAGAAATGGGGGAATCAAGATTGAAGGAGTTTGAACCAGAAATTCTGGCTTTTGCCTGTCACTATTGTGCCTATGCAGCGGCTGACCTGGCAGGTTCTATGAGGCTGCAATACCCCACCAATGTCAAAATAATAAAGATTCCCTGTTCGGGAAAAATAGACATTATCTATATTTTAAAAGCATTAGAAGCGGGAGCCGATGGCATACTGGTAGCCGGGTGACTGGAAGGAACCTGCCATTACCTGGAAGGTAATCTGAGAGCAAAGCAGAGAGTAGAGCACGCCAAAGAGCTCCTTGAAGAGATTGGCATGGAAGGGGAGCGGGTGGAGATGGTCTTCATCTCGGCATCGGAGGGGAAGAGATGGGCGGAGATAATAAGCCAGATGAGGGAGAAACTGAAAAAGCTGGGACCCAATCCCCTTAAACAGAACCGAGGGAGTGGAAAATAATGATAACCGCTGTAAGGAAGCCACTCAACGAAATAATAGAAATGGTAGCCCCCTATGAGAAGATATTGGTAACTGGCTGTGGCACCTGCGTTACCATAGATTACTCTGGCGGGGCTAAAGAGGCAGCTATCCTTGCCTCGCAGCTGCGTATTGCGCGGAGGCTGGGAGGGAAAAAGCTGGAAACCCTGGAGCAGACCGTGGAGCGGCAGTGCGAATGGGAGTTTGTAAAGGAGTTTACCGACCATGCGGCTGAATGCCAGGCGATAATAAGCATGGCCTGTGGAGCGGGAATACAAACAGTAGCCGCTGCCTTCCCTGATAAGCCGGTCTTCCCTGGGGTCAACACCCGATTTGTCGGCATGCCCCAGAAACAGGGCGTCTGGGAGGAGAGATGCATTTGCTGTGGCAACTGCGTCCTCCATCTTACCGGTGGGCTTTGCCCCTTTGCCCGCTGCGCCAAAACACTTCTCAACGGCCCCTGCGAGGGCTCGCAGGACGGCAAATGCGAGGTAAACCGAGAGCTTGACTGCGTCTGGCAGCAGATATACGACATCTTAAAAGAGAAAGGGAGGTTAGCTGACCTGCAGAAGATATTCCCTCTGCGCGACTGGTCCACCGGTGAAGACGGAGGCTACCGGATAACCGTCAGGGAGGATATGATGCTATGAGCGCCAACAGCGGTCTGAAAAAGCTATTAGAAAAGGGAGAGTTCGTAATAATTGCTGGCATCGGTATTCCCCGCGGGGCTGATTTTAAACCACTGGAAGAGCGTTACAAGCTATTAGAAAAAAAGGTCAATGCCTTTTATATACCTGACAATCCGGGAGCAAATGTCTACCTGCTGGGTCTGGCAGCGGCGGTGCACTTACAGAAACTGGGAGGAGAAACACTGCTGGAGCTGAACTGCCGGGATAGAAATCGCATCGCCATCCAGAGCTCTATTCTGGGAACGGCTGCTCTGGGCATACCCAACCTTCTCTTCTCCACCGGCGACCATCAAACCCTGGGCAATTTCAGAGGGGCTAAAAGGGTTTACGATGTGGACCTGACTCAAGCTATCCAGATAGCCCGGGGAATGAGGGATGAGAAAAAGTTCTCCAATGGTGAAGAAGTAGAGCAACCGCCCTCTGTCTTCATCGGCGCCGAGGTAAATCCCTTTGCCGACCCTTTAGAATTCAGACCAGCCCTTATGGCGAAAAAGGTCGAGGCAGGTGCGGACTTTGTTCAGACCCGAGCGGTCTTCGACCTGGAGCGCTTCGGGAAATGGATAAAGCTGGTGCGGCAGCAAAAACCACTTCAGAAAATTCCCATCCTGGCAGGGATAATGCCGCTGGTCTCGGTGGAGCACGCTAAAGCCCTGCAGGAAGCACCGGGGATGATAGTGCCCGACTCGCTCGTCCAGCGGCTGGAATCGAGCAGCAAACCCGAGGAGGAGGGCATCAAGGTAGCAAAGGAGATTATCAACCAGGTGAAGAAGATGGAAGGAGTGAGAGGGATTGTGCTCCACGCCGGTGGGATGGAAAGCCTGATACCGCAGCTCATCACATAAGGGGGCTTTATAGTATGGCTTGATGAACTTGTTTTTTTAACCGGGGGCTTTATGAAAGCTGAGACAATGGAAAAGGTATTAACACAGGAAACCCTGAAATCGGATTTTACAGATAAGATTGCCCAGGAGAGCGACCAGAATGTGTACCTCTGCTATCAATGCCGCAAGTGTGCCGCCGGTTGCCCGGTCACCTATGAGACTGACTATACCCCCTTCCAGATAATACAGGGGGTGATATACGGTCAGCGTGAGCTGGTGCTCAACAGCAAGATGATATGGTTGTGTACCACATGTGAGACCTGCACCACCCGCTGCCCCCAGGAAATAGATATCGCCCGGGTAATGGATGCCGCCCGAATAATCGCCCAGCGAGAGGGGATAAAGGCTAAATACCCGGAGGTGCCCGCCTTTTTCCAGACCTCTTTACAAAATATCAGTTGGTTCGGAAGGCTGTACGAGGTGGGGCTGATAATGATGCTCAAGCTGCGGACGAAGGATTTTACTAAAGATGTAGGCTTGGGTATAAGAATGTTCTTAAATAGAAAGCTCAAGCTCACCCCCAAGCCTACCGCATTTCGAGAAGTAAGGCGAATTTTCAAAAAAATCAAGGAGATAGAGGAGGCCAGTTGATGAGATATGCCTACTACCCGGGATGCTCTCTCCACTCCACTGCCTTTGAATATGACCTCTCCATGAGAGCTGTGCTGGAGAAGCTGGGGATAGAGTATGAGGAGCTGCGGGGATGGATCTGCTGCGGCACATCCCCGGCTCACTGCAGCTCGAAGCTTCTGGGGGTAACCCTTCCTATCAAGAACCTGGCTATCGCCGAGGAGGACGGCTTCCGGCAAATGATAGTCCCCTGCGCTTCGTGTTTCTCACGGTTTAAGATCGCCCTGCATGAGACAGAGGAGAATCCCGAGCTGAAGGAGAAGGTGGAGCAGGTTCTCAACTACGCCTATCAGGGGAGTGTTGAAGTTCGCCATCCTCTGGATATCTTTTACAACGAAGTGGGATTGGAACGGATAAGGGAATCGGTCAGTGAAGACCTCTCCCGGATGAAGGTAGTGTGCTACTATGGCTGCCTCTTGACCCGTCCCCCCAAAGCAGTTAACTTTGACCAATGTGAGTATCCTATGACCATGGATAATTTGCTTAGAGGCTGCGGGATAGAGGTGCTCGACTGGTCTTACAAGACCGATTGCTGCGGTGCAGGACAGGCTTTGGCACTGACCAATATCGTAGTGAAGCTAAGCCGCGATATACTGGTCAACGCCAAGCAGGTGGGAGCCGAGGCGGTGGCAGTGGCGTGCCCGCTGTGTCACAGCAACCTGGATGCCCGACAAAAGGAGATAGAGCAAACTTATAAACTGAGCCTCAATTTGCCCATATTCTATTTCAGCCAGCTCATCGCTCTGGCGATGGGAGTGGACAAGAATAAAATAGGATTGCAAGGGCATCTGGTAAGCCCCTTCCCCCTGCTTAAAAAAATAAAATCCACTTCTTCCTCTGCCAGGCCGTCTCGGGGATAAATCTTTTCCTACCCATTTCTTTCTTGATTAAATGTTATATGCCCTTAATCCCCCTGCTCTATCATAATCATCCCAAATTAGGACCGTAATTAAAACCCTTGGACAGTTGAATCGGCTGAAAATTTACCATATAAAACAGCCTCTAAAAAGTTAAACAATTAAAAATAGCAATTTAGCGGCTTACAATCTCTGTCACAACGGTGAAGGTATTCCTCTCAGGCAATAAGCCCATAACATAAAAACACTTTATGATTTATTTCTATGGAGATATTTGTAAAGTTAATTTTGGCTCCAGGGGCATTTTTGTGTTGACATTACCTTATTCTATGCTGATAATTAAAGCATAGTAACCGTATATTTTGTAAGGAGGGGTAAGATGAAACCCAAAAAACTGTTTGGCTTTCTTCTTGTTGTGTTTTTATTGTATTGTGGGCTTTCCTATGCCATGCCAGAAGCCCGTCCACTTCGCTTCCCGGCAATTTACCACGACCAGATAGTATTTACCTACGCCGGCGACCTCTACACGGTTCCATCAACAGGGGGGGTTGCTCGCAAACTGACCAGCCACGAAGGCTTCGAAATCTTTGCCCGCTTCTCGCCTGATGGAAAGAACATAGCGTTTACTGGGGAATATGATGGCAATCGCGAAGTGTATTTGTTACCGGCAAACGGCGGGGTACCTGAACGGCTTACCTACACCACCTCCCTCGGCCGTGATGATATTTCAGACCGTATGGGTCCCAATAATATTGTAATGGGATGGAAGCACGACAATAAGCACATTGTTTTTCGCTCGCGGATGCGGGAATGGAATGACTTCAATGGTCAGCTCTATTTTTCTTCTGTTGATGGCGGAGTTCCGGTTCAGCTGCCGCTGCCGAGGGGTGGATTTTGCTCATTCTCTCCCGATGATAAAAAGCTTGCCTATAATCGTATATTCCGTGAGTTCAGAACCTGGAAGCGCTACCGCGGTGGAATGGCGGATGACATCTGGATCTACGACTTTGATACAAAGAAAATACAAAACATCACCAACAATCCTGCACAGGATATTATCCCCATGTGGAGCGGCGACAAAATCTATTTCATTTCCGACCGCGATGAGAACAAAAAGATGAATCTCTATGTCTATGACATGGCGACCAAAGAAACAAGAAAATTAACCAATTTCACAGAATTCGATATCAAGTTTCCTTCTCTTGGTTCTGAGGCTGTTGTGTTTGAAAATGGGGGCTACATCTATCGCTTTGATCTGACCGAAGAACAGGCGGTTAAAGTTCCCATTGTCATAGCTAATGATATGGTTTCTGGACGCGATAAGATTGTTAGTGTCATGGACAAGATAACCAATTATGAAATCGCTCCCGATGGGAAAAGAGCATTATTTGGCGCCCGGGGTGAAATCTTCACGGTACCAGCAAAGCATGGAAATACACGCAACCTGACCAACACATCTGGATTTCATGAACGAAACTCAAAATGGTCACCAGACGGTAAATGGATTGCCTATATTTCCGATGCCAGCGGTGCCAATGAAATCTATATCATGCCGCAAGATGGCGCTGAAAAGCCTCAGCAAATCACAAAAGATGCTGACACTTATAAATATCAAATATATTGGTCACCAGATAGCAAAAAACTGCTCTGGAGTGATAAGAAACTCCGCCTAAATTATGTTGATATTGAGACGAAGAAGACCGTTGAGGTAGCAAGAGCAAAAGCTTGGGAGATAGGTCAATACGCCTGGTCTCCGGATAGCATGTGGATTGCTTATGCAAAACCGGAAGCAGAGGCTATGACAAAGGTCTATCTTTACTCCCTTTCGGCAGAAAAGACATACGAAGTGACGGATGGTTGGTACTCTTCGCATAGCCCTTCCTTTAGTTCGGACGGAAAGTTTCTGTTTTTTGTCTCCGACAGAGATTTCAATCCTATTTATAGCCGAACAGAATGGAACCATGCCTATCTGGCTATGTCCAGGGTCTATCTGGTAACATTGTCTGCCGATGAGAAATCACCCTTCGAGCCCATAAGCGATGAGGTTGAGCTCAAGCAGGAAGTTAGCGAGGAGACCGGAAAATCTGGCAGTAAGCTTGCACCGGACAAAAAGGAAAACTCTCAGGAAAAGGAAGTTCAGGTGAAGGTTGACCCCGCTGGTTTAAAGGGGCGAATAGTCGGTCTTCCAATCGAAATTGCCTATTATGGGCATATTACATCTGTTGGAGACAAAATCTACTACATGAAGAGGAAGGATGGGGAGAGGAAATCATCTTTGAAAATGTATGACCTGGAGGAAAAAGAGGAAAAGGATTTGGGTTATATCAACGGTTATGAAATCTCAGCCGATCAAAAGAAGATGCTGGTATCCCAGAACCGATCCTTCGCCATCATTGACCTTCCGAGAGCTCCCATAAAAATCCAGGACAAGCTGGATTTATCCCATATGGAAATGAAGCTGGACCGAAGAGAAGAGTGGAACCAGATTTTCGATGAATGTTGGCGCCAGATGAAGTACTTCTTTTATGACCCCAATATGCATGGAGTTGATTGGGAGGCGATAAAGCTTCGCTACCAGCCATTGGCGCAGGCAGTGAACCACCGTGCCGACTTGACCTATGTCATTGGAGAAATGGTCGGAGAGCTGAACATAGGGCATACCTATGTCGGCGGCGGTGATGTACCAGACCTTAAGAAGATTAAGGTAGGGAGGCTTGGCGCCCAATTTGTTCGGGACCCAAAAACACGCTTTTACAAAATCACCGAGATACTGAAAGGTCAGAATTGGGATAGGTCCCTTCGTTCGCCCTTAACCGAGATCGGTGTTAATGTGAAAGAGGGTGACTACATTATAGCCATTAATGGAAAACCGACAAACACAATGACCGACATGTATGAAGCCCTGCTAAACACTGTAGGAAAGCAAGTGACCCTTAAAGTGAACACCAAACCCGAAGAGAAGGAAAGCCGCGAAGTTGTTGTTGTTCCTATTGAAAATGAGCAATCCCTGCATTACTATAACTGGGTCCAGAACAACATTGAAAAAGTCAATAAAGCTACTGACGGGAAAGTCGGCTATATCCATATACCGGATATGGGAGCAAGAGGTCTGAATGAATTTGTAAAGCATTTTTATCCACAACTCCGGAAAAAGGCGCTGATCATCGATGTTCGCAGCAATGGCGGCGGTAATGTTTCTCCTATGCTTATTGAACGGTTGAGGCGAGAGATAGCCATGGTGGGTATTGCCCGCAATACCATCCCAACTCCTGACCCTGAAGCGATGATATTAGGTCCCAAGGTCTGTTTGATTGATGAGTTTTCCGCTTCCGATGGGGACATCTTTCCATATCGTTTCAGGAAAGCTAAACTCGGCAAATTAATCGGAAAACGCACCTGGGGTGGCGTGGTCGGGATTCGTGGTTCCTTACCCCTGGTTGATGGCGGCTTTCTAATGAAGCCGGAGTTTGCTATCTATAGCGCAGACGGGAAAGAATGGATTATTGAGGGGCACGGTGTTGAGCCTGATATTTATGTGGATAATGACCCAGCCAAGGAGTATGCAGGCATCGATGAGCAGTTGAACAAGGCTATTGAAGTCATTCTCGAAGAGTTGAAAACCAAAGAAAGGGAATTGCCTCCGCCTCCACCCAATGCTAATAAGGACAAATAAACAAATTCCCGGTTTGTTGTTTTGCTTTTGAGGTAAGAGGAAAAGGCTATATCTGTATTTAATCTCTTACCGAAGATGAAAAGAGTTAAGTGCCCTGCCGTAAAAAGTAGTGTGTGGTCGTTGCAAAAATCCCCTTCCTGTGCCGGGTACAGTTCTTGGTCTCCGCCAGAGGAAGTAGCAAATTTTCCTTCGAATTTGATTAACACAGTTCGACCCAAGCTAAAGCTGACCAGTCAGTTTCTCCGCCCTTTTCTATCCTGTTTAAATATTATTTGCCCTTAATCCTATTATTCTATTATAATTAGATAAAAAGAGAGCAATCAGAACTGATGACCCAAAATAAAGCCTTCTGGGGCAAAACAGCACTTCTTTCCTCTGCCGGACTGATGTTCCCTCTCTGTACTGCTATAGGATATGGCTGGGGATATCTAATGGATAAATGGCTGGGCACTAAGCCCATCTTTTCCATCATCTTCCTCCTCTTCGGAATTGCCGCCGGGTTTATAAACTTTTTCCGCGTTATTGCCAAAATTGAAGATAAGTAGCTGGACACTATTTAAGGATGAGGACCCACTGGTAAGAAGAGTGGGACGAAACGCCGTCATCTACCTCGTTGGGCTTGTCGGGGTAAGCCCTGTGCTTTTCGGCTGGCGGTTCGCCGGAGGATGCCTCATAGGGGGAGTAATTGCCATTTTAGCCTTTCAATGGCTGAAAAGGGGGAGCGACATCATTTTGAGCGGGAAGAAGAGGGGCTCTATAGCGGCGAATCTATTCAAATTTCTCCTTCGTTTTCTCTTGATTGCGGCGGCGTTATATGGTAGTATTAAAATCAATTTTTTTGATGTGAACGGCATTGTTCTGGGGATTTCGGCTATGGTCGCCGGAGTAATAGGAGAAGGTTTTTATCAGATGGCTTTGATTTTCAAGAAGCGGTGATGCCAAATGCCTGAAGAACATTCTCTGCTTTACAGCCTTATTAATCCACTTCTGGTAAAGCTGTTTCATCTGCCGGAAGATGCCTCTGTCATTCCTGAGCATGTGCTTATGGCCATAGTGGTGGTAGTAGGCTGCAGCATTCTGTTTCCCCTTATTCGCAGAAAGCTCCGACCGACCAATCCGAGCTACTTCCAGCAGGTACTGGAGCTGGGAGTGGAGTGGGTGCTTCGGCTCCTCACCAGCCAAATCGGTCCCCAAGGAAAGAAATACCTCCCGCTTATTGGCACATTGGGGATATTCATCCTTTTCGCTAACCTCCTCGGCATCGTGCCCGGCTTTCTGCCCCCTACCAGCAACATTAACACCACCGTAGGGTTAGCGTTAGTTTCCTTTTGCTATTATAATATGATGGGAGTCAGGGAGAAAGGCTTGCTAAGGTATATGAAGCAATTCGGAGGAACCGTATGGTGGATGTCCCCCTTGATCTTCCCTATCGAGGTCATAAGCCACTTTGCTCGCCCACTTTCCCTCTCCGTCAGGCTTTTCGGGAATATCTTCGGCGACCATGTACTGATTATGGTATTCTTCTCCCTTTTTCCTCTGTTCGTTCCGCTACCGATGATATGTTTGAGCCTTTTTGTAGCCGGGATACAGACCTATATATTTGTATTATTGTCAACCATTTACATCTCTGGTGCGGTAGCTGCCGAGGAGCATTAAACAAAACGAGGAGCTATACGATTTGGAGTAATACATTGAATCATTATCCAGAAACTAAAAGAAATTTTACAAACTCAACCTATTACTTTTAAAAGGAGGAGGGGTAAAGTGTACCGGAAACCGTTGATAATGCTGTTCTTAGCAGGAATGCTGTTGCTGTTAGTAGCTCCAGCATTCGCTCAGGAGGAGAAACCCTTGAAGGAGACCGACCCCAGAGTAGCCATCTGGGCTATGATTCTCTCCGCAGCGGTGATGGGTCTGGTCTCCTGTCTTTGCGCCTGGGCACAGAGCAGTGCTCTAGCATCAGCTTGTGAAGGAATGGCGCGAAACCCATCGGCGGCTGGAGATATAAGAGGAATTCTTATTATAGGGTTGGTGTTAATCGAGTCCCTAGCATTGTACAGCCTGGTGGTAATCTTCATTAAAATATAAGCTTCTGGAAGATAGCCCATCCTCCGGAGATGGGAAAATAGAGAGAGTTTTCCCGGATGTATTGACTTCTCGCCTCCCAGGGAGCAAATACTATGAATCTCCCTGAAGGGAGAGGGGAGGCCTGTTATTCATGAAACATATATTCATTTATTATTAAATCCTCTCAGGAGGTAAGATGGAACCTTTCGTAATCAAGGACGATAAAGTAAATGTGGCTGAGATTATGGAGCACATCCGCCAGCAAATTGAGAAGAAAAAGAGAGTATTGTATTCAGAGAAGGAATTGGAAGAGCTGGCAAAAACCAAACTTAGCTCTTACATTCACTTCTCTGAAGTGAAAAGCTCCTTTGCCGAAGAGCTTCAAGCCCTGAAAGCCGATTGGAACATCTCCATATCCCTGGAGTCCATCTACCAATCCCACCCCAGCCTTTACGGGAGGATGATCTACCGAGCCAGGAAGCTCTTTCGACCTATTTTAAAGTTCTTTATGAACATTGATGTCCTTTTTCCTGAGTTACATAAGCAATCCATGCTCAATCTCAACTTCGCCCATCTGTTCCATAATCTCATCCTGGAGCTCACCAAGCTACGGTTAGAGCATGATGAATTGAAAAGCCGCCTCGACGACCTCCAGCAGCGATTGGAGCTACAAACCAAAAGGGAGAGAACCCTGGAAAAGATGTTGGTCTTCAAAAAAACCACCTCTCCTGGCAAACAAACCAAAAGCAAAGAAAGCTCTCCCGACAAGGACAAAAGGTGAAGTCAACCCCCCATTTGCCCATGCCCTATTCAGGTGAAAAAAGGAATCACTCTCCCCTAAGGATTGCCTTTGTTATCCAACGATACGGTTTGGAGGTCAACGGGGGAGCAGAACTCCATTGCCGATGGATAGCAGAGCGTCTGGCTAAGTATTACAAGGTGGAAGTCCTCACCACTCAAGCCCTCGATTACCTCACCTGGAAGAACCATTACCCCCGGGGAAGAGCTCTGGTAAACCGGATTCCGGTAACGAGGTTACCAGTTAGAAAGGTAAGAGACTCTTATAGATTTGGTCTGATTCAGGAATATGTCTTTAACCAACCCCATCAGGAGAAGGACGAGCTTCGCTGGCTCAAAGAGGAAGGCCCCTACTCCCCTGCCCTGATCAAGGAGATAAAAAGAAAAAAGAAAGAATTTGACTACTTCATCTTCTTCAGCTATCGCTACTATCACTCTTATTATGGCATTAACACAGTCCCTGAGAAGAGCATCTTAGTTCCCACCGCCGAGCACGACCCGACTATCTACCTGAGCATCTTTCGTTCTTCATTTACCCGAGCCCAGGCTATTGTTTACAACTCAGTTGAAGAGAAAGAGTTGATTAACAAAATCTCTCACAATGAGGATGTTCTGGGCGATATAGTAGGCGTAGGAACAGAGCTTCTACCAGAGACAGATGCTACCTCTTTTCGCCAGAAATTCAACATCCCGGGGAAGTTCATCCTCTATATAGGTCGTATTGATGAAAATAAGGGTTGTTCACAGCTCTTCCGCTACTTCCTCCGCTTTCTGGAAAACACTAAAGACGAAAAGCTCCAACTCATCTTGATAGGCTCCAGCGTGATGGAGATTCCCCAGCACCTTCAAATCCGTCATTTAGGATTCATTTCCGACCAGGACAAGTTCAATGCCCTTGCTGGTGCTGAGCTCCTGGTGATGCCCTCCTTCTATGAGAGCCTCTCGATGGTATTGCTGGAAGCATGGGCCATGGGCAAGCCGGCATTAGCCAATGGCAAGTGCGAGGTCCTCCGCGGGCAATGCCTCCGCAGCAATGCCGGGCTTTTTTATACCTCTGATGAAGAGTTTCAGATGGCACTGGAGTTGCTACTGAAGAACCGAACTCTCTCTAAAGCTTTGGGCAAAAATGGAAGAAGATTTTACCAGCAGAATTATACCTGGGATATAATTGAGAAGAAATACATCAACCTGATAGATCAATTGGAGGGCAGACAAATAGAGTGAGCCCTAAATCGAGAGTTCGAAGGGGGAAGGGTATGCAAGTTCATCAGATGCTCATTTCCATGAGCTATGGCGATGCCATCACCGACTACACCCTGGAAATCCAGAAGATTCTCAGGCACCGAGGATTCCACTCGGAAATCTTCGTGGAAATGTGT
The DNA here is from genome assembly GCA_902505605.1 of Candidatus Guanabacterium sedimentis. Taxonomy (GTDB): domain Bacteria; phylum Acidobacteriota; class B3-B38; order Guanabaribacteriales; family B3-B38; genus Guanabaribacterium; species Guanabaribacterium sedimentis. Next base: position 22,320 of record CABWKN010000157.1, read on the forward strand.
GATACGCGAATGTGGAAGCATACCAGGAGATTCGAGAAATATCCTGAGATAAGCTCCCCCTCCAACATTCTTATCCTCCACTTCTCCATCTTCTCCAAGGTCTCCAAATTAGCCTACTATCTCCCCGACAAAAAGATTTTGCTCTATCACAATATCACGCCCAGCCACTTCTTTGTCAATTATCATTCCGTCCTGGCAGGTGAATGCTATCATGGTCGCAGGGAGCTTAAAGCATTTAAAGATAAGTGCGAATTAGCGCTGGGCGACTCTGAATTCAACCGGCAGGAGCTGGATAGCCTTGGCTTCCCGCAAACAGGAGTGCTCCCCATCATCATCAACTTTAAGAAGTATGACCAGCCAGCTGACCCTCTGGTTCCCCATCTTTATCCTAAAGGAAAAACCACTTTCCTCTTCGTGGGAAGGATGATCCCCAATAAAAGAGTGGAAGACATCATTAAGCTATTTTTTTACTATCATAAATACATCAATCACAGATCTCAACTGATACTGGTGGGGCAATACCACGGGTTCGAACGATACTACAACTCTCTGAAGGACCTTATTGCCGAGCTCTCACTGGAAGATGTCTATTTCACCGGGCATGTGGAATTTGAGGAGCTTATTGCCTTTTATAAAATGGCCGATGTTTACATCTCTATGAGCGAGCACGAGGGGTTTTGCGTACCCATCCTTGAATCTCTGCACTTCCAAATACCGGTAGTAGCCTACAATTCATCGGCAGTCCCTTACACCATGAGGGGAGGTGGGGTACTGGTCAACCATAAAAACTTCCCCCTGATTGCTGAGCTCATCCATCATATCTTTAGCCACCCTTCGCTTAAAGATGAGATTATCGCTTCTCAGAATAGAGTCTTGGCTGAGCTCAAGCGAGTGAGGAGCGACCGGTTATTATTGAAATATGTGGAGACGGTGGCAGCTCGATGAAGATAAGCCAGTTAGTCCCGGCGATGCATTATGGGGATGCTATAGGAGATAGTGCCCGCAGGATGAAGCTACTGTTTATTCAACGGGGCTATGAGGCTGAGATTTACTCCCTCACCATAGATGAGGACCTAAAGAACGAGATCAAACCCTTTGCGCAGTTCCGCCAGGAATATCGCTCCGATGACCTCGTCCTGCTCCACTTTGCCCTCCCCTCCCCCATGACCCACCTCTTCAGAGAGCTTTCAGGAAAGAAACTCATCATCTATCACAATATTACCCCGCCGGAATTCTTCGTCCCTTATAGCTCGGAGCTGGCTCATATAGCGGCAGTTGGAAGGGAAGAGCTTGCCTCCCTGGCTCAGGTAACAGATATAGCTCTGGCAGACTCCGAATATAACCGCCAGGAGCTGGAACAACTGAATTTCCCCCGCACCGCCGTGTTACCTCTCTTTGTGGACCTGAAGAGGTATAACCAGCCCCTCGATCCCCTGGTACTTGAAATGTTTGAGGAAGCCGACTCCTTAAACATTCTGTCAGTGGGAAGGTTAGTCCCCAATAAGAAAATTGAAGACCTGCTGAAGATAACAGCTTACATAAAACGCTACATCACCCCGGTGGTCAGGCTCATTTTGGTGGGAAAATATAACCTTCTTCCCAATTACTACCATCTTCTGAAGGAACTCAATGTTAACCTCAGGCTCACCAATGAGCATGTTATCTTCACCGGCCATGTCAGCCCTGAGGAATTAGTAACCTATTACAAAATTGCCGATATATATCTCTCTATGAGCGAGCACGAGGGATTCTGCCTCCCTTTGGTAGAAAGTATGCACCTTAATGTCCCCATCATAGCCTATAACTCCACCGCCATCCCTTATACCCTGGGGGATGCTGGCATACGGGTAAAGGTTAAGAATATACCAGAAATTGCCGAGCTGTGTTATCATCTGGCACACAACCAACAGTTACGCCAACGTATTATCTCCGCCCAGCAGAGGCGTCTTCGGGATTTTGAAACCTCCAAATTAGAGAAGCTCTTGATGCGTCACATCAGCGAGGTTTTGGGATGAAATTAGCCTTTGTCATTCAGCGATATGGTGCCTCGGTAACCGGTGGGGCAGAGACTTTGTGCTATCAATTAGCAAAACGCCTCAGCCCCTGGTATAAGATCACGGTCATCACCACCTGCGCTCAGGATTACACCACCTGGAAGAACCACTTCCCCGCAGGTGAGTCGGTCCTGGAGGGAATCAGAATCTTAAGATTTCCCATGGAAAAAGAGCGTGATATGGCGGCTTTTAACCGCTATTCCGAATGGCTCTTCAAAAACCCCCATCAGAAGGAAGACGAGCGCCACTGGTTGGAGCTTCAGGGACCCTATGCTCCCTCGCTCACCGAATATGTCAAAAGCCACAGCGATGAGTTTGACCTTTTTATCTTTTTCACCTATCTCTATCATCCCACCTACTGGGGATTAAAGGAAGTAGGGGATAAGAGCATCCTCCTGCCCACCGCTCATCAAGAACTCCCTATATTCCTGGATATATACCGGGAAGTATTCAGCTCACCCGTAGGGATAATCTTTAATACTCCTCCAGAGGATAAATTTGTGCGCAAGAATTTCTCCCTGAAAGATATCCTCTTAACTACCATAGGGCTCGGAATCGAAATTCCTGGAAGACTCCCTGCTCAAAAATTCATCCACCATTACAAGCTCACCAGCCCGTATATTCTTTGTGTGGGAAGAATAGAGCCCGGAAAGGGGTGCCGGGAGCTCTGTCACTACTTCATCAATTTTAAAAAGATGGAGGACGAAGTGGAACTGGTCTTCATCGGAACCCTTCTGATGGAATTACCCCAGCATCCCAGCATCAGCTATTTAGGTTATCTTTCTGAGGAAGAGAAGCTAACCGCCATGAAAAAAGCCGAGGTGGTGGTGATACCATCCCCTCTGGAGAGTCTCTCCTTGAGCCTGCTGGAGGCTTTCTCGGTCAAAACTCCGGTGCTGGTGGATGAAAGGAGTGAGGTTTTAAGTGAGCACTGCCTGCGCAGCAATGGGGGTCTCTATTACAAGGAATACGAGGAATTTTATTATAGCTTGAAGCTTCTGTTATCAAGCAGAAAATTGAGGAGATTGATGGGAGATAACGGCTTTGCCTATGTGAAGGAAAATTATGATTGGCAAGAGATAGTTAGGCGCTATCGGGAATTTATCAGCCTGGTCTTCCAGCAGGTTCAGGAACGGAAAAAACACTCATCACATCCCCCCATATCTTAGCCCTTTTACCCTGAAGTCAAATTTCTCCTGTATTCTTGAATAATCTCAACCCCCGTGCTGGTGCCTATGCGTGAAGCTCCTGCTTCTACCAGTTGGGTGACCTGTTGAAGGGTTCTTATGCCACCGGAGGCTTTTATCCCGATGTCAGGATGAAGATAATTTCGGATGACGACTACATCCCCTACCTGAGCACCGCGAGCAAGAAGACCGGTGGAGGTCTTCACAAAAGCCGGTTTAACCCTGTTGACCACCTCTATCACCCTCTTCAACTCTTCCTCAGTGAGCAAGCCCACCTCCACAATCACCTTGTGGAGGCACTCTGGAGTTTTAGAGATTATTCCCTTGAGTTCTCTTTCCAGGTAAGTGAAGTCTCCGGATTTCAAAGCACCTATGTTGATGACGATATCGAGTTCCTTTGCACCTTGCCGAAGGGAGTCAATGGACTCGAATATCTTTGTGGTGGTTGAGTTTCCTCCCAGAGGGAAGCCAATCACCGTACCCACCGTGACGGGGGTTTTCCTGAGCTTCTTGACGGCAATGGGGAGGTAGCATGGCAGAAGGAAAACAGAGTGAAACCGGTAATTAAGTGCCTCCTTACACAGGCGAAGGATTTCCTGTCTGCTTGCTTCTGGCTTTAGCAAGGTGTGGTCGATAAGTGAGGCGAGTTCATATTCGGAGGCAAGCATATCTCTTTCTATCCCCAATAAAAAACCCCTTCGCCGAGAAGGGGCTCTACTTATTCACTAATGTATATTAAATTTATTTCTGCTTGAGAGGGAAAAACTCCTTCAGAATCCTCCCTTTGAATATCCTTTTTAGCTAAAGCGCTTATAAGAAAGGAGGTGGCGGAGGGGTCTCTTCTGCTCCTTCTAATCGCTTGTTTATACGGTCAATACTTGATTTGTATTGGGGATCAGGTTTAAGAATATACGCCTGCTCGTAGGCTTTGAGGGCATCTTCAAACCGCTTGTTCTTTTCGTAAATAAACCCCAGAGAATCGAATATCGCTGGGTCGTCAGGTAGGAAGCTGGCTGCTCGCAGGAGATAGTCAACGGCTGGTCCGAAGTCTTCCAACATCTTATAGGACTCTCCCAGCAGTTTCATCGCGTTGCCGTTGTTCGGCTCAACCTCTAATACTACTCTGAAAGACCTAATGGCGCCCTGATAATTCCTCACTCCCAGATAGGCATTCCCTAACATAAAGCGGATTTTTGTATTACGGGGAGCAATCCTCTCCCCCTGCTCTCCTACATTTACCGCATTGGCAAAATCACCTTTTTTGATGTATGCCCTTCCCAGAAATACGATAGATTCCGCATCATTGGAGCGCAGCTTTACTGCCTGACTTAAAGCTCTTATAATTCCGTCGGTATTGTCCAGCTCCACATAACATTTACCAAGACTGCTAATAACATCGTAATCTTGAGGCAGATGGCGAGCAGCTTCTTCCAGTGCGCTGGCAGACTGCTTGAAGTTCTTCATATTTATGTAGCACATCCCCAGCAACTTGTTTAAAGCCCCTTTCTCCTTGGTCTTGGCAGCAAATCCTTTGCTCCTGTTTAAGGTGTTGATAGCCTCGTTATAGTTTTTCTGCAAATAGTAAATGTCGGCGAACTCGTAAGCTGTAGTGAATTTCTGGCTATTGTCCCGGGTAATTGCCTCAGCCTTCTTAAGCTCAGCTATAGCCTGATTAAAGTTGCCCATCTTCTTGTAACAACGCCCAATCATAAACTGAGCATACCAGAAATCGGGGGCCATCTCTAACGAGGCTTGAAATTCCTTGATAGCGCCCTGATAGTCTCCCTGGCTATAAAGCTGATAGCCTTTTTTATGGTCGGCAAAGGATGGAAGGGAAATCAGTAAAGCCAGAATTATCCCTAAAACCACATTTCCATATCTTATGCTCCTCATCTCTGCCCTCTCTCAATTTTCTTTGTTATACCTTCTATAATTATAACTCCTCTTTTAACAAAAGGATTACCCTTTCTATGCAAATCCGTGCTTTCAATAAGAACCTACTTTTTAATTTGAAACTGCACTGTCAGGGTATAAATAACCGGAACAGGAACTCCATTTTGCAAACCGGGCTTAAACTTCCACTGCCCTACCGCTGCCAGAGCAGCGTCATCAAAGCCGAAAGCCTTACCAGGGCTTCTCAGTATCCGAGCTTGCACTACATTTCCATTTTCATCGATGATCGCCTCAAGTATTACTATACCCTCGATCCTCGCCTTTCGAGCTAACTCTGGATAGTCGGGCTCTATATGCTTAATTTTCACAGGCCTGGAGACATCTCCTCCCACCCTTAAGGGTGCAGGAGGAATCTCGGGGGGACCGAAGTCGAATTCAGTGTCAGGTGGTGGTGGTTCGTATTCATCAACTATCTCAGCCCACTCTTGATATGGCTCGGGCTCATCAGGGGTGGGGTCTGGTATTGGTATGGCCCTGGTCTTGGTCTTCACGGTAGCAGTGGTGGTCCTCTTCGGAGGCTCTTTTTTTCTGGGTGGAGGGAGCTTAAATTGCTTGATGACTACCACTTTTTCCGCTTTCTTCTCCTCGGTAACTACTCTTTTAGCTTCGGGAAATACAATCCACATTAACAAGGTGTAAAAGATAATAGAGATTACGGTAGCAATTTTAAGGGGTTTATTCTCCTCTTCTGAAGCGCCATAGTAGGTTCTTAACATGGAGCTGATTTCCCCACCTTTGGGGGTTACCTTCTTATATTCTTGATTCATTGCAACTCCTACACTTCAAAATATGATTCCTTTTTACAGACCTCCTGCTAAAATTTCTCTTATTCAGAGACTTCCCCTAACAGCTCGCCCCAGGCTTCTATCTCTTTTCGGCTGGGAATGGCTATATTTATATGCTTATCGTTGGTAGGGTCATCATCACGGTTTTCGGGATACATATCAAACTCCAGCTGCTTTAGCTCATCAAAGACATCGACCATATTAGCATAAAGGGCGTCGGGCTCGCAATGAATTATGACCGGCTTGGTGCGGTTGATCTCCACTTTATTTCTCACATATTCCTGTATCTCTCTGGTCATCATCGGCTTCTGGTCTACCATAATGGTTCCATCCTGCAAAATGTGGATGTAGATAGCCTCTTCTGCTCTGGCTAAGGTAGCGGGTGCTTCCTTAGGGAGGTTGAATAAGATCCCTTTACTAACAGCAAATGTCGAGGTTATCATAAAAAGGACAATCAGCAAAAACGCAATGTCAGCCATGGAGCAAGTGGGTATTTCGGGCTCTTCCTTCTTTTTCTGCAATTTCATATCATCGTCCTCCTATTGTCTCCTGATCGGTTAAAAGGATTACGTTCGGCGCTTTTGCCTGCCTTAACTGATCCATAATGCTGTCAATTATCTCGTACCGGAGATTGGAATCTGCTTTGATGATGAAGCTGTGAAGTGGGTCGTCTCCTAAGACAACCGCTGCGAAAGAGAATATATCCCCGAGATTACCAATGGCATAGCTCTGCTCATCACCCGAGGTCACATTTATCAGCCCGTCGAAGGTCACAGCGATAATGGCCGCTCCTTCAGGAGTATCGGTCCTCTCCATACTTCTGGGGAGGGTGACTGGTGTGCTGTCCACAGCAATTGTAGTGGAGATAATAAACAAAACAATCAGCAAAAAGGCTATGTCAGCCATGGAGGCGGTAGGGATATAGGCCCTGATATCTGCAGATTTCCTGAATTTCATGGCTATTCACTTCCGCCTGTAGGAGATGCCTCCATCTCCACAAAAGTTTCCAGCAACATATTAGAACCGGTCTCCATATCCATCACAAAACGGGAGACTCGAGATGAAAACCAGTTATAAAATAAAAGTGCTGGAACAGCAATAGCCAATCCTGTCGCCGTGGTGATCAGAGCCTGGGCAATCCCAGCAAAAACAGCTGCCGGATTCTTCAATCCTTCCCTTGCCAGAGCTTCAAAGGAGACAATCATCCCCGTCACAGTGCCCAAGAACCCAAGAAGGGGACTTACATTAGCCACAGTAGCCAGTATCGGCAGACCCCTCTCCAGGCGGGCTAACTCGTGAGTTACCGCAATTTCTATCGATTTCTCAATCTCTTCATCTGTTGCACCGTACTTCAGCAAACCAGCTTTCAGAATGTTAGCAATTGGTCCTTTGTATTCTTCACAAATGGTTATAGCCTCTTTTACGCTCTTCCTCTTCAGTAGCGCCACTCTCATCTTGTTAAGAAAATCCTCAACTTTTATCCTCGATTTAGCAAAAACCCACCAGCGCTCGATAATAAACGCTAATCCCAGAATCGCCATCAACAGCAACGGCCACATTACCGGACCGCCTCTCTGAAAATAATTTAAAAGTGTCCCCTGAATAAAACTCACCTCTAAACCCTCCTAAGCTTTAAGATTGATGATTGTAATAATACGGTTTCTAACTTACCCCGATGCAACGATATTCGCCCTGCTTCTTGCGGAAATAGCACCTTCTTCATCACCTCCCTAAATCCACCGTTCCTACTAAATTTTAAATTATAATGACCTTTTAATCCCTTGTCAAGACTTTTTATGTCTTAATATTTTTATCATGTCGGGTTCTTTTTGACTGAGGTTCCTAAGACAATGAGAACTTTTTCTCTGTTGGTTCACTGCACACTACTAATATTATAAACACCCATATCTTTCACTAAAATATAATAATACTCAATTTTAATATGTAAGTGGAATTACACTTCGCAGGCAGACCAAAAGGCTTGATTTCAACAATGAAAGAGTCAACAAATGGGCTTTTATCCGCCCTTTTTACTCGTACCTCAAGGCTTCGATAGGGTCCAACTTCCCCGCTCGAGCTGCCGGATAAATCCCGAAGAAGAGCCCTACCAGAGTGGAGAAGCCGAAGCCAAGCCCAACAGCCCATAGGGGGACATGCGCCGGGGGCAACTGGGGTATGAATCGAGTAACTATAACTCCTAAGGTGTAGCCAAAGACGATGCCGATGGTGCCACCTACCAGGCTCAGAATAATAGCCTCCACCAGAAACTGGAAAATAATATCTCTTCTTTTAGCCCCAACTGCTTTGCGGATGCCAATCTCTCTGGTCCGCTCGGTCACCGAGACCAGCATGATGTTCATTATCCCTATACCTCCCACCACCAGGGAGATACCCACAATACCGGCCACCACGGCGGTTACACTGCCCAGGATGGTATTAATCCTCTCCAATAGGTCCTGTTGCAGAAGTACGAGAAAGTCATCCGGCTGACCGCTCTTCAGGGAGTGTTGTTTTCTCAGAACCTCGGTTATCTGCTCCTTCGCCAGATCTATGTTTTCAGCCGATTTAGCCCGGAAGTAAAGGACTAAGCTCCGGGAAGCCTCCTCCCCAAAAAGGAGGCGAGAGGTGTTAAACGGTATAATACACACATCATCGGCGTTTTGCCCCAGAGCCTGCCCCCTCTCTTCCAGAACCCCGATAATAGTAAAGCTAAGTTTCCGTATGCTCACCCCTTTCCCCAGAGGGTTTCCCTTTATTCCCAGGTCTTCCACCACTTTAGTTCCCAGCACGCACACCTTCTTGCGATGGTCATTATCCAATTTGGTGAGAAACCGACCCCGGTCTACATAGTGATTGTTAATCTCCTGAAAGGAAGCGCTGGTGCATAATATATAGGTAAAGGTGTGTTCGTCGGAAAATTTGACCGTTGCCCTTCTCTGCAAAAGGGGAGAGAAATCCTTAACCTCCGGGGCTTTCTCATTTACTGCCAGCCCATCTTCATAGGTGAGCTCAATTCTGCCCAGCATCTCTCCTGCCTCCCCGCGGGGACGATTGGGAACCACAATTATGAAGTCGGCTCCCGCCTCTTGTAATTGGGAAGTGATCATGAAAGAGAGCCCTTGCACCACGGAGACCACAGCAACCACCGCCGCTACACCGATGATAATCCCCAGTGTGGTGAGGATGGCTCTCAACTTATTGGAGTTGAGAGCCTGAAGGGCGATCTTGATATTTTCTAAAACCGGCATTACTCTTGACTCTCGTCGCTGATAATTTTGCCATCTAACAGCTTGATGACCCTTTTGGTGTGCCTGGCAATATGCTCTTCATGAGTGACCACTATTATGGTATTCTTCTGCTCATAAAGCCGGTCGAAGACCTGCATTATTTCCTCTCCCATTTTGGAGTCGAGATTCCCGGTAGGCTCGTCAGCCAATAGAATAGAGGGACTGTTCACCAGTGCCCGGGCGATGGCCACCCGCTGCCGTTCCCCACCTGAGAGTTCGTTGGGTCTATGATTTACCCTATCCTTTAGCCCCACCACTTCTAGCGCGTGAAGTGCCCGTTTCCTCCTCTCTCTGGCAGAGATATTGGAATAAATGAGAGGGAGTTCGACATTCTGTAAGGCGTTGGCGCGGGGCAAAAGGTTAAAAGTCTGAAAGACAAAGCCAATCTCCTTATTCCTTATCTCCGCCAATTTGTCATCATCCAGGTGAGCTATCTCCATATCGTTTAAAATGTAAGAGCCGCTGGTGGGCGTGTCCAGGCACCCCATCAAGTTCATAAGGGTGGATTTACCTGAACCTGAAGGTCCCATAATGGCGATATATTCGCTGGGCTCCACCTCCATACTGACCCCATCGATTGCCCTGATCTCGGTGAGACCCATCTTGTATATCTTATTAATATTGGATAAGTTAATGAGCATCTTTAAAGATTACCTCCCTGCTTTAGGTTACTTCTATAGCTACCTCTAAGCTTTCCTCTTCTGTTTCTTCTTCTTTTACTTTCACCATGTCTCCGTCTTTGAGATTCTTCAGATTACGATATGGACCGGTGACCACCCTGTCTCCTTCCTTAATCCCTGAGATAATCTCAACATCAGTGTCATCGCTGATGCCGGTGCTGACGGGCACCATCTTCGCCTTATTCTCTTCAATTAAGAAGACCACATCCTTCTTCTCTTTTTTCGTCCCTTCCTCAGCAACTTCAATCTCTCGCTCCACCACCGACTGCAGAGGAACGGCGAATATGTTGGAGCGGAAATCGGTCTCAATCTTCGCCCGCGAGGTCATCCCCGGCCTCAGGTTCTGGTCGGGAGTCTCCAGGGCTACCTTCACCTGAAAGACAGAAACATCCCCTTCCTTGGTGGCAGAGGTGGCAATTTCGACCACCTCACCTTGATATTCCTTCCCCTCCACGGCATCAACGGTGACCGTTGCTCTCTGTGTGTGGCGGACCTTGGTAATCTCCGTCTCATCCACATTTACCGTGGACAGTACTTCGCTCATATCGGCTATGGTCATAATAACCGTGCCTGGATTGTTCATGGTGCCGGTAACCACCGTCTCCCCCTCTTCGGCGTTAAGCTTGGAGACTATCCCCGACATCGGTGCGGTAAAGGTTGTCTTCTTAAGCTGGTCTTCCACTCTCTCTAAAGAAGCTCGTGCCTGAGCGACTTCTTCTCTGGCAGATTTGAGTTGAACCTCTGCAGAATCATACTTCACCTGGGCTGCCTCCAGCTCCATCTGGGAGACAAACTCCTTTTGAAACAGAGACTTTACCCGCTCCAGGTTGTTGCTGGCATCCCTGAGGTTCACCTTAGCTTGCTCTACTTTTATCTCAGACATCTTGAGATAAGCTTCCAATCTCTTCACCTCGGCTTCATATTGCTGGGGGTCAATCTGCAGGAGAAAATCTCCCTTATTGACCGTCTGCCCCTCTTTAACTGCCAGTTTCACTATCTCGCCAATGACATTGGAGCTGATATTGACCTTTACCCTCGGCTCGATAACCCCCGAGGCGGAGACGATGGACATCAGGTCTCGTTTCTCCACCGTATACTGATAGACCTCTGTCCCTTTATCCCGGTCGCTTAGCAGGCTGACAAGAAATATAACCACCACAATCACTACTACTAAGAGAATAATAATCGGTTTTTTCAATGTCTATACCTCACTGTGTAATTGAGAATCTCGCTCCTCAACAAGCGTTAAAACTTTTTACTCCTTATCATCTTAAAGTCAAGAAAGGCTGGCTATAGCCGCCTTTCCAATTATGAAAATCAGCCATAAAGCGATGACCGTAACAGCTGTCTTTTTCTTGCTCATATTGGTGGCAGCGGAATAGCCGAAGACCAGCAATGCCAATATCCAGATAGAGAAAAATTCCACCGAAGAAGCCAGATTATATAAGAATTTAGAGGTGGTCTCCGGGTCTAAAAAGGCAGCCACACTCGACCTTAACAGGTTCTCAGGTGATGTTATGCTCCCTCCCCGTCGGGAGAGGAGTAGAAGCGTTGTAATGATGGAACTGATAACGCTGGGCATGAAGGAGTAAGTGGTGACCGAGAAAACCTTTCTAAAGGTGCTCTCACCGGTCTGCAAAGTGAAAATTAGATGAAATACCCCCGAGATAATCAACAACATCAAGGGCATGAACAGGAAAGCGCCCAAAAAGGGAGTATATTTCCCGATTCTTACAGATATTTCCACTGCCCGTTCAAATTCCTCCTCCGACATCTCTCCCCGCTCCAGTCTGGGCTCCAGTTGCTCCCTGACTGCAGCTCCCAAATCAACCCGGGTGGTGATCATAAAAACCGAGATAAGGCTGAATATTATTATGACCACCAGGGGAATCACCCAATCTGGTTTGGAAGCAATGTAGGAAAATGTTTTCCCCGGAGAAAAAAGCACGCCACCTATGCGGCTAAGCCATCCCATACTTTCTAATCCTTCTTTTCTTTCATCAGTCATCTCTTTCTCCTTTTATTCATAATTATAACGCTTTTTTCGGTAAAAGGTTCCTCCTTTTTAGATATACGCCTCTGCCTCCTCATTATTCTTATTAAATCACTACTCTGCAACCCTATGACAGGAAACCAAGTGCCCTGGCTCCACCTCCTTCCAGAGTGGTGGCTCGCAGAAGCATTTCTCCTCAGCCACAGAGCACCGCGAGCTAAACCGACAGCCCGATGGGGTGCTCAGCAAGCTGGGAGGCTCCCCTCGCAGTAAAGCCCTCTCCCCCCTAACACCAGGGTCAACATCCGGAACCGACGAAAACAGAGCCCTGGTGTAAGGGTGCAGGGGGTGTGACAGGATATCGGCGTTTTCTGCCAACTCTACCAGTCTCCCCCCATACATCACCGCAATTCTGTCACTGATATGCGCCAGGACCCTCAAATCGTGGGAGATAAGTAGATAAGTAAGCCCCCTCCTCTCCTGAAGCTCCATAAGGAGATTGAGCACCTGCGCTTGCACCGAGACATCTAACGAAGAAACCGGCTCGTCAGCTACGATCAAGCTGGGAGCAGACGCCAGCGCCCGCGAGATACCAATCCGTTGTCGCTGACCCCCGCTAAACTGATGGGAGTATTGGTCCTTCGCCTTGGGTTCCAGACCTACCAGGGACATCAGCTCGGCAACCCTCTCCTCCCTCTCCTCCCCCCGGGCTAAATTATGAACCGCCATTGGCTCGGCAATAGCATCCCCCACCTTCATCCTGGGATTCAAAGAGGCGAAGGGGTCTTGAAATATCATCTGTATTTCCTTTCTAAGCTCCGATGGATACTCTTTGTCGGCTCCAACTACGCTTTTGCCACGAAAGTAAATCTCCCCTGCGGTGGGCACCTCCAGACCCACGATGCATCTTCCGGTGGTAGTCTTGCCGCACCCCGATTCTCCCGCAAGCCCGAAGGTCTCCCCTTTGAGGATGTGGAAACTTATATCATCCACTGCCCGGACATATTGCTCTTGCGATAAACGGAGACTTCCTTTGCTAACAAAATACTTCTTCAGACTGCTCACCGACAGCAATGCTTTTCTCTCAGTCATAAGCTCCTGTTGACTCACCCACTGATACTGACTGGCTCCCATAGAGGAAACAGCTCACCCACTGCTCCTCATTAACCCGGAATAGCGAGGGAACTTCCCGCTCGCACAGGGCAAACCGCTGAGGGCAGCGCGGGTGGAAGCTGCAGCCAGAGGGGAGATGCAACAAGTCGGGCACCATCCCCTCAATTCCTTTCAATCTTTTCTCGCCCATTATTCCCCTGGACGGAGAAAATCGAGGAACAGAGCTTATCAGCCCCCGGGTATAAGGATGTCCGGGGGAATTGAAAAGCGAACTCACCGACGCCTCCTCGACCACTTTTCCCGCATACATCACCACCACCCTGTCAGCCACCTCAGCCACTACTGCTAAGTCATGAGTAATAATAAGAAGGGCTATGCCCAATTCCCTTCTCAGCTCCGCCAGCAGGTTGAGAATCTGAGCCTGGATGGTCACATCAAGAGCAGTGGTTGGCTCGTCCGCAATGAGCAAGCGAGGGTAACAGCAGAGGGCAATGGCTATCATCACCCGTTGTCTCATCCCTCCGCTGAGCTGGTGAGGATAGAAGAAGACCACCTTCTCAGGGTCGCTTATGCCTACCAGCCGTAGCCAGCTGACGGCTTTCCCCTGAGCCTCCCTCCGACTCATCCCCTGATGGAAGGAGATAACCTCTGCTATCTGCTCGCCGACGGTATAGACAGGATTCAAGGAGGTCATCGGTTCCTGAAAGACCATTCCTATCTCCTTACCTCTCACCCTCTGCATCTCCTTCTCAGATAAGCTCACTAAATCCCTTCCCAGAAAACTGACCTCCCCGGCTATGATCTTGCCCGGAGCGGGCACCAATCTCATGATGGAGAGAGCGGTGAGCGTTTTGCCGCAGCCCGACTCCCCCACCAATCCCAGGCTCTCCCCCTCTCTTATGGAAAAGCTCACTCCATCAACCGCTCGCACCACACCCTGGCTAAGGTAAAAATAGGTCTTGAGGTTCTTGACCTGGAGCACCTCTGGCAACATCTCCTCTATTCCCCTATAGATGATGCGCTACTAATATAGCTTCTTTGTAAATCATCATATTATAGCCGGCTCCTGATAGATACCAAAGACTTTTCTCAAACAATCGGAGATTTCACCAACCGTGGCGTAGGCTTCAACTGCCTGGAGAATAGGCGGAATAAGGTTCTGCTCACCCCTGGCTGCCCTCTCCACCTCATTTAGAGAACTGGCTACCAGATGGCTGTCACGCTCCTTTTTCAGTTTCCTGAGGCGCTTGATCTGCTCCTTCTCCACTGTAAGGTCAATTTTGAGAAGCTGAAAAGGAGCCTTCTCCTCGGTGCTGTATTTATTGACTCCCACCACGACCCGCCTGCCCTCCTCTATCTCTTTCTGGTAGCGATAGGCGCTCTCCTGGATCTCCCTCTGGAAGAATCCCGCCTCAATGGCCTTCAAAGAACCCCCCATCTGGTCTATCCGCTCGATGTATTCCATCGCCTTACTCTCTATCTCGGAGGTAAGCCGCTCAATGAGAAAAGAGCCCCCAAGGGGGTCGGCTGTATCGGCTACTCCCGACTCGTGGGCTATCATCTGCTGGGTGCGCAGAGCAATCTGAACTGACTCGACCGAAGGGAGCGCCAGCGCCTCCTCACGCGAATTGGTGTGCAGCGACTGGGTGCCGCCCAGAACAGCCGCTAGAGCTTGCAGGGTGACCCTGACGATGTTGTTATCGGGCTGTTGGGCGGTGAGGGTACAGCCGGCGGTCTGGGTATGAAACCGCAGCATCATGGAACGGGGGTCTTGGGCGTGGAACCTCTGCTTCATTATCCGCGCCCATAGCCTTCTTGCCGCTCGGAATTTGGCTACCTCTTCCAGAAAATGGTTGTGGGAATTGAAGAAAAAGGATATCCGTGGGGCAAAGCTGTCTACCTGAAAGCCCCGCTTGATGGCGGCTTCCACATAGGCGATGCCGTTGGCTAAGGTGAAGGCAACCTCCTGCACCGCGGTGGCTCCCGCCTCCCGGATATGATAGCCACTTACACTGATAAAATTCCACCGGGGAAGCCTCTCTATACAATAGGCGAAGATATCAATGGTCAGACGGAGCGAAGGGGTGGGAGGGAAGATATAGGTTCCCCGGGAGATATACTCTTTCAATATATCATTCTGGATAGTCCCCGAGAGCTTCTCCATGGGCACTCCCTGCTTTCTGGCCACTGCCAGATACATGGCTAATATTATGGCGGCAGTAGAGTTTATGGTCATGGAGGTGCTCACCCTGTCCAGAGGTATCTGCTGAAAAAGGAGCTCCATATCCTTGAGGGAGTCTATGGCTACCCCTACCTTTCCCACCTCGCCACGAGCTAAGGGGTTGTCGGAGTCATAGCCTAACTGGGTGCAAAGGTCAAAGGCGACGCTCAGACCGGTCTGCCCCTGGGAGAGGAGGTATCGGTACCTGCGGTTAGACTCCGCGGCAGTGGCGTAACCGGCATACTGCCTCATAGTCCACAGGCGGCTGCGATACATTGTGGGATGTACACCACGAGTAAAGGGATAGGAGCCGGGAAAGCCTACATCCGCGAGATAGTTTATTCCCTTGATATCCTCCGGGGTAAACACACCTTTAAGCTCAATCTCAGAGGGGGTCTCAAATCTCTCCCTGCGCGGCGGAAACCTGGAATGCGAGTCCGCCAGCTCCTCCTTCTCCCATTGCTCCTTTGCCTTGGATATCTTATCCATCTTTTTATTATCAAACATAACATCCCCCCAAGGAAAAATATATGCTATTAGGGCGTATTGATAAATCACCCCATTATATCATATAGATAAGGTGAGTGTGTGAGAAGATTTGCGCTTGAATGTTATCCGATTATATGCTATTATTTTAAGTTAAAAAGAATGGGATAAAAAGCTAAACAAGAACCAGATATTTAGAAAGACTCAGTTTAATATCATGAGGTTTCGCTATATAGCCGTGGAAGGTGCCATAGGGGTGGGCAAGAGTAGCTTGGTGGATCTTATGGGAACCAAATTAGACGCCATAAAAATATTTGAAGATACTAATAACCCCTTTTTAAGCGACTTCTACAAGGATAGAGAAGGAGCTGCCTTCCAGACGCAGCTATTTTTCCTCCTCAACCGTTATCGACAACAGCAGCAGCTAATTCAGCAAAACCTCTTCCGCCAGCTTGCTATTTGCGATTATCTCTTCGCCAAGGACAAGATCTTCGCCTACCTCAATTTAAGCGACAGCGAGCTGATGATATACGAAAAGCTGTATTCCATTCTACAGGAGAATGTCCCTAAGCCCGACCTGGTAATCTATCTGCAGGCGACCACCGAAGTCCTCAAAAAGCGGATTGCCAAAAGGGGGAGAAGCCTGGAGCGGGACATCTCCGAAGATTATCTGGAAGAGGTCAACCGGGCGTTTAACTATTTTTTCTTCAACTACAATGAACGACCGCTTCTGGTAGTGAATACCTCGGCCATAAACTTTGTGGAAAAAGAGGAGGTTTTAAACGACCTCATCGAACAAATAAAAAAAATGGGGAAAGGTACTCAATTCTATGTACCGCTTGGATCTCGGTAGAGACCGGGACGGGAAAATATCTTTGACTACCAAAATTTGTAAGATAAACCAAGAGAACCTTCTCTATGGAGAAGGTTTTTTTATTTTCCCCCAACCATCAGGTGGGGAGAAAGGAACGATAATATGAGAGGGGGATTGAGCAGCTCAGAGAAGATAACCATTCCTAAGATAGCGGAGAAGAAAAGGAAGAGTGAGAAAATCACCATGCTCACCGCCTATGACTACCCCATGGCCAGGATAATAGACCAGGCGGGAGCAGATATCATCCTTATTGGAGATAGCCTGGCGAATGTGATGCTGGGCTATCCCAATACTCTACCGGTCACCATGGAAGAGATGCTTCACCACACCAAGGCGGTTGCCCGCGGCTGCCAGCGGGCTCTGCTGGTGGCTGATATGCCCTATCTATCCTACCATATAGATATCAAGGAGACCATCAGGAATGCCGGGCGCTTCATAAAAGAAGGCGGAGCAGAGGCGGTGAAGGTTGAGGGGGGAAAGAAGAGAGCCGAGGTCATCTCCCGCATCCTCGACCTGGAGATTCCGGTTATGGGTCATATAGGTCTCACCCCGCAATCAATCCACCAGATGGGCGGGTACCGACTTCAGGGGAGCACCCTGGACCAATCCCTCACCCTGGTGGAGGAAGCCCGGCTATTAGAGAAAACCGGCGTTTTCTCCATAGTTCTGGAAAAGATACCCGAGGAATTAGCTCAGATAATAACCCAGGAGGTTAGTATTCCCACCATCGGCATCGGAGCGGGGAGGTTCTGCGATGGGCAGGTGCTGGTGGTTCATGATATGCTGGGCTTTTTTGAGGAGTTTCAACCGAAGTTCGTCCGCCGCTATGCCAATCTCCAGCAGGAGATAGGTAACGCTATCAGACAGTTCTTCTCTGATATCCGGGAGGGAAAGTACCCCTCGGAGAAGGAGTCCTACCACCTTCCCCCTGAGATAGCCTCCGCCCTTAAGGATAAAGTAACAAAAGACAATGGAGATAATTGAGACGGTCTCCGGAATGAAAAGGGTCTGCCGGGAGGAAGCCAGGGCGGGCAAGACTATCGGTTTGGTCCCTACCATGGGATACTGGCACGAGGGTCATCTGAGCCTGATCCGGGCTGCCCGCAAGAGATGTCAGGTAGTAGTGGTGAGTGTCTTTGTTAACCCGCTGCAATTCGGTCCGCAAGAAGACTACCAGCAATACCCCCGCGACTTCTCCCGGGATATCCGCCTGGCGAAATCCGAGGGGGTGGACTACATCTTCCATCCCTCGGCGGAGGAGCTGTACCCCCAGAGCTTTAAAACCGAAGTTGAAGTGAGGGAACTAAGCAATACGCTGTGCGGCAAGAGCCGCCCGGGTCATTTCAAAGGGGTAGCCACTGTGGTGCTTAAGCTGTTTAACATTGTGAGACCTGATGCAGCCTTCTTTGGGCAAAAGGATGCCCAGCAGGCTCTCATCATAAAGCGTGTGATTGACGACTTGGACCTCGATGTGGAGCTGGTAATATTGCCCATCATTCGAGAGGAGGATGGGCTAGCTATGAGCTCTCGCAACCTCTATCTCAATCCCCAGGAGAGGAGCGCAGCTGCCATCCTTTATAAATCACTGCAAAAAGCCAGAGAGCTGGTGCGTGGAGGGGAGCGGAGAGCCCCGGTAATAATCAGCCGCATGAAGCAGATGATAGAGCAGGAACCCTTAGCCCGAATAGACTACATCTCTCTCACCGATGCCGATAATCTTTGGGAAGTGGACAGCATTGAGGGAAAGGTGCTCATCGCCCTGGCGGTCTTCATCGGCAAGACTCGCCTCATCGACAACCTGCTGTTAGATGTATCGGGAGCCTGATATGCAAAGAGTCTTTTTAAAGGGGAAAATCCATCAAGCCACGGTAACGGAGAGTAACCTCCACTATGAGGGGAGTCTCACCGTTGACAGAGGGCTTATGGAGGCGGCGGGGATGCTCCCCTATGAGAAAGTAGAGGTGTACAATATCACCAACGGAAACCGATTCAGCACCTATCTGATAGAAGGAGAGCGGGGTTCGGGAATTATCGCCGTCAACGGAGCGGCTGCCCGCCTTGCCCAACCAGGAGACTTGATAATTGTCACTTCCTATGCTATGATGGATGACCATGAACTGCCGGAGCATAAGCCAAAGATTGTGCTCATCAATAGCCACAATAAGGTCAAAAGGGTAGTCTCATAGAGGGGGATGTTCTTAAGCAATCCTTTCTGGTGAATACAATTAGCTTAAGGGACAATTCCATTAACTGCCCCTATTGAAGAGGAGGAAGGCCTATTATGGAGAAGACAGACCAGGAGCTGATTGAGAAGATTGAAGAACTCCGCTATGAGCTAAAGGCCATAATCTTAGCTCATAACTATCAGAGAGAAGAAATCCAGGATATTGCCGATATTCTGGGTGATTCCCTGGGCCTGAGCCAGGATGCAGCCAGAGCCGACGCCGGGGTGATTATCTTCTGCGGGGTACACTTTATGGCTGAAAGTGCTGCGATACTATCCCCGGAGAAGACGGTCATTCTCCCCTGTCCTGATGCCGGCTGTCCTCTGGCTGATATGGTAACCCCCGAAGCTCTGAGGCAGAAAAAAGCCGAGCACCCCGAAGCCACGGTGGTCTGCTATGTTAACTCCTCCGCCGAGACCAAGGCTGAGAGCGATATCTGCTGCACCTCAGCTAATGCGGTGCGGGTGGTCAACTCGGTACAGGAGGATACGGTGCTCTTTATACCGGATAAAAACCTGGGGCACTTTGCTTCTCAGCACACCAATAAGAAGGTTATCCTATGGGAGGGCTACTGTCCCATCCACCACTGGGTCACCCCGGAGGAGGTCATCAAAGCTCGCCAGGCTCACCCCCGGGCTGCCGTAGTGGTGCATCCCGAGTGTCAGCCCGAGGTCATCAAATTAGCCGACCATGTCTGCAGCACCTCGGGAATGATAAGCTACGCCAAAAAGGTGAATACCGATGAGCTTATCATAGGAACAGAAATAGGAATGCTCCATCGCCTTAGGAAAGAAGTTCCTGAGAAGAGGTTTTATATAGCCAGTCCACGACTAATATGTCCTAATATGAAAAAGACTTCCCTCACCTCAGTGCTCACCGCCCTGGAGAACCTGAGCCTGGTTATCAAGGTGACCGAGCCCATCCGTCAACGAGCTAAACTCGCTCTTGACCGAATGCTCGCCATACCCCGCGACCGATAGGTCAATTCCTCTCATTTATTATTAACTGGCTATCCCTGACTTCTACTCTAATAAAGCCCTCTGGCAGGAGAAATCCCTTATCCAGAAACTCGGTATCCGCCTGGCTCCCTTTGGAGAGTATCATTCTGCGTATCAAGCTCACAGGTATGGGAAGGAAACCGAGCCGCAGCCGCTCAATGTCGACCCATCCTATTCCCTCCTCTCCCCAGAACCTCCCCTTCACGGACAGGGTAACATACCCCTGGAGGACTCTGGCGGCATCCTCGGAGAGTTGTTCTCCCAGGGTTTCTCGGAACTCATTGAGGTCTAATACCAATTTGAGGAGCACCCGGTCTCCTCTCAGGCTCACCCGCCACGATTTAATCTCCGCAGGTATCTGGTCACCGAAGTTCTGCTGAATGTAAAGGTTAAGCTCTTCCTCAGTGAGAACCAGGCTCTGGTAACCCTCTGCTGCTCCCTGATGAGCTTCGCTCAATTTTTCTTCCAGGGTAAGGGAGACATTGGCAGGGGGAGACTCTATCTGCGGATGGGAGGAGCGTGCAATCAACCTTAGGAGAAGTCCATAACCTGCGGCGGGGGATAAATAGAATAATCCCACGAAACCTCCGATAACCACTATCAGAGCAATTAGCAGACTCAGCAGAATCTTTCTCTTCTTTCCCATTTACTTAATCCTTCAATGAGGAACTCTCCGCGATCAATACCACCCTTTCCCCTGGGCTCTCAACCTCAGTCG
>CABWKN010000158.1 GCA_902505605.1 Candidatus Guanabacterium sedimentis
AGTTTATTTTTAGATCCAATAATCTAGGTTTCCAGATTTATTGGTAAAAAATATATCTTATTTTAAATAAAGAGGTTGTGGAGCCCTAATAAGGATCCTTAGATATGATTCCCTTGACCGTTGGTGATCAGAGATACACTCATAGGGGAGCCAGCGATTTGGGTGATCGAATAATCTTAAATCGATTCCCTGAGAAGGTAGGATAGGTTGTGACAGTTGTCCCTCACATATGGCGTGTACCTCTCTGCTATCGGCGCTTCGGTTGTATTCGCGGCGCTTTTAATCATAGCCCTGACTTGTATGGTGGTCAAGAGGATTTTCAAAGCTGAGGAGCCAGAAAAAAAGAATTTGAGGGAAGTGGCGGCTTTGGCCGCAATTTATCAGTTTATGGAAGGTGGTGCACCGAGTCTAGAGAGGAAGTCGCCATCATGGGGGCATTCAAACTGGTCGGCCATTGCAAGGTTAGAGGCTCTGGGCGTGGGGGTGGATCGGGATAGATGAAACGGAAGTTCAGGGTAACTGTCGATGGTGAGACCTTCGACGTCGAGGTGGAGGAGATTATGGAGGCTGGCACACCTCCCCGGGTTGAGGTCGCCCCTAAAATGGCGCCATCTACGAGGGTACAAAGAGGATCGAGGCCCACTGCGAGGTCAAGGGAGGGAGGTGAAGTCATTGCCCCGTTGCCAGGGGTCGTTTCGGAGATACGTGTTGCAGAGGGCGATAACGTTGAGGCTGGCTCTGTCCTACTGGTCCTGGAGGCGATGAAGATGGAGAACGAGCTCCGCTCTCCCAAGAAAGGAAAGGTGATCGAAGTTCGCGTTACTGAGGGTAAGGCAGTCAATGCGGGCGAGGTGCTGGTAGTGGTGGAGTGATGAATGAAAAAGATTTTTGGCATTTTCAGGAGGAATATTAAAAGTCAGCCATTGAGAAAGGAGGCGAGCATGATAAGGAGACCGGCGGTCGGGGATAGATTCTATCCGGCAGACCCTCACCGCCTGCGAGCAGAGATTGCTCGTTATGTAACAGAAGAAGCGGAGAAAAAATCGGCCATAGCGATAATGGCACCTCACGCCGGCTATATCTATTCGGGGGAGGTTGCCGGAGTTGTCTATTCGGCTGTGAAGCTGCCCGGCACATTCGTTGTTCTTTGTCCCAACCACACCGGCCTCGGAAGCCCGGCTGCGATAATGACCGAAGGAGTCTGGCGAATGCCGATGGGTGATGTGCAAATTAATGAAGGGTTAGCCAGGGATATCCTGAGCAACTCAACGCTGTTAAAAGAGGACCTTACGGCTCATCTCCACGAGCACTCTCTGGAGGTGCAGCTCCCTTTTATCCAGTATTTCGTGTCCGAGCCTACCCTTATACCTATTAGCCTCATGACCCAGCAATGGGGTGAGCTAAAGGAAATTGGCGAAGCGGTAGCGGCAGGGGTCAAGGGATTCGGAGAAGAAGTGATTTTAGTGGCCAGCAGCGATATGACCCACTACGAATCCCAGGAACAAGCAGAGACCAAGGACCGTATGGCCATCGATAAAATACTCGCCTTAGACCCCCAGGGTCTTCTGGAAGAGGTCAGGTTCAATAATATATCCATGTGCGGAGTTGGTCCTATGGTGGCAGCCCTGGTTGCCGCCAAGGAGCTTGGGGCGAGCAAAGCCGAGCTGGTCAAATACGATACCTCGGGCAGGGTCAGCGGCGATTACGACCAGGTGGTGGGCTACGCGGGTGTCATCATTTACTGAAAGCGGGGATTTTCCTGTTGCCACAAGGAAAGGGAAAGTTCATAACCTTTGAAGGAGTAGAGGGCTCTGGTAAGACAACCCAGGCTCATTTATTGGGAGAATATCTTTCCTCGTTGAGGATACCGGTGGTAATGACCAGGGAACCGGGGGGGACGAACATCGGGGAGCAGATACGGCAGATTTTGTTAGCTTCGGACAACAGGGGTATGACGCCCGAGACAGAGATCCTGCTCTACGCCGCCAGCCGAGCACAGCATATGAGGGAGAGGATAGTTCCTGCGTTGGAAAGCGGTCGGTGGGTCATTTGCGATAGATATGCCGATGCAACCGTTGCTTATCAGGGGTATGGTCGGGGGTTGGACCTGGACTTGATAGCCGAGCTTAACCGTCTGGTCTTATTGGGATTGGAGCCCGATTTGACCATATTGCTGGACCTCGATGTGCAGGAGGGGCTGAGGCGAGCTAAAAAAAGAATAGGAGGAGGAAACCTCCAGGAGGGAAGATTCGAAGAGGAGGGAGTCGCCTTTCATCAGCGAGTGAGAGGTGGGTATATGGAGTTGGCGAGGCGAGATCCCCAGCGCATAAAAACCGTTTCGGCGGAAGGAAGCATCGAAGAGGTAAACAGGAGGGTAATAGAGATTGTATCGGTTCTATTAAAGAGCTGACGGAGTTCAATTAAAGATGTCGTTTGCTCACTTTATCGGCAACCAGCACATAAGGGATGGAATACAGCGAGCTTTGAAGAACAACTCCCTCCCCCATGCCTATATCTTCCACGGTCCCGAAGGAGTGGGCAAGAGGACTCTGGCATTAATTCTGGCCAAGTCCCTTAATTGCTTAAACCTGAAGGACGATTGCTGCGACCGATGTAACAGTTGCTACAAGATAGACAATGGTCTTCATCCCGATGTCCGCCTTTTGCTTCCCGGTGGAAAGGTGAGCATCTCCATAGAGCAGATGAGGGGGGAGATCAGGCGAACCATCTATCTCAAGCCCCTGGAAGGCAGGAAACGGGTTTATATCATCGATGAGGCGGAAAAAATGACTGCCGAGGCAGCCAATTCTCTGCTCAAAACCCTGGAGGAGCCACCGCCAAACGCTATTCTGATCTTGCTCACCACTTCCTACTTTTCCTTGCTGGCTACTATTCGTTCCCGGTGCCAGGCTTTGAGATTCTCCTCCATAAGGAAAGAGGAGCTCAAGAATTTTTTGGGCAAGAAATATGGCTACTCCCAGGAAAAGGCTTCCTATATCTCTGAGCTGTCAGAGGGAAGTGTAGGCATAGCCAGCAGCATGGACCCCCAACTCATGGTTGATCAGCAAAAGAAGATGGTCTCTCTGGTAAGTCAGCTCCTTAATGGGGATAATCTGAAAGAGGTTTTAGAGGAAGCCTCCCGCTTTGCCCGGGAAAAGGGTGAGAAGTGGGAACTGGATGAGATGGAGGTGAAACTTCTCAATCTGGGGGGAGTCTTTCGTGACCTGATGGTCCTCTCCTCCGGAGGGGATAGGAACCTTATCATAAAGAAGGGTGGGGAAGAAGAATTGGCACGATTGGTCAAAAAAGTAGATAAGGAGGAAGCTCTTCAGATTGTGGAAGAAATCTACCACACTCTGGCAGCTCTGAAAAGAAATGCAAATCGTAAACTACTGGCAGAAGCTCTCTTTCTCCATATAAACCTGATAGCCCGGAGGAGGAGGATTGCCAGCAAATAAGCTTATTTTTCTATAAAAATAGGTAAAGATACATGGTAAAAATTGCAGGTGTGCGGTTTGACAAAGAGGATATAGTATACTTTTTTCGCTCGGATAGCATTGAGGTAAGAAAAGAGGACTGCTGTATTGTTGAGGAGGAAGACGAAGAGAAGCTGGGCACTGTGGTAATGGAGACCACATCGGTAGAAGAGGCTTGCATCGCGGATGCTCTGCCATCTATAATCCGATTGGCAACCGATACCGACAAAGAGAATTTTAACAAGCTCCATGAGAGGGAGATAAAGGCTTTCGATTTTTGTCAGAAAAGAGTCTTGCAGAGAGACCTCCCTATGAAATTGGTCAAGGTCAAATACGTCAACAATAGAGAGAAGATTATCTTCTATTTCAGGGCAGAGGGGAGGGTCGACTTCCGGGAGCTGGTGAAGGACTTAGCTCAGAAGTTTCGGGTGAGGATTGAGTTGAAACAGATTGGAGTAAGAGATGAAGCTAAGATTCTCGAGGGGTTTGGTCCCTGCGGGCGTCCCTTTTGCTGCGCATCTTTCCTTAAAGAATTTTGCCCTATATCCATTAGGATGGCAAAAAAGCAAAACATGATATTGAACCCGTCCAAGATTTCCGGAGTATGTGGGAAGCTGATGTGTTGTTTAAGCTATGAGCATAGGGAGGAGTGAAGGAAGGGGAATAAGGGCCTCTCTATACCCAAAAGGTCTAAGACAAAACTTTTTTCTTGCATTAAGCTAAATTTCATATTATAATATTAATGTATTAAAATTGTGAAATAAAGTGCCGTGCTCTGAGATTTTTGCGAGCCTTCAGACTCGCTAACCGCTCAGGAGAAATAACCTCCCGAAAAAAGGGAGGAGTGGGCTTTATTCTTCACGAAAAAGCCGTTTTAGAGCTAAAGAATAGAAGTGCCCCCAAAAAGAGAATTGTTTGACAATTTGCTTATTAGTAAGAGAATGCAAAGAAGGTACTCCCTTGCGAAAATAGAGGAGGGAGCTTGAAAGGGAGGGAAGCATCCTATGGCTAATCGGAAGCTTATTAGACCAAATTTATCTGAATTTAAGGGCCGGATGGCTCATCAAGATGCTCGCAGGAAGCATGCTTCAATTGACCAGACAAATGCGGAGAGCTTCTACTATATGAAGCAGATGAATAACAAGACCCCCATGGTGTTGGTGCTGAACGACGGTGAAGAGATCTATGGGGTAATAGAATGGTATGACAGGAACTGTATCAAGGTAAACAGGCAAAATGCCCCGAATCTGTTAATTCCGAAGCATAGCATCAAATATATGTATAAAGAAGAAGATGCTAAAGAGGAGGTTGAATCCGAGTCGTAGAGGCTCTTACTCTCCTATAGGAATTAATGGGGTATTGATCGAAACCCACCTAGTTTTTTGGCCTAAGGACCAAAAATTCATTTGCTATCCCATCGTCAGTAGATTAAAATGCCAAAAAGAGGGAGAGTTTTAATTTGACCGATAAGCCATTGATAGGTGTCACCATAGGCGATCCCGCGGGAATAGGCAGTGAGGTGACCTTGAAGGGCGTAGCTCATCCTTCGGTGAAGGAGATCTGCCATGCTATTGTAGTGGGCGACGCCAGGTTACTGAGGCACCTATCTGATGATTATCGTCTTCCTTTTCCCTTCCGTATCATTAATCAGAAAAAGAGGGTCGACCGGAAGCCGACCTCTCCCCTTTTGATAGATTTGGCTAACTTGCCTCCCAAGATAGAGATGGGCTCAGTCAGGAAAGAGTATGGGAGAGCAGCAGGAGAATATGTAAAGGCTGCTGTATCCCTGGCATTAAAGGGGGAAATTGATGCCATAGTAACTGGACCTATTAACAAAAGAGCTTTTAAGCTGGGAGGTTACGATTACTCAGGGCATACAGATTATTTAGCAGCCCTTACAGGAAGCAACTCTTATGCCATGATGTTTGTAGCCAAGAGCCTCAGGATTGCTTTTCTTACCAGGCATTTGAGTTTATCAGAAATGGTCCACCACGTAAAAAAAGAGAAGATTATCCCCTTGGTAAGGTTGACCAATCGGGAGATGAAGCGCTTCGGTTTTTCCCAGCCCAGGATAGCCATTGCAGCTCTTAATCCACATGCTGGTGAAAATGGCATGTTTGGTAGAGAGGAGGTAGAAGAGATCGTTCCCGCCGTTGAAGAGTGCCAGAGAGAAGGAATAGATATCAAAGGTCCCTACCCTGCTGATGTGCTTTTCTCCTCAAATATCAGAGGAGAGCTTTTCGATGTGATCATAGCCCTCTATCACGACCAAGGTTTGATACCAGTGAAGCTCTACGGTTTCCAGAAGGCGGTTAATATTACCTTAGGTCTGCCCATAATCCGAACCTCGGTGGGACATGGAACTGCCTTTGACATTGCAGGGAAGGGGATAGCCGACCCCAGCAATATGATTGAGGCTATTAAGTTAGCGGTTGCTATGACCGGGAGCACCCTTTCCAGCAATAGTTGAATTTGCAGAAAGTGATTTCCGATGAAAGGCTATGCCATCATCATTACTTTTGCCTTATACTGCTTCATCTCACTATCTCTGGCTGAAGAGGTCGAGGAGGTAACTGCTCGGCTTCAGAAGAAATATGACACTCTGGAGAGCTTCTCAGCCGCTTTCACCCAGACCCTTATCAACAAAGCGCTCAACCAGATTCGGGAGGAGGGGGGCATCCTGTATATGAAGCGAGACGGGATGATGAGGTGGGAATATCAGTATCCAGAGGAAAAGCTATTTGTCTCGGATGGGATGACCATTTACTGGTATCTTCCAGAGGAGAAAATGGTGCAGACAATGAAATTGACAGAGATGGAAGGGGAACAGACTCCGGTGCTGTTTTTAGCTGGCAAGGGGAACTTAAAAAGGGACTTTATTGTAGAGCCTTTACCTCCTGGCTCCACTCCTCCAGAAGGTAGTTACCAATTAGTTCTTACCCCTCGAAGAGGTGGCGAGAGCTATCAGAAGCTCATCCTGGAAGTTGACCCCCAGACCTACCAGGTGAGAAAAATGGTTCTCCTTGACCTTATTGGTAATATTAGCGAATACAGCTTCAGCAATATCAAAGAAAACTTGAAGCTTCCCGAAAGCTTTTTTCAATTCAATATTCCTAAGGGGGTGGAGGTTTTCCCTATAAGATAGATGCTGGCACCATCCGATACCAACCTTTATCTAATTGAAAAATAGTTTGAATTTAGGCCTCTTAGGTGGTATTATGTTTTGAAAAATAATCGAGAACCTTTTGGTTGCGCAGAATATAAGAGTCTTCTTATGAACTCATTTAATAGTACTTCACGAATTAATATGATCGAGGTTATCTGGGATTCAAGGGTTAGCGACCCGGGCATTAATATGTTAATTTACCAATTGTTGCTCTAACTGAGGAGAAGATTGAGCAGGAGAACTTACCTGAGGACTATTTTCTATTGCGGAAGTAGACTCATTCAGCGGGCTGCTTTCGGAGCATTGGTTATCGTTTTATCGGTTTTGCTGGAGCTGGCGGGGTTTCAGCAGGGAGTCGGATTAAAAGCCAGAGAGATGATGATAAGAGGAGCGGTGGTTAACGAGAGCGGTTATCCTGTCGCCAACACCCCCGTAAGGCTGATCGCTCAGAGAGTGGAGGAGAATCTTCAGGCTCCTACTCCCGCCATATTAGACAAGAAAGTAATAGAGACCAGGACTGATAGCAAGGGGCTTTATGAGATTGTAGCTCTAATAGACTCATATTATAATCGTTATGTGCTGAGCTTCTATAGCGAGAATCAGTTTGATTCCATAGTATACACCATTCCTCCAGAAGAAGACATCTCCAGTGCTGTTTTTAAAGAAGGGACTGCTGAGATAACTGTCAATAGAACTTTAACATACAATCCCCAGTGGCCTGAAATAAAAGCCAGGATAGAAGAACTGGGAGCCAATAGCGACCAGGGGAGAATCCTCCGCTTGAGGGGGGTGCCCGATAAGGTAGAGAACTTCACCGTACAAAAAGGTAAGCAGGGGGAGCTCTGGTGGTATTACTCAAAGGGTTTCTGTTACCGCTTCCTTCAGGGGAGGTTGGATAAGCTGTTCAATTTCACCCCAATGAATCCACCCAGGGAGGAGTGGAAACAAGCAATATGAACAAACTGTCTTTAGAGCTTTACAAGAGAAAAAATAGGGAGTAGTCAGTTTGGAGCCGAAGGCTATATTTCATCTAATTGATGGCAAGCTTCTCCAACTGGAGAGCGAAATAGAGAAAAGACTCGATTCCCATATAGATATAATATCCAGGATCGGTGAACATATATACCAGAGTAAAGGAAAGAGGATACGCCCTGCTTTGCTAATGCTGAGCGCCAGTCTTGGTGGCTACAAGGGCGACAAGGACATTTTGTATGGGATAATTATGGAGTTTGTCCACACCGCCTCCCTTATTCATGATGACATTGTTGATGGGGCTGCCATACGCAGGGGTATGCCCTCAATCAACTTTCGCTATGGTAATGACCTCACAGTTCTGCTGGGAGATTACATATACATTAATTCTATAGACATAGCCCTCCAGCAGTCTAATCTCAAGATCATAAGAATCCTCTCTTCGGTGACCAAAAATATGATAGAAGCAGAGATTATCCAGACCACTAAAAGAGGGGATATAACCCTCAGCGAGGAGGAATACACCGAGATTATCAAAGGTAAAACCGCCTGTCTGTTTTCAGGCTGCAGCCAGATTGGGGGAGTATTGGCCGATGTACCCCCCCAGCAGGAAGAGGCGTTGAGAGCTTATGGGCTCAATCTGGGCATCGCCTTCCAGCTTATCGACGACCTACTCGATTATTTTGCCACTGAAGAGGAATTGGGTAAGCCGGTGGGGACTGATCTTAAGGAGGAGAAGGTCACCCTACCCCTTATATATCTGCTCCAGAAAGCGGATAAAAGCACACTAAAGATGATAAAAAGGGGCTTACAGGGAAAGGAATCCTATCCACTTTTCTGGAAGGAGATTGTCCAGATGATGCGGGACTATGAGATTATAGCAGCCGTGCAACGAAAGGCACTTCATCACGCTACCATAGGTAAGCACTGCCTTACTTCTTTTGACAATACCCCGGCTCGGCAAGCAATGGAGAGGCTGGCTGATTTTATTGTTTACAGGGATAGGTGAGCCCCTCTTAGATTATTCTTCAAAGGGCATTTTAAGTAGTTATCTTTTCGGAAAGGTGTTTTCCCCTCAAGAGCTTATATGAAAAACAGAGGAATATATTTATTAAAAATTTTTCTTAAGTT
>CABWKN010000159.1 GCA_902505605.1 Candidatus Guanabacterium sedimentis
TTGTAAATTATATAATAAAAAGGAGTTCCTGCGATAATAGTTTGGACTTATACCCCCTATATGATAATATATGTAAAAAGCAGGTTCACATAGGCGGAAACAAAAAATATGGATTGCTGTAATTTTGAAAGGGGGTGATAATCAGCTCTCCTGGGGCTTGAATGGCTTATCTATTAAGGGAAAGAACAGAGGAGCCGATAATTCTGAAAGTGACCATCATTCACAACTCTTTCATCCCGATAAGAGAGAATACAGAGAGCGAAAGCATCAGAGGAGGTTAAGGGTAATTGCCATTGGAGAGGGAAAATATTTAGCCACTGAACCAAGAGAGCAGAGGCAAAATATCGATAGTATAAAATGTTTAAATCATCACTTAAAAGGAGGGACAAACAATGGCTAACCAATATGGGGACTTTGCCCAAATAAAGCTGCCCCCATTGAAGGTGAAGTGGATTGTCACTGGTATAGTTGTGTTAGTGGCTCTTTATGTGGTTTTTTCCACCTTCTACTCGGTCAAAGCAGATGAAGTGGGGGTAATCCTCCGTTTTGGCAGGTATGTTCGCATCACCCAGCCGGGGCTGCACCTTAAACTCCCCTTCAGTATTGAAAAACTCTACCGGGTGAGAATAAAACACATCTTTAAGGAAGAGTTCGGCTTCCGCACTCTCCGCCCAGGGGTAAGAACAGAATATGCCCGGGGACAGTTCCTGGAAGAATCCCTCATGCTGACCGGAGACCTCAATACCGCGGTGGTGGAGTGGATTGTGCAGTACAGGGTAAATAATCCAGTCGATTACCTCTTCAAGGTAAGAAACGTTCGGGAGACCATCCGCAATG
This sequence comes from Candidatus Guanabacterium sedimentis, assembly GCA_902505605.1. Lineage (GTDB taxonomy): Bacteria > Acidobacteriota > B3-B38 > Guanabaribacteriales > B3-B38 > Guanabaribacterium > Guanabaribacterium sedimentis. The sequence continues at coordinate 838 of CABWKN010000159.1, forward strand.
CCTCCGAATTTGCCATGCGGGAGATAGTGGGTGACCGTAGTGTCACTGAGGTTCTAACCATAGGTCGTATAGAAATCGGAACCGAAGTGCAAAGAGTTATGCAGCAGGTATTAGACAGTTACCAGAGCGGCATCTATATTGTCACCGCCAAACTTCAAGATGTAAACCCCCCCGACCCCGTTAAGCCAGCCTTCAATGAGGTCAACGAAGCCAAGCAGGAAAGGGAGAAGCTCATCAACGAAGCCTGGCAGGAGTATAACAAAGTTATCCCTCAAGCAACGGGAGAGGCGGAGCGGACCATCAGACGAGCCGATGGCTATGCCCTCAACAGGGTAAACAGAGCAAATGGAGATGCCCAGAAGTTTATCGCCGTCTGGCAGGAATATGGCAAAGCGAAGGATGTCACCCGAAGGCGGCTGTATCTGGAGATGATGCAGGATATTCTCCCAAAGATAGAGAAGAAATACATCATCGATAGCAGCCAGCAGGGAATGCTTCCCTTTCTGGACCTAACTCCTAAGGAGATAAAGGAAAAATGAAAACAAAAAAGATAGCCACAATCACCATTATTGTAATAGTTCTTTTGATCGTCCTGGCGAGTTCCCTCTATACAGTCAGAGAGACAGAGCAAGTGGTCATCACCCAGTTTGGCAGACCAATAGGCGATCCGATTACCCAGGCCGGTTTGCACCTCAAGGTTCCCTTTGTCCAGAAGGCAAACTACTTTGAAAAACGGCTGCTGGAATGGGATGGGAGTCCAAATCAGGTTCCAACCTCCGATAAGAAGTATATCTGGGTTGACTGCTTCGCCCGCTGGAAGATCACCGACCCCCTTCGATTCATGCAATCGGTATCTACCGAAACCGAAGCCCACGCTCGCCTTGACAATATTGTCGATGCCGCTATCAGGGACCTTATCACCAAGAACCTCCTCATCGAGGTTGTCCGCAGCTCAAATCGAGAGATGGAACTCTCCGAAGAGGAGAAGGAGCTATTAGCCATTGAGGAGGCAGCGGTGCAAATCTCTCTGGGGCGGGAGGAGATTACCCGGGAGATTCTGAAGCAGGCTTCTGTGATGGTCCCCCAATACGGGATTGAGCTGGTTGATGTGCGCATAAAAAGGATTAACTATGTGGAGGAGGTGCGACAGAAGGTATACGAAAGGATGATCTCCGAAAGGCAGCGCATCGCGGCTAGATATCGCTCCGAGGGTCAAGGTAAGCGAGCGGAGATCGAAGGGGAGAAGGACAAAGAGCTACAGCGGATAACTTCAGAAGCCTACCGGACAGCCCAGGAAATTATAGGAAAGGCTGATGCGGAAGCGGTGCGTATCTATGCCAATGCTTACAACAGGGACCCTGAGTTCTACTCCTTTCTGAAAAGTTTGGAGTCCTACCGAGCAACCATGGACAACAACAGTTGGCTGCTGTTAACCACCGAGGCTGAATATCTCAAATACCTGAAGAGAGGGTCAGAAAGACCGTAAAAAGAGTTGCCCTTTGAGAACCCCTTCTTTCATCCTTTGGGTAGAGAGGTGAAACCTGTCCGTTGGAACCAAGGGTAGTAATAGAACATGGAAGCTGTATCGCTTGTCCGCTGTGAGGAGTATCATCAGGCAACCGTTGAAAAAGGAGTGCATGAAGCCGTAAGGCTTCTCGGAGGGTGGGACAAATTTGTCAAACGGGGAGATAAAGTACTGATTAAACCCAACCTTCTCACCGGGGCGCCGCCCGAGAAAGGGGTCACCACCCACCCCTCCCTGGTAAGGGCGGTTGTCCTCCAGGTCAAGGAAGCAGGGGGTATCCCTACGATAGGAGATAGCCCCATGTTTTCCAGCAGTCTGGTTCGAGCAGCTGACAAGGCCGGATTAAAGGAGGTTGCTGACCATTACGACGTCAGACTGGTTGAATTTGACGAGTCGATAGAGGTCGATAACCCTTATGAGGGGACCTTCCGACGATTCGAAATAGCCAAACAGGTTTTTGACTTCGATGTAATTGTCAATCTCCCCAAACTCAAAACCCATTCGCAGATGCTCTTAACCTTAGCCGTAAAGAACCTCTTCGGCTGCGTGGTGGGGAGGAAAAAAGTCCAATGGCACTTCAAAGCAGGAACAGATAGGCTTTATTTCGCCCGCATGCTGGTGGAGCTCTATCGGACGATAGGACCACAATTGACCATTGTGGATGGTATAGTAGCCATGGAAGGGAATGGCCCCCAGAGCGGCAGGCTGCGTGAGCTGGGACTGATTCTGGCAGGCAGGGAATGTGTGGCGTTAGATATGGTGATAGCCCACCTGCTGGGATTGGAGCCCCTCCTTTTGCCCACTACTTTCGTCGCCAAGGAGATGGGGATTGCTCCCGTTGATATAGGAGAGATAAAAATCTTAGGAGAAGAGCTGAACAAGGTGGCAGTGGACGATTTTCAATTTCCAAGTTATTCAACTATGGCCTGGAACATCCCCTATTGGCTCCAACGGAGACTCAAGCGATATCTTACTCCCCTCCCCTCTGTCGAGCTTTCTAAATGCACACTCTGCCACCGCTGTCTGGAAGCCTGCCCCACCGGAGCCGTCAGCGATTCTAACAGCCAAATGATTATCAATTACGACAAATGCATTACCTGCTTCTGCTGTCAGGAGGCGTGCCCTGAAGGGGCTATTCAGCTCCAAGGGCGATGGCTTATGCGATTGATGAGCTGAAGCGTAATAAAAACGAGAGACAAGTGCAATGCCTTATTGCCCCGTATGCCAGAGGACTTACACCAAGGAGAAGAGGTTGTGCCCTTATTGTGGGAGTTCTACTCCTCAGATATATTTAGGCTCCGGGCAGAATAGCGGATGGGCTCCAGTATTCTTCTCGGACAGCCTGGCGGAAATCATGATCATCAAAAGTCTGCTTGAGTTCCATGGCTATCAGGTGGTGCTACTTTCCAAGGGGAGGTTTCAGCGAATCTTAGCCCCCATATTTCGCAGTGACAAAGATAAGGGGGAACCAATCTACAGGTTGATGGTTAAACAGGATGAGCTTCAAGGATGCTGGCAGGTAATAGAGGAGAGTAAAAGAGCGAGCAACGATAACCTCTCAGCTGATATAGATAGGCTTAGCGGTAAAGGTAAGGATAAAAATAATAAGGGCTAATAGACCCAGGAGTTTCCTTTTTCCATCAAGGGGGAGCTCATCATCGAGGGTTCGAGGATGCCGCAGCCCCAGCAGCAGAATCAATAATCCCCAGAAGAACCATCCCGGAAAGCCGGTAATGAACCCCATAAGAATTATCACCGAAAAAACACCCAATGATACCTTAGAATAATGTTTGCCGAAGATGGCATAGCTTATATGCCCACCATCCAATTGGCTTATTGGCAAAAGGTTTAACGCCGTTGCCAGGCATCCGAACCATCCTGCAAGAGCTATGGGATGCAGGAGCAGGTCGTAATTAGCAGGGTAAGCGGGCAAAAAGGCACGCTCTATGAGGTCAAAAAGAAGCGGCTCCCCTAAGCCCAAATAAAGACCTCGATGCACCGGGGGAATTAAAATCGGCTTGGAGAGCTTCAGACCGACAATCAAGGTGGGCAAGGCTACTGCAAAGCCGGCCAGCGGACCGGCAATTCCGATATCAAAAAGTGCCTTCTTGTTCTTTATCGGTGACTTGATCTTGATAAAGGCTCCAAAAGTGCCCACTAAAGTAGGGGCGGGAATAAAGTAAGGGAGGGTGGCATTTATATTATATCGGCGGCAGGTAAAGTAATGCCCTAACTCATGGCTGAGGAGGAAGCCCATAATAGCGATGGAGAAATAGAATCCATGGCGTAAAATAGAGGGGTCAGCAAAAATCTTATGAATAAAACTGAGGTCGAATATTATAGGCTCATTGGATTGGAAACCTAAATGGTCAACAGCACCAATGACAAAGGTGGTGATTATCGTCAGGATAAAAAGGATAACATTGATAAATATCCTCGGTCTTTTTTCTGGCACCAAGGGAGCGGGGGCTAATCTCTCCTCCCCAGATAAGCTCTCCAATAAATAAACCTCCTTCTTTCACTCTTCCAATAAATCCGCAAGTTTAGATTTTTTAGTATATAGCACTTGATGGTAGGTGTCAAGAAACAACAAGGGAATAAGGGGTGCTGCGAAAGAGCTTTATTATTGCCAGATAGGTTATATTATTGCTATAAGCCAATAGAATCTCGAATCTCGGAGCCTTCCTGTTAGCCTGCAGAACCTAGTCAATTTGAAAGAAGAAATCAAAAGGATGGGTTTATTTAATATTTAATAAGTTCTTCCCGGGTTTAAAGCGGATGGTATATCCGGGAGGAATTTTGACCTCTTCTCCGGTCCGAGGGTTTCTTCCTATCCCTCTTTTGCGAGGCTTAACCTGAAAGATTCCGAAACCCCTGAGCTCAATCCTCTCCTTGCGAGCAAGAGAGCTTTTCATAGCATCGAAAATAACTTTTACCGCAATTTCGGCTTTAACCTTGGTGATTTCGGCAACGTTGGATATCTCATTCACTATATCCGATTTGATCATGCCTTGCCTCCTTTTGGAAAACATAAGTCATTATATTAGCCCAAGTTATCCTTGTCAAGAAATATTTTGCCAAATTGATTGTCGACCACATCTCAGCTATGTTATAGTATTCTAATATATGCTCTTTTATTTTATAACAAAAATTCCATGTAAAAGAAAGAGAATATTCGATGGCCCTTCCTAAAATCACCATTTTGGGTAGACCAAATGTGGGAAAGTCTACCCTTTTCAATCGGATTTGTGGTCTCAGAAAGGCAATCGTGGATAGTCTCCCGGGAGTGACTAGGGACCGGCTCTATGGCGAGGCGGAATGGGAAGGGAGAAGCTTCAGCATTATTGATACAGGGGGATTAGATTTATTCGGCTTTGAGAGAATAACAGAGAAGGTAAAAGAACAGGTATTCAGAGCAGTAAAAGATGCCGATTTGCTTCTATTTGTGGTTGATGTAAGAAGCGGACTTTCGCCCCTGGAGTCTGATATTGCCCGCTTTCTGAGAAAACATAACAAACCAATAATTCTGGTGATAAACAAGGTAGACCATCCCGGGCTGGAAAAGGATGCGGCAGAATTCTACCAGTTAGGCTTTGATATAAATTGCACTATCTCAGCAGAGCACAATCGCGGTATGGGAGAGTTGCTCGACCTGATAACCTCACAGCTACCCTCCGCTGAAGAGGAAGAGGAGAAAGAAGAGGAACCTGAGATTAAAATTGCAGTGGTCGGTAGAACCAATGTGGGAAAATCATCACTGGTAAACAGAATACTGGGAGAAGAAAGAGTATTAGTGAGCGAGGAGCCGGGAACAACCAGAGACTCCATTGATACTCTATTCTTTTATGAAAGTAGAAACTACCGCATCATCGACACAGCCGGCATAAGAAGAAAACGAGTGCTTCGGGAACCAGCCGAGATAATCAGTGTGCTAAAAGCACGGCAAAGCCTGGAGCGAGCCGATGTGGTACTCCTTCTGCTTGATGCCACCGAAGGGATCACCAGCGGAGATGTGGCTATCGCGGCTTACGCCGAGAAAAAGGGGCGGGGGATAGTTATACTGGTAAACAAATGGGACTTGATGCCCCCCGAGTGGAAGAATACCGACTTTTGCCTGAAGGAGATAAGAAAGAAAATCCACTTTCTCCGCTATGCTCCTACACTGTTTATATCAGCTAAAACAGGGCAGAGGGTATTCAAAATATTCGACCTAGTTCATCAGGTATTCATGAGCATGAGCCTTAGGGTCCCCACCCCAGTGTTGAATCAGGCCCTCCATAAAGTGATTTCCCCCAGGCTTCCTTCCCCAAAAAGACGAGGAAAACCCAGGGTTCTCTATGGAAGCCAGGTCGATATCAAGCCCCCCCGATTCGTATTCTTTGTAAACAACCCCCGAAACTTCACTCCCACCTATCGGCGTTACCTGACTGAGCAGATAAGGCAGGCTTTTGGCTTTTATGGCACTCCTATAAAAATCGAACTGAGAAAGAAATAAGATATTTATAATGCTATCAAATAAATTGACTTAAAAGATTATTTATGTTATCTTTAATTAGATATATTACGCTGTTATCTATTCAACAAAGTTGGCAACTGACAAGTCCGCCCCTATTGGAGGAGCAAAATGGTATTTTTCAACTACGCCACTAAAGAGATAACGGCAAAGATTGTTTACTATGGACCAGGGCTAAGCGGCAAAACCACCAACTTGCAGTATATATACAACAATCTCCCCGAAGAGGACAGGGGGAATATGGTCTCCCTGGCAACCAGTGAAGACCGCACCCTCTTCTTTGACTTTATGCCTATTGAAATCGGGAGCTTCAAGGGAATTCAGACCACAATTCAGCTCTACACGGTGCCTGGTCAGGTGGTTTACGACACCACCCGTAAGCTGGTGCTAAAAGGAGCTGATGGGATAGTTTTTGTCGCCGACTCCCAAAAGGAATTGATGGACTCTAATCTGGAGAGCGTAGATAACCTCGAGAAAAACCTACGGGAGCAGGGAATAAATCTCAAAAACATTCCCCACATTCTTCAGTTTAATAAAAGAGACCTATTGAAGATAGCCCCGGTCGAAGAACTTAACAGAAAGTTGAATAGATATGGGGTGCCGCACTTCGAAGCCATCGCCATTCACGGTATAGGGGTGTATGAATGCTTGCGGGAGATCACCCTTTCAGTAATGAGCAAAATCTCCAGAGAGCTAAATGTCGAAGAGTTTGAAGCCGAGCCAATAAAAGCAGAAGACAAAGTCCCCGTACCATCCTCCTTGCAAGAAGAAGAGCCTGTTTTATCTGGCAGCTACCAAGAAGAAGCTCCCCAGGAAGAGCCAGAAGAGCTGCTCTTAGAAACCTCCCCTTTTCTCGACACTGAGCCAAGCCCCCCCCAAGAAGAGGAGGAAATCATGTTAGAAAGCACTCCTCCAGAGGAACCAGAGGAAGAAGAAAAAGAGATAACCGTCCCTATTGAATTGAAGGTAGACCAAGATACCAGGGAGATAAAGCTGAAGCTTTCCCTTAATATCAAATTAAGCCGTAAATCATAACTCCCCCGCCCTTATGACACGCAAAGAAATATCAAAGTTAATATATAATCGCCACGGTGGTCTCCTCAAAAAGGAGGCAGACGAAATATTAGAGCTCATCCTATCAATAATAAAAAGGGAACTCATTAAAGGCAGGAAGATTACACTCAGCAATTTCGGTACCTTCCAGTTGCGCCGGCGTGCGGGGAGATTGCGCAGAAATCCCAAAACGGGAGCACCAGTTCTTATCCCACCTCGTCAATGGCTGAGTTTTCATCCAGCCAAGTTCCTGATAAAATTTGTGAATTCACTCTCAGAGGATAAATGTAAGCCTAAACCTTGAGATAAACCGAATGCCAAAACTACCCGATAAGCTCTTCTTCAAAATTGGCGAGGTAGCCCGCTTAACTCAAACCGAACCCTATGTCCTCCGCTACTGGGAATCTGAGTTTCCCTCGCTCTCCCCGATGAAAAACAAAGGCGGGCAACGACTTTACAAGAAAAAAGATATAGAAACCATCCTCCACATCAAGGAGCTGTTACAGGTGGAAGGATATACCATTGCTGGTGCTCGAGCGAAGCTAAAAGAAAAATCCAGACCGCAAAAAAGGGAGCATCTTCATGCAGAAGAAGATGAGCTTTCGGCTAAGCTTAAGTTGCTGAAAAAGAGGCTAACCAATATTCTGACAATTTTGAAAAAAGATGACATTGATTGATAGGATGAGAATATGACGCAGTTTAATAGCGCACTTGACAGAGGAAAACATCTCGCTGGCTGCTTCCTAAAATTTAATATAAACATATTATATTGTATGCCATAAGTTACAAAGGTTTCCGCCTCTACTGACCCTTACTAATAATTGCCTCCTTTGATAAAAGCAATGTCTCAAAGAAATTAGCACGGTATCTTTAGGATTTCCTCTGCCTTTGAGGTTATCAATTTCCAGGCCTCCTTTACATGCCGTTCTTCAGTCAACCGCTGACCGATAGCCAGGCGGAGTGTGTATTTACCTTTTAAGGTGGTGTGAGTCAAATATATCTTTCCATGTTGGTTGAGGTTCTCAAGGAGACATCTGTTCAAACTATTGACTGCCTCCTCGCCTCGCCCATCATTCATGCGAAAACACACCAGGCTCAGGCTCACCGGTGCCATAAGCTCAAAGTGTTTATGCTCATCTACCCAACCTTTAAACAATTGGGCTAATCGGATATGCTCCCTTATCATCTCTTGAAGCCGCTCCACTCCGTAATAGCGAATCACGAACCACAATTTCAGGGCTCTAAACCTCCTCCCTAGTTGGATACCCCAGTCACGGAAGTTCTTCACCTGAGCATCCAGGCCGGTTTTTAGATACTCAGGATGAATCTCAAATGTACGGATAAGAGCTCCGGAATCCTTTACAAAATAGGCTGAGCAGTCGAAATTGGTAAACATCCACTTATGGGGATTAAAGACAAAGGAGTCCATATACTCTGCTCCGTCCAGCATCCATTTCTTCTCCGGAAGGATGGCAGCCGTCCCCGCAAAAGCGGCATCAACATGGAGCCAGAGGTCATGCCGGCGGCAGATTTTACCGATGTCAGCCAAAGGGTCTATCGCAGTGGAGGAGGTTGTCCCCAGCGTAGCCACCACACAAGCTGGCTGCAGTCCTCCTTTTTTATCCAGGATCACTGCTTCTTCCAGTTTCTCGGGAATCATGGCAAAAGCATCATCGGTAGGCATAAGACGCAGGTTCTCCTTCCCGTAGCCCGCAATTTTAACCCCTTTCTCTATACTGGAATGCGCCTCTTCCGAGGCATAGACTACCAGAGGCTTCTTCAGACCCTTTTGATTTGCCTCAAAATTAGTAGCCCTTTCTCTGGCTGACAGCAGAGCGCAGAGAGTGGCAGTGGAAGCGGTATCCTGAATGACTCCGGCCATGCCTTCCGGGAGCTCCAGCATTTGGCGCAGCCATTCCAGAACTATTTCCTCCAGTTCGGCGGCAGCCGGAGAAGTCTGCCATATCATGCACTGAGTGCCAAGTCCTGCCGTCAGCAGCTCACCCAGAATAGATGGAGGACTGTTGTTGGCAGGAAAATAGGCAAACCAGCAAGGATGCTGCCAATGGGTGATACCCGGGAGTACAATTTCTTTAAAATCATCGAAAATCCTTTCCATTGGTTCACCTTTATCCGGCGGATGCTGAGGGAGCCTCTCTTTGATCTGACCAGGTTCCAACTGAGACATCACCGGATACTTAACCACCTCGGTCATATAATCCGCCACCCAATCGACGAATTTATAGCCAAATTGTCTAAACTCTTCCTTATCCATCATGTCTCTCCTGTTCGTCAGAGTGGGAATTGAGTCCCGCTCTCGACTTTTTATGGATGGGAAATCTCTTTTAATTTACATTACCCAATTCACAGCAAAAAAACTTATCTCTCTCGTCACCTCTCACAAATATAAAAAATAACTATGACAATCTACCCTAAATTGGTTTTTTCCTCTTAACCTCATCTCTTTTTAGATGCGACCCTGCCACTTATACTTTCGCTGCCAGACTCTTCTTAGACCACATCACTTTTTCTTGCCAATTGATTCAGTTTTTTCATATTTTACCTACTTATCCCCGCCTACCCTTTTTATATGGCGCTCGCTTTTCAGGTGCATCTGAAATAATGGTTCTGCTGTCCACTACTTTCCGCGGAAGGGGACTCCTTTTGTGATCCACTCCGGTGCCGGCTCTCCCTTGAGATAGTAGTCAAAGTACTGCTTCATTTTCATGGCATAGTCCATTTTGTTTGGGTACTTCTGCAAGTGGTGAGGCTCGCCGCGATACTGCAAGAAGATGCAGTCTTTACCCAGCCGACGCATAGCCAGATAAAGCTCGATTCCCTGATACCAGGGCACCGCCCCGTCTTCGTCTCCAAACTGAATGAGCAAGGGTGTATTAATGCGGTCGGCAAAAAACACCGGAGAGTTTTCGATATAGCGTTCGGGATATTCCCACAGACTCCCGCCGATGCGGCTCTGTGTCCGCTCGTACTGAAACTGCCGCGCTAATCCGGACTGCCAGCGAATGCCGCTATAAGCGCTGGTCATGTTAGAGACCGGTGCCCCGGCGATGGCTGCGGCAAAGATGTTGGTCTGGGTAACTACAAAAGCCGTCTGATATCCACTCCAGGAATGACCGTGCAGCCCGATAGCTTCGGGGTCGGCAATTCCCATATCAATCAGCTTTTGCACACCCGGCACCAGGCATTTGGTAGCTGAAAAGCCAGGACGACCCACCTCAAATCGGATGTCGGGAAGGAATATGGCGTAACCGTTGCTGGTGTACAACGGAAAGCAAGGACGGTGGTTGATCACCGGTTGATTGAATTCGTAAAGACGCTGAGAGAAGAAGCGGTAGAAATAGACCAGCACGGGATAACGCTCACCGGGTTGATAGTTTCCCGGTTTGATCAGCACACCTTGCAGCGGAATGCCATCTACATTGTTCCACTCGACCAGGTCGGCACTGCCCCAGGCAAACTCGTTGATCTGCGGATTCACATCGGTAATCTTACGGGGGGAGTCGAAGTCCATATCAGCGACCCAGATGTCGGGAAATTCTGAGTAGCTTTCCCGGGTGTACATCAGAATCTGCTTCTTTTTGGCTTTTGCCAGAAAGCGAAATCGTTTTTTCTCCTCAACGAGCGTCTTCACACCGGGAGCCCCTACCTGGCAAGTGGAGAAGCCGGTGTGTTTTTTCAGATTGTGGTAGGCGGAAAGCAGCAGCTGCTCATCTTTGACAAAAAAGCGCTTCTCCGAGTCTAAACGAAGGACGCGAAAAGTGACCTGTCTCTGACGTCCCTCGACGCCGGTAAGATTTATGGGCTTGCCTGAGCCAGTGGGGAACTGCCAGATATCATACTTGTCGTAGATGAGAACGGCACGGTCATCTTCTACCCATCCTGCCATACCGTATCCCGGAGTGGCACTGGGGTAGTCATGGTCTTCATCGAAGAAGGGTACATCAAGCTGGCTGGTCAGGTTGCGGGTGGTTCCTGTCTTGCTGTCATAGATATGCCAGTGCAGGTCATGGTAATACACTACATAGTTACCATTCGGAGAAAGGGAGGGGCGACCTGACAGATGGGAGATGACTTTCTTCCGAGAGCCATCTTTAAGCCCTACCAGGTAGACATCATTAAACCTTCCTTCCCAGGTGATTTCCTTGAGGTAGGGGACATCGGCAAGACCAAGGGCAAAATGGGGATTTTCAGTAGCCTCGACAGTCCGCATTTCTTGGTCGGCGAGGGCTACTGCTTTACCTGAATCCAGGTGATAGACGGCTCGATATGTCCAGTCTTTCAGGCGCGACCATTGTTTTTTCTGATGGGTGACAATGAGAGGGTCATTCCAGTGCCAGACATCTACCTCTCTCCTTTTGAGCAGGTCATCTATGTTAAAGAGGTCGACCTTTTCCTTTTCCTCCTGCTCTTCCTCCTTTTCCGTGCTTACATCCTGCGGAGTTTCCGGTTTGAAGCCAAAAAAGATTCGCTGGCCATCTCGTGTCCAGGAAACCTGGTTTTTAAGGGGAAGCGTCCACCCTTCAGGCGCCGCCTCAGCTTTGACTACCTGCTTCTGTTTTCCGGTTTCGCCGTCCCAGACCCACAGCGTAGCTGGACCGGGTTGACCCTCTTCATCCTCTATGGCTGACAAAAAAGCAAGCTTGCTCTCTTTTTTAGTCCAGGTAAGGTTGCTATAACGAGTGTTCTCGCCTTTAGTTATGGCTATCTGGGGGTAGCCTTGTTTTTGCAATTCCCCGCAAAAAAGACCGTTTTCCTTTCCTTCGGGTTCAGCGATGTCATAAGCCAGGTAGCGAGAGGATGTGTCGAAAGCGACGGAGAGCACATATTGAATGGATATCTCCTGTCCAGATGGCAGATGGTGCAGCACCAGGGTACTCCCGACTTCCTTCTTCTTTTTGTCTTTCTGCGGTTCGGCTGAGGTTGGAGGTTCCTGGCTGGACTGGGGCTTTTCTCTTTTGGCTGGTTTCTCTTCCTCTTTGAAATGATGATAAGCCAGCCACTGCGAATCGTCCGAAAAGCCGAAACGCTCTACCTTCTCGAAATGATGCACCTCACCGGTAGCGGTCTCCAGCAATGCCATCCCTTGCTTGGGCTTTTCCTTATTGGCTTTTTCCAGCTCAACCGCGCTGGGCTTGATAACCACAGCCACCCAACGGGAGTCCTTGGATATGAGCGGTTTGCTCCCCCGCTCAATAGTGAAAACCTGCTCTCCTGTTGCGGCGTGGATCTTGACCTCCCCATCACCCCGGTCGGGCTGAGCAGTATAGGCTATCCACAAACCGCCCTCGGAGATCACTGCATCCGAGATTGCCTTAAACTTCATGACATCCTGAAAAGTCAGCGCCTTTTTCTGCTGTGCCATAACAGCAGGATTAGCCAGAAAAATGACCAAGCATAGAACCAATGCCCACACTACTTTTATATTATTTGTCTGATTCATGTTAAGATCTCCTTTTTTTCAACGGTGGAAAAAATACGACATTTTTAGATGAGCTATTTCTTATTTTTCCCTCCCCCTGTGTGCGATGAGAAGAAAAAACTTACCCCGCTTACCAAAAACATGAGTTCGCTTTGTTAACCTGCATTACACTCCCCCTTTCTCCTCCTTATGTGCAATTTGCCCCTTAATAGCTTATAGCATAAGGAAAATGTGAAATCAACTTAAATTGGCTGCAATTATTACCATTAAAAATAAAGGGGCGACACATTCAAGCTCGATGAACTCGGAGAAGAACATAAATTCCTCTATCTCCTGGCTTGACAAAGACCCTAAACAATGCTATAAGATAAATGGATAGTAAGTACGCTTTTTGAAATAAATACGGATAGCCTGTTACGGATATTTGAAATTCATTTGTAATCGTTATCTCATAAAGACATTTTTAGAGCACAAGAGGTATAACGGAAGAACAGGTTCTTTTCTAAAGGATTGAAAATAAATAGGTCGGGACGTGGCGCAGTCTGGTAGCGCACTTGACTGGGGGTCAAGTGGTCGGAGGTTCAAATCCTCTCGTCCCGACCATTTTTATTGTTTTTTTTATAGGAAATTTTGAGTGAGCGCAGCCTCTTTTGCATTTTCATATTAATCAATCGAAGCACCAGAGGAATCACAAACAGCGCTTTTTTATTAAGGACAGGATTTTTGTTGACAAGAGGGTCGGTTGATTTTCTTTTTGCCCGTGGAGGGTGAGGATGAGTCGCATCCTGATCACCAATGACGATGGTATCCATTCCGAAGGCATTATTGCTCTTAAGGAATCTCTCCGTCCACTGGGGAAGATTACCATCGTCGCCCCTGCCCAAGAGATGAGTGCTGCCGGGCACTCTCTCACCCTCTCGCAGCCGCTGAAGATCTTGAAGCTGGGGGCAAACCGATGGATGGTAGTGGGCACCCCCACCGATTGTGTCCACCTGGCGGTGTTCAAGCTGATGAAGAAACCGCCCGAGCTGCTAGTCTCGGGTATCAATAAAGGACCTAACCTCGGTGATGATGTCACCTATTCGGGTACCGTCTCGGCGGCCATGGAGGGTGCTCTTCACGATATCCCCTCCTTCGCCATATCTTTGGTGAGCGGCGGACCGAGCGATTATGCCCTGGCAGGGAGGTTTGCCCGACTGCTGGCGGAGAAGATTCTTAAGGATGGTCTGCCCAAAGGGACTTTTTTAAATGTCAACATCCCGCCGGGTCCTCATAAGGGAGTCAAGCTCACTCACCAGGGGTGGAGGTGTTATAAGGATACGGTCACCGAGGAGAAAAACCCTGTGGGGGAGAAGGTTTACATCATCAAAGGGGTTGATATAAGCTGCGGCGGCGGCGAGGGCTCCGATTGCGAAGCCGTGGAGCGGAACTACATCTCCATCACTCCGCTGCATCTCGACCTTACCGACCACCGTGCCCTGAAGGAGATGGCTTCCTGGTCCGACTTTCTCAATGGTCAATTCCGCAAAGGAGCTTCCAACAAGGGTTGACCTCGCCCTTGCACAGAGGGGGCAGAGACTTAGATAGTAGAATATGAGCCGTCTGAAGCGATTGTACCGGTGGGTGCTGCACTGGGCGGAGACGCCCTACGGGAGCTGGGCGCTGTTCCTGCTGGCGGTAGCCGAGTCCTCCTTTTTCCCCATCCCACCGGATGTGCTGCTGATAGCGCTGGCGATATCCAAACCGCTGAAATCGTTTAAATACGCCCTCATCTGCACGCTTGGCTCGCTGGTGGGCGGGGTGTTTGGCTACCTCATCGGGGTGCAGTTTTTCAATCTCATCGGGGAACCGATTCTTAATTTCTATGGTATAATGGATGAGTATTACCCGATACAAGCGCTCTACATGAAATATAATGCGCTGGCGGTGGGTATTGCGGGGTTCTCGCCCATCCCGTATAAGGTGTTCACCATCGCCGCGGGGGCGTGCAAGATAGATTTTACGATTTTTATGCTGGCTTCGGCGGTGAGCCGGGCGGGGAGGTTCTTTTTAGTCGGTGGGCTGTTCAGAGTATTCGGACCTCAGATAAGGGGGTGGATAGAAAAATACCTCAACCTGCTGACGCTTATATTCGTCATTCTGTTGGTGGGTGGATTTATTATTATAAGATACTTTATCAAGTGAGCACGACGGTCGGGACGTAGCGCAGCCTGGTTAGCGCGCCTGCTTCGGGAGCAGGAGGTCGGAGGTTCAAATCCTCTCGTCCCGACCATTCTAATATTCAAAGAAGGGTAAGTTGGAGACCTACAAAGGTTAATTCTTATTTTAAATGCCTTTCAAGATTTTGGTGGGAAGACTGAAAAGAGTGGTTTTTCTTTTGCCCGAAAAGCAGTAAGGGGAAAACAAGCTTTTAACTAATAGACTTATTTCATAGACCAATTAGAGAGGAGGA